>CAYRKG010000001.1:0-21396 GCA_964424795.1 uncultured Spirochaetota bacterium
TGTCCACGATGTTATGCGAATTTCGTGTCCACGATGTGGTGCAAATTGTCAATTAAGAGATAAAATAAATTTTAAAAGTGGACTTCTGGAAAGTCCATTTTTAAATAAAAATAAACAAAAAAGTATTGACAAATATAATCATCTTATGTAAGATGTTTGAAATCTTATATAAATGTTTATACATATATATACAAATAAACCATTAAATATTAAAGAAGGGTTCAACAGTTTTTTCAAAAGAAAATTGCGGTATACTGAACTGTTAAAACTAAAATAATTTCATGATTTTGAAAACAATTGCTCTTTGGAAATTATTTTATCGTTTTAATTAGGAAGTATCTCATTTTAAAAGCAAAGTATATATAATAGTTTTTTGTATAGGACTAAGTATAGAGAACCGCGCTAGTTAAGAAAAAAATAATCTAAGAATATAAAAGTTACGGAGCTATTTATAATTGTATTAGATTTTAAACTCGAGATAACTCATTAAGAAGTAATATTTATTATGAATGAATTATTAATAAAGAAATTACCTATAAGAATATTAATTTGTGGTTTAGGGCAGCAGGGATCACGATGGTTAAAAAATATAAGAGAAAATAAAGATTATGAATTAGTTGGTGTTGTTGAAAAAAATTTAGATACTTTGGATGCAGCAAAAGAAAATCATAATATTCCTGAAAATATATGTTTTAATGATATAAAAAAAGCTATTAATTCTACAAAAACTGATGCAGTTGTTGTTGCTGTTTCACCAGATAAACATGGCGAAATAATAAGAGTAGCTATTAAAAATAATATACATATTTTAAGTGAAAAACCACTTGCGAAAGACATTAATGAAGCGAAAGAATTTTTATATCTTCATAAGAAATATAGGAGAGTAAAATTTGTTATCAGTCAAAATTATAGAGGCAGAGAGTGTATTGTTTTAATGAAAGATATAATAAAATCTGGTACTATTGGAGAATTAGGTTTTTTTGTTTATAGCCATCAGCAAACAGTTAAAATTCCAGGATATAGACTTGAGATAGAAAGTCCAATTCTCGATGATATGGCGATTCACCATTTTGATCTAATGAGATATCTAACAGATAAAAATTTTATTGAAATATATGCAAATCAGGAAACTGTAAGTTGGAGCTGGTTTAAAGGAAGACCAATATTATATGCAATTATTAAAATGTCAAATTTTCTAAGCGGTATTTATTGTGCATCCTGGGTAAGTGAGGGTAAAATCAGTAACTGGAATGGGAATATACAAATATATGGGAGTAATGGCTGTATAGAACTTAATGATGAAGGAAAAGTGTTCTTATATGGAAAGCATGAACTTGATGAATTATTACGTGGAACTTATGCCCCTGGAGAAGAAATAAAACCATTCAATATAAAATATTCAGAATTGCAATATTCTTTAGAAAATTTTAAAAATTCTTTAACAAAAGATATAAAGTGTGAAACTGATATTGAGGATAACATAAAAAGCTTTGCAGGAGTAATAGCAGCCAAAGAATCGATAAAATCTAGAAAACCTATAACTATTGAATCGTTAGGTATACTATCATGATTTTAAGAAGTTTATCTCTTTATCATTTATTTTCAGAAGAGAGTTAAATGGCTAAGTATTCAGAATTTCCGATAAGCGAATATGAAAGAAGATACAAAGATTTAGTAGTAAGTGGTAGAAATGACAACATAGATGCTTTCGTATTTACTGATGAAATAAATATAAGATATTTCGCTGGTGGTCCATTAACAGATATTTGGGTTTGTCGAAATGATTTTATTGTACTTATTGTTAGTACAGATATATCAAAGGAACCTACATTACTTCTAAACAGAGCTCGATCTGGGGCTTCGAAAACTTCTTGGATAGAAGATAAAAGATTTTGGAAGGCGTCAATAGAAACCCCAGAGAAAAATGAAGCTTTAAGAATGATTTTAGAAACCATAAAAGAAAAAAGATTAGGTAGTAGTAAGATTGCTATGGAAACTGGGATCTCTGAAAAACTCTGTATGCCAATTGAAATATTTGAAGAGATAAAAGCAAATTTTCCTAATATGGAAATAATTTCGACATATGATTATATAATAGCATGTAGAGAATTAAAATCTAAATTAGAAATTGATGCTTTACGAAGTGCTTGTCAGATATCTACAGAAGCTTTTGAAAAGGGACTTTCATCCATAAAGGAAGGTATAACTGAAAAAGATATAAGTAATATAATAAAAGAAGAGATGTTTAGACTAGGTGCAGGAAGTATTCCGTTTCTAACCGTTATTGCTGGCTGGAATGGTAGAAGTATGTGCTGTGATTCTCATGCTACAGATTATGAGATAAAAAAAGGTGATATAATTCAAATAGATGGGGGATGCAGTGTAAAGGGTTACACTGCAGATATGGTTAGAACAGGAGCATTGAGATATGTTAAAGATGACAGATACACAGAATTATATGAAGTCACTAAGAGTGCACAAAATGCAGTTAGATCCTGTTTAAGAAATGGGGCAAAAATAAAGAATGTTTGTTTAGCTGGTAAAAACTATTTTCTCAGTCAAGGATATGGTGATTTATTAACATTTGGAAAAGGGCATACAGGACATGGAATAGGTTTAGATCTTCACGAATCACCATTTCTTCTATATGATTCAGACAAGGATTTAAAAAAGGGAATGGTAGTAGCAATAGAACCAGCTATAATGGAGAAACCTAGTTGGGAAGATTCTTTATATTTTACTGTTGTAGAGAATAATTATGTAATAACTTCTTCTGGTTTTGAACAGTTGACGAATTCATCTGAAGATATAAGGATAATATGATATTAGAAATTTACAGTATTATTTCTAGATAAAAATGTAGTTGAACATAATAAATTTCTTAAATCTTAAAAAGGTAAGCAATAAAGAGGTTAAATATTTATTAAAATTTTTTATGACCAAATACATAATAAAAAGAATTTTATATATTATACCTGTATTATTTATAGTTTCTGTTATAGTTTTTTCGTTCTTGCATATGATACCAGGTGATCCAATTAGAATTATGCTTGGAGTGTATGCTACACCTGAGCAGATCGAAATATTAACTAAACAGTTAAATTTGGATAAACCTCTAATTGTGCAATATATGATCTGGCTCAAAAATATATTAAAGGGGGATTTTGGTAACTCAATTAGATTAGGTATTCCAGTAACAAAATTAATAATTAGTAGATTACCGACAACTATAAGTTTAGCAACTTATGCAATGATAATTGCGATGATAATTGCAATTTTTGCAGGAGTTATTGCAGCCGCAAAAAGAAATACCTTTTTTGATTTAAGTATAATGGCTTTTGCTCTTTTTGGAATCTCTATCCCAGCATTCTTAATGGGCGTTCTGTTAATATTATTATTTGCTTTGACTCTTAATTTATTTCCAAGTATTGGATATAAAAGTTTTTTTGAATCACCAATAATTTTTTTAAGGTATATGACTTTACCTGCATTAGCTTTAGCAGTTGCTATTGCAGGTAGCATTACTAGAGTAACAAGAACTCAAATGATTGAAATACTTGGACAAGATTATATTAAAACGGCTCAGGCAAAAGGGGTTAAAGAAATCTCCGTTATATTAAAGCACGCTTTAAAAAATTCTCTAGTCCCAATAATAACATTATCAGGGATGTTTTATGCAACTACTTTAGGAGGAACTATTATCATAGAAGAAATTTTTGCTTTACCTGGAATTGGAAGATTAGTTTTTCAAGCAATCTTCAGTCGTGATTATCCAGTTGTTCAAGGAGTAGTATTATTTATAGCAACAATAAACGTAACATTTAATTTAATAATAGATATTCTTTATAGATATCTAAATCCAAAAATTCAACTTAAATAAAATTAAAAAGATTAAATATTATAGTAATAAAGAGCGTAAATAATATTTACTAATTTTTAAAGGAATTTATATATTGTAATCTATTTTGCTGAAAAAGTTGTATTTTAAAAAAATTCACGAAAGTTTTCAACTTAACCTATGCTGTAAATACATTTGTTTATTCTATCGTTTACCAGTTGTCAACTATATCAAGGGAGGAGGTGATTTAAAAAAATTAGCAATTTATAATCTAAAAAATAAAATAGGAGGTTTTAGAAATGAAGAAAAATTTATTAATTATTTGTGTAACAACAATTGTTTTTTCCCTGGTGTTAGGGCTTACAATGACGAGTTATGCAGGCAAGGAAGAAAAGGAAGTAGTAGAAATAGAAAAAAAACCAATTGAAGAGTTAGTAGTTGCTATATCAGAAACTTGGACAGAACCTGATATAACATATTGGACTCCCGTTGAATGTCAAATGCAGCTTCAGTTAGTTTATAATGGCTTATTGGACTATGATGAAAATATGCAGTTGGTGCCGTCATTAGCTGAAAGCTGGGACATATTAGAAGATGGTAAGAAGTATATTTTTCATCTAAGAAAAGGGGTAAAATGGCACAATGGAAGAGAATTTGTTGCTAAAGATGTCAAATTTTCATTAGAGAGGGTAATGGGTTGGATTCCTCCTAATAAACCAGGTTTACGCGTTAGAGAGCTTGGAGATGTAAAGAGCATAGATGTAGTAGATGATTATACAGTTGAAGTGACACTCAATCAACCCTTTTCACCATTTTTATATGGTGTAGCTAGCGCACAACGAGCCATTGTATGCCCGGAAAACTTTACCCCAGAGGGTAAAATTAAAGAAGGTGAGATAATTGGCACGGGACCCTATAAGCTTGTAGAATTAGTAATGCCTGATTACTTTAAGATTGAAAGTTTTGACGATTATTGGGGTGGAACACCAAAAGTTAAAACTATAATTTTTAAAGCGGTCCCCGATGATACGGTAAGATTGACTGCACTAAAAACCGGAGATGTTGATATAATATTAAATCCACCTATGGAGTCATATAGATTATATTTGGACTCTCCTGCTGAAGATTACATATTAGCCGCAGTTCCAAATTCTGAGAAATGGGCTTATGCTTTTGGATTGAATACAAATAAAAAACCCTTTGATAATAAACTTGTAAGACAAGCAATAGCTCATGCGATAGATGTTAAAGAATTTATTGATATTGCTACTAGTGGTACAGGCAAAGAAACAACTGATTTATGGTTCAAAGGTTTTATCTGGAGTTCAGACATTCCAAGATTAAGATATGATACTAAGTTAGCAAAAAGTTTACTTACAAAGGCAGGATACCCAAACGGTTTTGAAACTACAATACATACTACTGATTTTATAAATTTTACTACAAATGCTGAGATTCTTCAATCTCAATTAGCAAAAATAGGTATAAAAGCGACTATTAATAAAGTAGAATTTGCAGAGTGGGCTAAAGATGAGAGAAATGCTAATTTTGATATTCATACCCAGACTTGGATGTTCACTGCTGATCCAAACATACTCTATGGAACTGCACTCGAGTCAGGTTGTGTTTACCCTGCATGGTTTGGTGGTGGTTGGACCAACTCTGAGATAGATAAATTATTAAGAGAGGCCAAAGCTGAATTTAATCAGGATAAAAGGATACAATTATACAAAGAGGTTAACAAGATATTAGTAGACGAAGCACCGGTTATCTGGCTATATACTGCTCCAAACCTTTATGGAATTAGAAGTAATATAACAGAATTGAAATTTAATGTTAGAGGAGATTTTATCCATAATAACAATGTAGGGATAATGAATTTGGAATATAAGTAGTAGAGAAATTATTTGTACCTCGCTGTGTTACCTTCACTTACTATTTTGAAGGTAACACAGCTAATAAATAATAGAGAGATACAAAAATCGTAAAATAGGATTGAGATTTATAGGCAAAGTTTTAACAGGATTATTTTTTGAAGTAGCTATAGTAATGAGAAGTACAGTAATATAAGCAATTATAACATAATTATAAGTCCGAAAACTAGGGTGTTTTGCTTACATATATTCAACAATCTTAATAAGACTCTTTTTGAGCATATATGAGGATTGAAGTTTTTTTGAGGGATCGAGGCCCATAGTAGATTTTTGATATATACATGGTATAATTTCTTATTTTAAAGAATTGGAATCCATTAAAAGATACTTCTATTTGCTCCTCGTTTTGTGAAGTGATTAACTTAAAATATATTAAAGGTAAGAGTTATTCGTGGTATTTAAGAGATTTCTAAAAACAAAATTGGCTGTTATTGGAAGTATAATTGTTTTAATAGTTATTTTAATTGCAATATTTGCTAATTATATTGCTCCAAGAGATCCTTATGAAATTGATGCGAATAACAGGTTTTTAAAACCTAGTTTTGAGCATCCATTTGGAACTGATGGTTTTGGAAGAGATATTCTATCCCGAGTAATATATGGAAGCAGGGTTTCTTTGAAAGTTGGTTCTGTATCTTGTCTTACAGCTCTATTTTTTGGTACACTAATAGGACTAGTTGCAGGTTTCTACGGAGGACTATTAGATAATATTTTAATGAGAATAATAGATTCAATATGGTCTATTCCTTATGTTCTTCTAACAATTGTGTTAGTAGCAGTACTCGGTCAAGGCCTTACAAATATGATGATTGCAATCGGAATAGCATATATACCCCCTTTTTCTCGTCTCACAAGGAGCTTGGTTTTAGAAGCAAAAGAAAATTTATACGTAGAAGCAGCAAAAGCAATAGGAAATTCTAATTTTAAAATTCTTTTTATAGAAATTATGCCTAATTGCATTCATGGCATTATTGTTTATGCAACTGTTGTGTTTGCTTATTCTATTATCATTGAATCCAGTCTTAGTTTTATAGGCTTAGGAGCACAACCACCAACCTCAAGTTGGGGTGTTATGATAAGGGAAGGTGTAGTTTATATGCAACATTATCCATTTGTTATAATTTTCCCAGCAATAGCTATTAGTATTTCTACGTTGGGTTTTAATATATTAGGTGATGGATTAAGAGATCTACTTGATCCGAGGTTGAGAAGACTATAAATAGTTCTATAAATTAAAATATTCTTTTCCGAAAAGCGATCAAGCAACTTAGCCGTGATTGTGTTACTTATAAAAAAGTGCTCAGATTTATGAGAGATAATCCATCACTCTTTGCTGCAAAATATTCATATAAAATTATTACAAATTTTTTGCTTTATATTCCGCAATATTAAAACTTGTCAAAAACAGTGCTCTATCAAAACTCAATAAAGTCTGGGTGGTTAATATTACTTACATCCGCATTCTTACCACCTTTGTGTATCTTGCGGTCATCCTGGACAGCTTCTTATATAAAGTCATAGGCTATTCATTGTCAACTATACTATATATCACATTATCTCTTTTTGCATTGAATATGGCTTTAACACAACGTAGGACACAGACACGGTATATTCACCATTCATACCAAGGTGAACAGTATGCAGCTCACGATCTTGTTAAAGAGCTAAAAGAACATGAATTTCGAACCAGCAATGCTATACTAGGAAATCTATTGGGAGCTTTTTAAACCTTAACACGAATGGGTGAACCCATGGAATTATCGGATACCATTTGACATATTGTAACCTGTATCGTATTTTATTCACTATATTTATAATAAAAACGGCTTTACTAACTATTGGTTATATACTTAAAGAATTGTCATTGTGAGGCTAAACCGAAGCAACCTCATCTATCTATTTTATTTAATTACAAATGAAAATAAAATTCTAATAGAAAATACCAGAATTTGTATGATAAAAACATAGATGAAAGTACTAAAAATTAAGAATTTGAAAACAAACTTCTATACTGAAAGTGGAATAGTAAAAGCTGTAAATAATATTTCATTTTCATTAAATAGAGATGAAACACTTGGTATTGTAGGTGAATCAGGATGTGGAAAAAGTACTACTGCACTTTCAATTTTAAGATTAATAAAACCTCCTATTGGTAAAATAGAAACAGGAGAAATATTTGTTGATGGTAAAGATATTTTAAAGTTGCCTAGAGGTGAGATGAGAAAAATAAGGGGTAGTATTATATCTATGATTTTTCAGAATCCAATGACTTCCTTAAATCCAGTTTTTTCAATTGGCAACCAATTAATAGAAGCGTTAATGATACATCAAAGAATTAGTAAAAAGAAAGCTAAAAAGGTTGCCATAGATTTATTAGGTATGACAAAAATTCAGGATCCTGAAAAAAGGATAAATGAATATCCATTCGAATTGAGTGGAGGAATGAGACAAAGGGTAATGATAGCAATGGCTTTAGCATGTAAACCAAAAGTATTAATTGCTGATGAACCCACAACAGCACTAGATGTTACCATACAAGCGCAAATTTTGTATTTGATGAATGAGCTTAAAGAAACCAATAATACTGCGGTTATTTATATTACCCATGATCTTGGCGTTATTGCAGAAATGGCTGATAGAGTAATTGTAATGTATGCGGGAAAAATAGTAGAATCTGGATCTTTATATGATGTTTTTTATAATACTCACCATCCATATACGGAAGGTTTATTGAAATCAATTCCGAAGATAACTTCAAGTATAGAAAAAAAATTATATCAAATAGATGGGAATCCACCTCAACTTTTAAACTTGCCTACTGGCTGCAGTTTTAGAACAAGGTGCAAATATTCAAAAGAGATTTGCTTAAAGTCAACTCCTGAGCTTAAGACTATAGATGGTAATCATAAAAGCTCATGTTTTTTATAAATTATTGAAATTTAAATCTGATATATGAAGTAAAGTTGAGTAAATAATTGGAGCCTCTGTTAAAAGTAAAAAATTTAAAAAAGTATTTCGAGATTGATTCTGGAATACTTAAAAATAAAATAACATTTTTACGTGCTGTGGATGATATCTCTTTTGAAATATATCAGGGGGAAATATTTGGATTAGTTGGAGAAAGCGGGTGTGGCAAGACAACCATAGCAAGAATGATATTAAGACTTCTAGAAGTTACAAAAGGTGAAATTATTTTTAAATCTAAAAATTTTGATAATTACAAAGGCTTAGAATCTAAAAAATTAAGAAAAGAAATTCAGATAATTTTTCAAGACCCTTATTCATCTTTAAATCCTAGAAAAAAAGTCGGAAAAATTATTGGAGCCCCTCTCGCTGTACATAGTGATGAAAATAAAATAAATATAAAAAAAAGAATATATGAAGTAATGGATGCTGTAGGACTAGGTAAAGAATATTTTAATAGATTTCCCCATGAATTGAGCGGTGGACAAAGGCAAAGGGTGGGAATTGCTCGATCTTTAATATTAAATCCCGATTTAATAGTTTGTGATGAACCAATATCCTCACTCGATGTTTCTATGCAGTCACAAATATTAAATTTATTAAAAAAACTACAAGAAGACTTCAATCTTTCTTATTTGTTTATCTCTCATGATTTAAGTGTTGTTAGATATATAAGCAGTAAGATTGCAGTAATGTATCTTGGGAAATTAGTTGAAATATCAGATACCGTAAATTTTTTCAAAAAACCAATTCACCCTTATTCTCAAGCTCTTTTAGCCGCTATCCCAATAGCAGATCCATTGAAAGCCAAAAAAAGAAAAAGGATAATTCTAAAAGGAGAAATCCCAAGTCCTATATACCCCCCAATAGGCTGTTATTTTAATACAAGGTGTATTTATATTGAAGATATTTGTAAAAAAGTAAAACCTGAACTGAAAAATTATGAAAACAAAGCTGGACATGAACACTGGTCCGCTTGCCACTTTTCCAAACAATTTATTTAACCGGGTTTACTGAACCGGACAATCCTCGTCTTTTCACAGTGCACCGTAAACCCATACTTGACAAATCGCTTCGTTAGCATCTATATTAGCCCACTGGCATTATACTCGTCAGAGAAGATCAAAACTCCATCATCCGCAAAGCATACCAGGTACGTATTACCCCTCACCCGTGGTAGTACTACCTATACAAATCACCTGTGCAGCACCTCGTGCAGGTAAATGTTACTCAGCATCGGGGATATCACTCCACCCCTTGGAGTCTCCTGCTCCAGGTAGCTCACCCTCCCCTTTTCCAACACTCCTGCTTTCAACCGCTTTCCAATCAAGCACAGCAACACTGCGTCACGCACCCTCCTTTTGATGATCTGCCGAAAGTGTTCATGACTCATAATGTCGAAAAACTTTCGGATGTCCAGACCAATAATCCATCTTCCGCCCAACTCCATGAGATACGCACACAACACCTGCAGCGCATCATGGGCCAACCGCTTTGGTCTGAACCCGGCGTAGCAGTCCAAAAAATCCTGCTACTTAAGTGGTTCAAGCACCATCTGCACCGCTCTCTGGAGCATCTTGTCATAGAATGTCGGCATCCCAATCGGATGCTTCTCCTTCTTCGATGTACCTTTTGGGATGTGCACCCGACGCAAAAACAGAGCACTGTAGGAGCCCGAATTCGTACGCTCTAAGAGAGACTTTAAGCTCGCTACCAGCTCCCGAGCGTACTCATCAGCTGTCTGCTTGTCTACTCTCCCGCGCCTATCCTTACGTGTACGCCTATACACCTCATACAATCATTCGAGGTCAATGTAATGGGCCAGAGAGCTGAAGCTCATATCAGGATGAATCCTCGCCATTCCCGCTATCCGTCGTTTTTTCGTTGACACGTTCTTGGATTCCATAGCATCGATCCTGTTCCCCTACGACGGTTCTATGACCTGGTTTCCCCCTCTCCTCCACATGGTCCGTCGGGATCGTTCCCCCGCTTCATCGGTACTATGAGTACATTAAGACTGCTTGCAGCCTTTCTAGCCTCATTTCGTTTCCTTCGCTCGGTAATACTATTTACGCCCTGCGTTCTGCTGTTTCGTATTGTGCTCCCGCACTTCCTGCCGCCCTTCAGCACTTCGGAGCAACAGGCTCGGGGCTTGTTTCACCGTTTCCACTTCCCCAGGCTTCACCCGGGGCGGTATAATATGCATCCAAATTTTAATAGTAAAATTCTCATATTCACCATTTTAGAATGGACTCAAATATAAGATTAAACTCTGTATTTTACGGAATAAAATAACTATTTTTACGAATATCATATGAAGAGTTTAATTATAGTTTTTTACCGGCCTTTATGAGATTTGTTTGCGATATAAACTACCATTAATCTCCACCGTAACCTAGTCCGCGCAGTCTTAATGCCATTTTTGCTTTTTTATGTGCAGGCATGTTTTTTATGACTTTTGGAAGTTCTGCTCCTTTCGGAAAGGTGTTTTTCAAACAGGTTACATCCTGATATTCGAATGGATCCGGATTTCCTGTCTCTTCCATTCTCTGTTTTATGTAATCTTCCAGCTGTTCTTTCAATTGAGCAACAATTTCCGGTTTCTCTTCCGCAAGATTTTTTATTTCTGCCGGATCATTTTTCAGATCATAGAGCTCAACATCGGGAGTATTGAAATGGGCCGGAGTTCCTCCGCCCTCGACTATCAGTTTCCAGTCTCTTGTCCTTACACCCCTCTTTTTCATCCATGTACATTCCATTGTATATAACGGCCTGTCTTCAATGACTATATCCTGAGTCATCGCTGCAACAAGGCTTATGCCCTCCATTTTACAGCTTTCTATTTCACTATCCAGGCCTGCAAGCTCAAGTATTGTAGGGGCAACATCTATCAGTGAAACAATCCCATTAACTCTCTTATTCTGTGGAAGTTTCTTTGGATAATAAAACATCAATGGAATCCAGAGATTAGTATCATAAAGTCCGTGGTGATCAAACCATTGTTTATGCTCATTAAGCTCTTCACCATGATCCGATGTCACGATAATTAATGTATCATCCATAAACCCGTAATCTTCCATTTTTGTAAAGATGTGCTGAATACAGGAATCCATATATGCGATTTCTCCATCGTACTGTGCAATAGGGTGATTTATATCGGTTATCCCGTCCATCCAGGCTTCAAAAAATTCCCTAAACGGTTCAAACGCCCAGACTTCATTCATGCTGTGATTATTTGGATCTTTTTCCCTACCGAAAGAATAAAACATGCTTTTGAACGGTTCTGGTGCTTTATACGGGTTATGGGGATCCCAGTAATGCAGCCATATAAACCAGGGTTTGTCCTGTTCTTTTGCTTTTTTAAAAAGCTCGAATGCTGTCTCATTAACAGCCTCTGCTTTTCTCATATCATGCGTCGGGTCAGAATCCCATACATATGTCAGATAATCATCAAATCCTCTCGGATACCAGTTTTGTAATATATCTGCTGCTCCTGTAAAATATCCGTTTTTCTTTAATATCTCTGCAAGTACTGGCATTGTTGGATCAAGTTCAGCAGCTCCTGCATGTGCAATTATTTGATGAGCATATACATCACGGCTTGTAAATAACGTAGTGTGTGCTGGTTCTGTTGGTATCATCGGGCTGTATGCTTCATTGAAAACAACACTCTTTTTCGCCAGATTGTCAAGGTGAGGTGTAGTCAGCCTTTTATACTCGTGCAGCGACATGCTTTGCGCTCTCAATGTGTCAAGTGTGAAAAGTAAAATATTCATAATTATTTTCTCCTGTAACATATTTGATTTGAAAATTATAATTTGATTTGTGTAATATATCCATAGACTTAAGAACACAAAAAAATGAACTTTAATGCATTCGGCTGGATGTTAAATGCATTATTAGTAGAGAATTCATATAAAATTGGTAGGAAAAATTATAATCATCCTCATGAGAAAACAGTTGGACATCAACAAGAATCGCCTGTTTTTTTCATATTTTGTGATTACAACTTACGATCCTCTCAATCTAATAAAGAATATAATAATTGATACTGTTTTGCAAGAAGATTATAATCTTGGAAACAATGCTGGTAAAAAACTGTAGTTTTAAGTAGATAAAGAGTACATTTATCTCAAGTTTTTTTGTTAAAAGCGAAAAAGGAAAAAATAATGAAGATAATTTAAGAACATTTTCGTGAAAAGGTACTCCTTGACACCAATTATAGATTTTCCTATCATTTAAAAAAACTCTATAAACATTTCAATGTTTCAGTTGTTACTATCAGAAAAGATCTTAATGAATCAAGCAAGCGTAGCGCAATAGTACAACCCATGGAAGTGCAATGGCGGTAGATTATACAGGTCCTGCTCTCCCTTTCAATATCCGAGAGCAAACAAATACACCTATAAAACAGGTTATAGCAAGGAAGGGATCAAGCCTAGTAAATTATGGAGAGGCTATATTCATAGACGGTGGTACTATGGAATGAGGAAGATTTTCTTATTATTAATCCTGGTGAAAGATCTATAGGAGTATACGACTGGGACATCATCATAGGAGCTTCAGAGCAATAATTTGAATTCGGTGCAACTTATGATACTTACTTAAACTCAGTTCATCCAGATGACTGTGAATATGTGAAAAATTCGGTTAACAACATACTTACAAAAACAAGCTATAAATTTTGTATAAAATTCTTTTTGAGCGTTTTGACCTTAGACATTGGTGTAATTGTTCCCCATTATCTGTAACCCATAAACTAATTATACATTTTCAGGACCTAAAACGAGAAGTATTTCAGAACTGATACTGCAACTTTAAATAGATTGAATTATTATTTTCATATCTATAGGGTGATAGATACTGCCCTTCTTTGCCAATAAATAGAAAAAAACCGGGCTCGAGAACCAAACCCCTGTCTATATCAATAACAAAAAAGCCATTAAATGCACAGTTCAGTGCATAGCTTAAATCTGGAATATGCGAAAATCCTTTAATACCAACCTTTACAATAGGTTGTAGTATATATACATTTTCTATATAAAAATACATATGAGCGCCATTCACAATACATTCAGTAACTATAGATGCAGAAGAAAGATCCCTCCTGTAACCGATAACAAGGTCAAATATATCATTCTCTGTTCTTCTATACTCCCAGCCGAGTTCTACCCATACACCATAATCTATACCAGATCTTAAAGCAGTTAGAAAGAATAGTGGAGGCGGCCACCCCGCCCTCCTTATGAATCCAAGGCTCATGTCATAATCTGACCACTTCCCCACAATTCTGAATCCCAGATAGGTATCAGAAAGTGACAGTAAATCCTCTTCTCTATTTGAAACAGCTAACTGCCCATAAAAATCCACACTGCCCATTGTGATATCAAAAAGAGGATTCGGTCTATAATACCTCCGGTAAAAGATGTTTTCCGGATAACGAGAATCATTCTTATTCAAAATACTTATTGGGCTTACAGCATACCCAACTCCCCAATCCTCAGTATAATTACCAATTTTCAAATATGAGTATTCACTTCCTCCCTGAATATATGTTTCCCCAATACTTAACTCTTCATAGTAATCGAGCGCGAGAACAGTATTAAACATCTCCCTTTCATACACTATCTGAAACTTTCCGTAAAGGGGAAAATCAAATGAATATATATTATCTACTGCACTATGTTTAAAATGTATTGCTGTTTCCAATTGCCCATGAAATTGAGGCCTATCTCGAGCCTCCTGGGCCAATGCTGTACAGTATAGAAAAAGACAAACCAAAATCGGCAGTAAAACTCTTTTCACTCCAGTTTACTCCCAGATAGAACGATATCACATATTAGCTTAAAGAAAAAAATAAGTCTACATATCCTTTGTGAACTTTCGAAGTATTTCAAGATTAACACTATCCATTTCTCTATCACCCGATTTTTTTGGTGTCTCTATCACCTTTGGGATGGCTTCAAATCGCTCATCCTGTATGAAATACTCAAAAGCATCTCTTCCAATATGACCCTCTCCTATATGCATATGCCTATCTATCCTTGAGGCGAGACTTCCCTTTGAATCATTGAGATGGATGGCCTTGAGATTTGATAGCCCAACTACTCTGTCAAACAGATCTACTGTTTTTTTATACTCTTTAAGCGTACGGATATCATATCCAGAAGCAAAAATGTGACAGGTATCAATGCAAGCGCCAATTCTATCACTCTCAGTACCCTGTATGATATCACGAATATGCTCGAATCTATAGCCAAGACCTGTTCCCTGTCCCGCAGTTGTTTCTATACAGATCATGGTATTTCCTTTATCATTGGTTAATACAGTTTTCAATGAGGCCACAATTTTCTGTATCCCCTTATCCTCACCTAAACCCCTGTGGTGGCCGGGATGTATGATAAGAAATGGCAAGCTTAAAAGGAAACAGCGTTCAAGTTCATCCAGGATGGAAAGAATAGATTTATTAATAATCTTACGGTCAGGAGATGCAAAGTTGAAAAGGTAAGATCCATGGGCAAAAACTAGCTTTATTTTTGTACTCTCTGAAAGAAGTTTTTTATAAGCTACAATATCTCTTTCATCTATCTGTCCTGAATCCCACCTCAACTGACTTCTTGTAAAAATCTGAATTGCACTACATCCAAGTTCCTCCCCCCTCTCAACCGCCCTGTAATAACCCCCAGCAACAGAAACATGACAACCTAGAAGTGTCATTCATTATCCACTCTTCTATAATCCATAATACTGTTAGCAGTGAATATGCAAGGAAGGTAGATTTCTATTTAATGCCCTTCAGATCTTTTTCCTCTAAGAGCTGATCAGTACTACTTTCTTCTATTACTTTAATACGGATCTCTGCTTCTTCCAAAAATATGCTTTCTGGATACTCTTCCAAGATTATTCTATAACAATCCTCTTCCTCCAGAATGTCATTGATAGCGTATTCTCTGATAATATTGGCTATATCCCATAAGGCATCATCTGCCCTTGGAGATTCAGGGTATATGTAATATATCAACTCAAGAATTTTTATAGTAACTGTAATAGCTTTCTTTCTTATATCTTCATTCTCAGTATCGTAATTCCTGTATATTTCACTGAGAGTATAATAATATTCGGACATCTCAACTTCATCACTTTGCATGCTGGGACTAAAAAAACCCTTTGTAACAGTATATATTTCATAATAGCTCAGGTTATAAATCTTTTCTGGTGTCCATTCTGTATTAACGATATTCTCAAGATTGGTATTATCTCCACGAGTAATAGCTATTCCTGAGACTACTTCAAATCTATTAGGTTTTGGAAAATCCCTGAAATCCCGTATCGCAAGCTTCCCCTTATAGCCAAAGTCTGCCAGTGATTCAATATACTCAATAGCTTCTTCCTTCTTTTCATAAAAGGGAGACTCGAGAACAATTGTCTCATAATCCGAAGCAATTATGAGATAGTTCTCCAGACCATACTTGGTTAGTTTTTTCTTTACTTCAATTACCTGAGGGAGAGGGTCGATCTTTGTATCTGCAATTCTTACTCCATAACCCTTTTCATACGGTGGTTTGATAGTTTCATACGTTACTTTTAACTGGTGATCATCGCCTTTGTATAAACCTGTACACCAGATCCAATCTTTGAAGAAGATCACATACTCCGTTAGCCATACTTCTGTAAATGGATTTAATACAACACCAAGTATCTCCATATCTTTAAAAAACCGAATGATCCTATCTTCACTCCTTACTCCATACAGATAAATAATAATCCTGGGGGGAAAACCAACAGAAATAATCTTATAAATTAAATCCTTGCCTTCAATATCTTCGATGTTGTCGGCAGTAAGATTGAATATTATGTTATTCTCTTCTTTAAGAATCTTTATTCCCTTTATCCGAGCATTCTTTATAATATTCTCATTCTCAAGAAGGCTCTTATCAGGCCATGCTCCCTCTTCATCCAGTTCATCAATATATGGTAAAAACTCATCACTTGAAGTATACCATTCCTCCTTTTCAGCAAATGCATAGTACACAGAGGTAGTTTTATGGCTCTTACTCATAAAACTACCAGAAACCAGAAGAATGTACATCAATGGAAGTATTATCAATATTTTTTTTAAATACATCATCTTATTAAATAAATTATACCTTCTCTGCCTTGAAAATTCAATGTAATTAGATTATCATGATCTAGGTTCAGGCTCTCTTTTTTATACATAGATAGAAATGAATCTTTAGTTTGATTTTAATATAAAAACTATAATAAACTTCGATTTGAAAAAATAGCATCCTATAAAAATCATATAAGTTTCTCAGGAATCGAATAAAGGCACACTGTTGCACAATGGAGAAATCAATGAATACAAGGAGAGTATTTGCTGTTGATTTAGGAGCATCAGGTGGAAAATGCTTTGGCGCTACCTTCAGGGGTGATTATTTTTCCATGGAAGAAATTCATAGATTTACACATGAGGGAGTTTCATTCTTTACCCAAGACAGTCAAAATCTCATCAGTGAACGTACCTTTTGGGATGATATTTTTCTTTATAACAATATTATTAAAGGATTACGTAAATATCGCCGCGAGATAGCAGACTCACTAGAATCAATAGGTATCGACACCTGGGGAAGCGATGGTCATATTGTAACAAAGGATGGTGACATTTTAGGCAAGATATACTGCTACCGAGATCACCGCCTGGACAACATGATCGATGAGTTGAAGAAAAGAATCGATCCCTTTTCTATCTATAAAATAACAGGGATTCACTTCCAGCCCTTTAACATCTCAAACCAGCTCCTATGGTTTATGCTCAATAGAAGATACCTGCTCCAGCCGGGCTGTAAATTTCTTCCCATGCCCACAATATTCTATTTCTACCTTGGAAATATCAGTAAGATAGACTCCACCTGGGCAAGTGTGACACAGCTTATGGATGCTCACCTGAAGCAGTGGAGTGAAAAGATACTGGATAAACTGGGTATTCCAGAGGAAATCATGCCTGAAATAGTCGAACCCGGCACCATTATGGGTGAACTTCTTAAACCTCTTGCAGACTCTCTCAGGCTAAATCAGGCAAAATTGATTGCCGTAGGCTCACATGACACCGCAAGTGCTTACGCTGCTGCACCAGTTGTTGACTCTGATAAGGCTCTTATAATCAGTTCAGGGACATGGTCTCTTATAGGGAAATTAATCCAAAAACCGATTACAAATTCCAATGCTATGTCTTTTAATATTAGTAATGAGGGAGGAATTGGAAATATTCGATTCCTGAAAAACTGCATGGGAACCTGGATCGTTCAGGAAATTCTCAGGGCTTGGCAGATTGAAGATGGTCGAGAATTGGGCTGGGATGAAATCATACCTCTTGTAGAAAGATCCCAAGCCTTTTCAGCATTCATCGATCCCGATGATCGGAGTTTTTACAATCCATCTAATATGGAAAAGGCGATTGCAACATTTTGTACAAGAACTGACCAGAATGTGCCAAAGGATAGGGGAACATTTCTTCGTGTTGTTTACGAAAGCCTTGCCATGAAATATCAACAGGTCAATGAAGAAATTTCTCAAGTATGTGGAAAACCATCTACAGTTGTGCATATCGTTGGTGGCGGCTGTAATAATGAACTGCTCAATCAGTTCACATCAGATGCTACAGGTTTAACCGTAATAGCGGGGCCAGATGAAGCAACTGCTATAGGAAATATCATGGTTCAGGCAATGGGTCTCAGAATTATCAGTGACCTCTCCGTAGCTGTTCCAATTATTAGAAAGGCTTTCAGAATAAAAGAGTATAAACCATTGAATCCTGCTTTGTGGAAAACGGAATATGAACGTTTTAAGAAAATACTCTCAAAGGCTAAATGAAAGATCACTCATTAAATCAGCTTTATACTACTGATAACTCTTTATATATTAACGAATATTTTACATTTAAGGTAGGTTTGAATTTCAATAGATATACTTATACTTCTCCACGTTTAATGTTCAGTATAAAACTCCTATATGGATTTAAGCCTGACAAGATCTACTTCAAACTTTGTTCTATCGCCTCGATGGAGGGCATGAAAATACTCCAATGGACGACCATTCTTTAAATAACTTGTGCTCTCTAATTCGATTAATGGCATACCGATTTCAATATTAAGTAAAGATGCCTCATACTCATTGGCAAGAGATACACCGATATAACGATGACCATTGCGGATCTCTAATTTGTATTTATTTTCCAGTAAATCATAAAGTGATTGATTTCTTAAATCTTCATTTAATAACTCAGGGCAAAGTTCCTGTGGTATATAAGTTGTAACAAAAACAGACGGTTCACCATTAAGTCTACGAAGGCGGCTGATTACTATAACAGGAGATCCAGCTTCAATTCTTAATGCCTGAGCCACTCTCTGAGAACCATGACCTAACTCCTGTTTAAGAATATCTGTTGTTACTTTAAATCCGCGTTTTACCATATCCTCATGGAAACCTGTCAGACTCTGTACAAGGCCCTCAATAATCTTGGGCCTTGCTATAAAAGTACCTTTCCCTTTTTCAGTGGTTAAATATCCCTCATTTCTCAATTCCTTAATAGCCTGCCTTACTACTGTCCTGCTGATATTAAAGCTTTCGCATAATTCTGTTTCTGAAGGTATCTTCTGTTCGGACACTAATTTTCCAGACTCAATTTGACTCACTATATACATTTTAAGCTGATGATAATATGGGATAGGGCTTTCTTTATCAATAGACAAATCTTCACTAAAACTTACCTTATTATCCATCTTTAGGCCCTCATCATTTAATAATTTCGATAAAATATACAGTACAGTACGTTAATAATAATCCTATTATCATGTTATATCAAGATAATAACAATACATGATGAATCCATATCAAAAAATTAGCTACCTGATTATAGAGTCTATTTAGATATGTATATAAGATGCTTAAAATCCTTCAACTCCAAAGACCTTTTCTCAATTTCGTTGAGAATAATTTCTGTTGCCCAGGAAGATCCATTTGCAACCACAGAAGTACACTTATCCTTATGTGCGCCAGCTTCTTCCAATAATCTTTTTTCCTCAGGATTCCAGAAGTCAAAACTCCTACCAAATATTTTATAATGAATATCTTTACAGATTACTGTACTGTATTCATTTATAAACTTATCATGGAGTTCACAAGCCATCTGATAAGAGCAGTAGTTTTCTTCTCTGTCATTATTGAACTTTTCCCGTACCCTCGCAAAAAAAGTACTCATCACCATAATTCCACCAGAGTAACCGCCACAGATTCCATCTCTCAGGAGTCCGCCCCCAGCTGCAAGACCACCACCAGCTTTAAAAACAAAGTCATTTCTTATGCCAAGAGCATCTTGAATACCAGCAATTGTACTTTGACAGCATCCATGATAGTTTCTCTCATAATCAAAACCAAGTTCGTATGCTCTTCTTATCAACAAATATTTATCCATTAAAACTCTCCCATTCAAATAATTAAGAGTCCATTAGATAACCACCATTAACATTAATAATCTGACCGGTTATAAAACTCGCATCATCTGAAACCAAAAACAGCGCTGTCACAGCAACATCCTCAGGAGTCCCCAGCCTACGTACAGGTATGGATTCTCTCATTTCCTTTCTTTTTTTCTCATCCCAATAGTCCATCATTGGAGTAATAATGGCATGGGGAGCAACTGCATTCACATTGATTCCAAATGGGCCGAGCTGGCGGGCAAGGGATTTTGTAAGCACGCTCATCGCTCCTTTCGAAGCTCCATAGCAGGGCGCTGATACATGGTCGCCTCTTTGTGCAGCTATTGAAGAAATATTAACAATTTTTCCATACCTCTTTTTCTTCATAATTGGTACGATTTCTCGGCAACAGTAGAAGGTTCCTTTAAAATTGATTGCTAAAACCTTGTCCAATAGCTCATTATCTACATCTTCAATTGGACCAAAAGCCAAAATACCTGCATTATTAACCAGTATATCTACGTCGCCAAAGGCACTGATACACTTATCTATCATCCTTTTAACATCTTTTAAGCTAGAAACATCTGCCCTCACTTCTATAGCTCTAGAGCCTGCCTTTTTGATTTCGGAGGCAACCATCTTTGCCTTTTCTTCAGACTTTGAATAATTCACTACAATGTTCGCGCCCTCTTTTCCAAAAAGTATCGCAATTTCTCTTCCAATTCCACAGCTTGAGCCTGTCACAATAGCAGTCTTTCCACTTAATTTTTTCATTGTCATATTCCCCATAAAACCTAATAATGCGAACTTCGACTTTTCAAATAGTCGTTGGTGACAAAGTCACCAACTCAATAATTAGTTCTTTAAAAAGAACTAATTTACTACTTTTCTAAAACTCGAAATTCACTATAATAATTATAGCAATAGCTTTACTTGTATCTTAAAGCAATCTGAATAAGATTTTTATTGAATCCAATTGTAATTAAATGCATTGATAAAAAAATGTAATCATATTATCTTATTATCTTGTAATAATAAGTATATTTTAATATAAATATTATTCCTGTCAAGAAAAAATATTGTATTCAATCAAAACAGGTAATTCCTATAAGAAGTAATTAAATCTTTGAAACCCTGCTTTATCTGAGACTCCAATCGATGTTAAAGCATCGAGTCGCATTCGCTA
>CAYRKG010000001.1:21496-97023 GCA_964424795.1 uncultured Spirochaetota bacterium
AAATCGATGTTAAAGCATCAAGTCGCATTCGCTAAAATTGATGCTAAAGCATCAAGTCGCATTCGCTAAAATCGAAGTTAAAGCATCGAGTCGCATTCGCTAAAATCGATGTTAAAGCATCAAGTCGCATTCGCTAAAATTGATGCTAAAGCATCAATGGGGATAGTGTCATCTAAATAAGAGGAATAATATACTCATTTTTTTAATGAACTATAGTGTTATACTACATTCTGTTTGAGGAGATATAGATGAATGAAATAAAAAAGGTTGCTGTTCTTGGAGCTAATGGAACTATGGGCTCTCTTTCTGGAGGTGTTTTTGCCCAGACTGGAATCAAGTGTATCTTCTTTGCCCGTTCCCTACAGAAGGCACAAAAGGGAATTGAGAATGCAGTCAAGCAGGCTCGCAGTGATGTTTTACGTGAATATATTGTACCAAAAACATACGATGATTTTGAAAAGGAACTTCCAACATGTGATTGGATTCTTGAAGCCCTTGGAGAGGACATTGAATTAAAACGTGAATACTTTAAAAAGATAGATAGATTTCGCAAACAGGGGAGTATTGTATCTACTGTTTCTTCGAGTTTATGCATCGAAGAAATGGCAGAAGGAATGAGCGATGATTTTAAGGCTCATTTTCTAGGCACTCACTTTTTCAATCCTCCAGCAAAACTATTTGCCAATGAACTTATCTTTCATCCAAATAACTCAAATAAACTTAAAAAATACATCCATGAATTCTGTGAAAAAGCTCTGAGACGGGTTAATATTATTTCTTATAATAAACCTGGTTTTGCAGGCAACCGAATAGGGTTTCAGTTTTTAAACGAAGCAGCTCTCTATGCTGAAAAGTATGGTGTTGCAAAGACAGACTACCTCCTGGGACCATATACAGGGAGAGCTATGCCTCCGCTTGCTACAATCGATCTTGTAGGATTGGATATTTATGGAGCTATCGTAAATTACATATATGAAAAAGTCGATGATGAGAGACATGATACATACAAAATGCCTCTCTATACAAAAAAAATGATAGATCAAGGTAGGTTGGGGAATAAAACTGGAGGTGGCTTTTACACAGAGGATGAAAATAAACAGAGGCTCTGTATCGAACCATCAAATCTCGGATATATAGAGTTAAAAAAAATGCAAATAGACTTTGTAGAGCAGGCCAAAAATTATATCCATGATGGGAACTATAAAAAGGCTGCTGACATACTAAAAAATGAACAGAGTGAGGAGGCAGCTATTGTAAGGCATTTTATTCTTGGCTATATTTCTTACAGCTTCTTTCGAGCTGGGGAGGTAAATCCCCCTGAAACTGGAATAGATGGTATTGACAGGGTTATGGCTTATGGTTTTTCCTGGCTACCTCCTTCAGGATGGGTTGACCTTTTTGGTGGTCCAAAGGAAACGATTACATTGACTGAAAGATCAGACATTCCAGTACCTCTGGGATTGAAATCTCTAAAAGAAGGTAAGTATTGTAAGATCCCGGATATTACAAAATATTTGATTGCCTTGTAAAGGCCACCTGTAGTAAGATGTGGTTTCTACGAAACCTTAGCTTTTACCAAGCCAAAAGTCTTTAAAAGGCATAACATTTACACTAATATTTTCAGAAATATTACAGCCCACCCTAATGGAAGCGGGTTTCTTTTGGCACGTGAAAGTTTATTTTCTTTAAGGAGAAAAATCATGGAAACCAAGGTATATATACTTGGGGGTTATCAAACAGACTTTGCTCGCAACTGGACAAAAGAGGGTAAAGGCATCCAGGCTATGATAAATGAAGTAATGGAAGGGGCCTTTATGGAAACCGGGATCGAGCCGGAAGAGATTCAGGCTATCCATGTTGGTAACTTTGCAGGTGAACTCTTCACCATGCAAGCTCACCTTGGTGCTTTTGTTTTAAACTACGATCCTGCATTAAGAGGAATTCCTACTGCACGTCACGAAGCTGCCTGTGCATCTGGATCAATTGCTGCTCTGATGGCAAGGGCTGAAATAGAATCTGGTATTCATGATCTGATTATGGTGCTTGGCGTTGAGCTTATGAAAAGTGTGGATTCTAAATCTGGCGGTGCCTTTCTTGGAACTGCAGCCTGGTATGAAAAGGAATGCAAAGGTATAGAGTTTCCATTCCCCAAACTATTTGATCGTCTGTACGATATCTATGATGAATTTTATCATGTAAAGTATGAATATCTCGCCCATATTTCTGCCGTTAATTATGCAAATGCCAGAAGAAATCCAAAAGCCCAGACCAGAAACTGGTATATGAGCAGAGAACATGCCTGCAGTACTGGAGACTATAACAGGGTTATTGGTAAGAGGCTCAGAGCCACTGACTGCTCTCAGGTGACTGATGGTGCTGCAATAATCCTCCTGGCATCTCAAAAATATGCTAAAAATTATGCCAAAAAAAATGGATTGCATCTGGAAGAGATTCCTCATATTCAGGGCTGGGGACATACAACAGCTCCTATTCTCTTTGATGATAAGGCAGCTGAAGCAAAGGGAAGTGAATATATACTACCTCATACCCGAAAGGCAATATTGGATGCCTACAGGAGAGCAGGAATTTCTGGAATAGATGAGATCTCCTGTATTGAAACACATGATTGTTTTACTATTACAGAATATGCTGCAATCGAACATTTCGGGTTATCCAATCCTGGAGAGGCATGGAAAGCTATTGAGGATGGGGTTATAGAATTTGATGGTAAATGCCCGATTAATCCATCTGGAGGACTAATTGGCTGCGGCCATCCAGTGGGCACAACTGGCACAAGACAGCTCTTGGATGCATATCTACAGGTCGCAGGCAAGGCAAAAGATTATCAGCTTCCCGGCGCTAAGAGAGTGGCTACCCTGAATATCGGTGGTTCTGCAACCACTAATGTGGCTCATATAATAGGGGTAGATGTTTAATAGGGACAGCGCCTATTTATAATAGACAGTATCCGTAAGGGCATCACGGCTAAACTTTGGCGCGGTTGGTACAAAAAATACAGCTATTTGTAAATATAAAATCCACACTTTATCTGTGAAAAATGAATTTGAAGCAGCTACTAAAACAGCTTGGTATAGACAAAGAGAAATACAATGACCTCCATATTATACGTCTCTTCTCATCCTTTGTTGTCATTTCTAATAAAGAAGTAATAAAAATAACAAATCCCCTCATGACTTACTGCCCGCTTGCCAGACAGCTTTACAGGCATATACCTGTCCCGGAACTACCTGACAAGGCCACTATAAAGAGGCTCATAAAACAGGGGATTGAAGAGAAGATAGAACAGTTTGGTTACTATACAGCCAAGAGGGAGCTTGAAAGAAAAAAGATCGCGATACCGTACGGGGCCTCGGAAATCCTCATGTATGCCCTGAAGAAAAAGGTCATCGATGCAGCCATTGTCGTATGCGATGGGGTTGGTAGCGTTATTACGAAATCACCCGATGTCGTACAGGGGATCGGAGCCCGCATGAATGGGCTCTTTTATACAACTCCTATTTCAGAGCTCATGGATAGGCTCGAGCAAATGGAAAGCCACATTCCTTTCAAGGACGCCTCTATAAACCAGATAAAAGCTGCTGAAGATGGAGCACGCATTGGTTATAAAAACTTCGCAGTAACTGTTAATGGCTACATGGATGAAAGGCTCAAATCTTTCCAGGAGATCGAAGCGAAATATGGCGTTACTATAACCATCTTTCTCATATGCTCAACCGGAGTGGATGAGGAGAGAGCAGATGAAGTTCTCAAATATGCAGATGTCGTCTGGAGCTGTGCCTCAGAGGAGATACGCAAGATCGTTGGTCCTAGGGCAATTCTACAGATCACTAGGAAGATACCTGTCTTTGTGCTAACAAAAAAGGGTCTCAATGCGGTGAGTGGCTACTCGTCTGATATGGAGATAATCAGGAACCTTGACTCTAAAAAGCAGCACTTTATTGCAGGAGACTGCAGGGGAAAGAAGATCACAATGGGGAAGTTCGAAACCTATCTGAGCGAAGCTAAGCTACCCATAAGATCAAACGATGAGCCAAGATTTTAATCAATCAGGCTACACTTAACACCTCTCCCTGGGATTCCATCGGTACTCCTGCTGCATTTGCCTCATCCATATCGATATGCATCTCCAGAGCTGAGTTATCAGTAATCCTTACGAGAACATTCTCACAAATGGTCGTTCGGTCTCCCTTCAAGCGCACATAAACAACATCCCTGTTCTTTACCTTAAAACCTCTCCCATCGTCAGGTGTCATATGGATATGACGCCACGCCCTTATGACTCCTCTTTCAAGGTTGACAGACCCGGCCTGTCCTATAATTTCAATTCCAGGGGTATCCTCAAGCTGCCCTGACTCGCGAACAGGAGCCTGAATTCCAAGCCTGAATTGATCAGTGCCAGAAATCTCCACTTGAGACTCTAATCTCGAAGGCCCAAGGACGCGCACACGCTCAATTGTTCCCTTAGGACCTTTGAGCACCACGGTTTCCTTTGCTGCATACTGCCCAGGCTGAATAAGATCTTTCCACTTGGTGAGGGTGTATCCTGTTCCAAAGATTTGTTCTATATGATCATGTGATAGATGAACGTGACGATTTGAAATATGAGCAGTTACAAAGCCAAGTATTTCACCTGCAGGGCCTTCCATTTTTTTAGCACATGAGAGCTTTGGATATCTCTGAACCTGTTCAACCGCTTTTACTATCCTCTCTCTGACCAACTCACCGAACTCTTCTCTATAGCGGTCCAGCTGGCCTACAAGTTTTTCCATATCACTCATGTATCTCGGGGCAAGCCCATTTAGAGAAACAGCAACAACATTTGCACGGCATTGATCACAACCACAGCCACCATTCCCATTTATAAGCTCATCGACCATTTCCTCCACAAGAAGCTCCATGACATTTAAGGGATCGAAGTGCGACGAAAGAGGACGGCGGAGAGCTGTGACCCTCCGTATGAGCTGAAGCTTGTATGCTCTATCAATCTGTTCTTGGGTACAGATTTTCTGCTCCACAAGTACCTCGCCAAGCGGTGCTAGGATGTCAAGATGGGCTTCCATCGCCTGTTCGAGCTGCTCACGTGTTACAAACCCGAGCTCGAGCAGAATCTGTCCTATGGTGTTGGACTTAATATAGCTGTCACGCTGGCGGTGCAGAGCATCGGATACAAGTGAAGCAGTGCCTAATCCCGACTCCACAATTACTTCTCCAAGGCGCAACGGAACCTCAACCTGCCTGTATTCCTCCTGGACTTGAAGCGCCTCTTTTATCTTATCCTCAGACACTTTCTCATTCTTAGTAAGCCACTTTCCAAGTTTATTACTGGACCCCTCCCCCATTAAATTCCTCCTCTACATCTTTTAGGAAAAACAATAGATACACGTTATATCACAATATCAAAATTGTCAAGAAAATGACACCTTTTACTCAAGATATTATAATGCCTCTATGATATCAAGATACAGACCATCGGACCAGTCAGATACTATTATGTTCAGGTAATTGTTCTTATTGCCGAAGATGGTTGCCTGCCATTTTTGTAGATTCTTGAAAAATAATGTTGAATTACTAAACAAATAATGTTTTAATACTCAAGTAACTATTCACAAACCCCAATCTCAATAATGTCATGAAAGAAAAGAGGTATAAGTTATGTTTGAAAATGTTGATCAAAAAGATTTAGAAGAAGGAAGAAAGTATCTAATGTCAGGCTCTGTGGGCAGTGGATTGCCTGTTCTTATTGAAAGTGGAAAAGGTGCTATTGTAAAAGACATAAAAGGAAAAGAGTATATCGACTGTACCTCTCAGGCATGGACATACAATATAGGTGTAAGTCATCCAAGAGTTTTAGAAGCTGTAAAGGAGCAGATAGAGAAAATAAGCCATGTAAGAACCAGCTTTGAGACAGTTCCAAAACTCCTTCTGCTCAAAAAGCTTGGAGAGATCGCACCAAAGAACCTTAAAAAGATCAGCTTCTGTCTTCACGGCTCAGTTGCTAATGAATCAGCTCTAAAACTTGCAATCACAAATAATCCTGATAGGTTAAAATTTCTTGCACCATTTGATAATTATTCAGGTAGAACTCTTGTTACAATAGCAGCAAGCTGGCCCTATCATCCTATAAGTAGACTATTTGCGCCTTTCATGGAACATTTCATACGCATTCCCAATGCTTACTGCTACAGATGCCCTTTTACCTTGGAATACCCAAAATGCGATCTTTTGTGTGCAGAGTATGTGAAAACAGTGATTGAAAGAGGAGCGGAGCCGATTATTGCACTCATTATGGAGCCGATGCAGGCAAGTGGCGGAATGATAGAGTTCCCAAAAGGCTATCTGAAGAGAATAAGAGAGGTATGTGATGAGTTCGGTATACTGCTTATTTTTGACGAGATACAGACTGCATTTGGAAGACTTGGAGCAATGTTTGCTTCAGATTTATACGACGTATATCCTGACATTCTCACCTTTGGAAAGTCTATTGCTGGTGGTTTTCCTCTTGCAGGAGTTATGCAGAGAAAGGACCTCAAGCCACCAGAACCTGCAACTGATTCATATACCTTTGCTCACTTTCCTGTATCATTTGCTGCTGCCTGTGCAACCCTTGATGTAATAAGAGAAGAAAATCTAATTGAAAAATCACAAAAAATGGGCAGATACTTTACATCAAAGTTGAAAGAGTTACAGAATAAGTATGAAATCATCGGTGATATAAGAGGTCCAGGATTAATGATTGGTATTGAGCTCATAAAGGATAGAAAAACAAAAGAGATGGCAAATGATATATGTCACAAGATTGTCAACGAAGCTATTCAGGATGGTATTATTTTTGGAGAGAGCAAGTTTAAAGGAATAGGAAATGTTCTTAAGATAAAACCTCCCCTTGTCATCTCAGAATCTCAGGCAGATAGAGTACTGGAGGTTTTTGAAACGCTTATCAATAAATATTCATAAAAATATGATAAGGCTAAATAATACATTGATATAGAAATGAAGCAACCTCCTCTTAAATAGATGGGCTGACTAAGTGAATAATTTGAAAATTAAGCATGCTTCTGAGCACTAAAAATATACATTTCTTAATACGAAAGGATCGAAGATGAAAATACTTCATGAACAAATTCTCGATGAACTTTATTTGAATGCAAAGGGAGTATTCAATAAAATAGATGAAAAAAGTTTGAAAGATATTGTATCGCTCATTTTAAGTGCAAATAAAATTTATGTTCTGGGAATTGGCCATTCCGGGATGTTTGGCAGGGTCCTTTCAATGAAACTCAACCATGTAGGATTAAGGGCCCATACTGTATTTGATGAAATAAATCCTCCTTTCGAAGAGGGGGACTTATTTATCGCTATTAGCCAGTCAGGAGAAACCAAAACGATTCTTGCTCTGGCAAAGAAGGCGAAAGATTTGGGTGGTAAGGTTTTAGGAGTAACTTCAAACGGTGAATCAACTCTAGCTCAAATCTCTGAAACAATACTAGAAATAGAAAAAACAGCAGAGGATATTCACTTCTCCGGACTCTCTGCTATTGGCAATAAGAAAAACCAGAACCTGCTCGGGTGCCTATTCGGATTTAATATCTACATATTATTTTACACATTGGTTATTATGATAGCGCATGAAATAGGCGAAACCGCAGAATCGATCAATAGAAGGCATGCAAATCTGCAGTAAAATGGAAAGAAGATATTCAAACAATAAATACAACGAATTTCACGGTCTTGCAGGATGCCTCATTGTAGAATCGGGCCAATTAATATTTTCTAAAAAGAGGTTTCAAACTACCATACAATTCATTGTATAGTACATAATATTTTTCATATAGCTCTTTGTTTTCCTCGTTTGGTAAATATCTCTTCCCTGTTTTTACCATTACTTTAACTGCTTCATTTACATTTGAGTAATCACCTGCCTTAACAGATGCCAGGATTGCTGCTCCTAATGCTGCTGTTTCCTCTTCTTTCATCTTTACAATTGGATAACCACATATATCAGACTTTATCTGCAGCCATAACTCAGATCGAGCAGCACCTCCCATTGAATGTATCTCATTAATCTGTACTCCAAATTGTTTCACATATATTAATATCTTTCGCAACATATACCCGATGGATTCCATAATAGCCCTTACAAAGTGAGCCTTCCCATGTTTTAGCGTCAATCCATAAAACACTCCCCTGGCATATGTATCATTTTCAGGAAAAGAGGCCCCTGCATCAAGAAATATCACTGTTTCTCCCTGGCTGCACCCAGAAATAGTTTTTATCTCTTTAGGAGAGATCCCGCTCTTATTCAATATCTCTTTAAAGCCCCCAATTACTGAATTCCAGTATACTTCAGGCTCGACTTCGTACCAGCCCACAATTGGCGAATTCAGAGCATAATCTTTTATGATCTTATATTTAAGAGCGCCTTTCATATCATACAGTGCTGTTTTTACTGAAGTTGTTCCAACATCAAAGATCAGGTACATTTTCATCTTTTCCTTTTAAATTGGATTTTTCCATTGTTCCATAGAAAATGGTTTTATGATTATCTGTGAGGAAATTAAAAATCGATACTGGATAGTATTGTGTTCGAAACACATATTTAACTTCGTTCATTTAAATTGAACGCTTCAGCTTGAAATTGCTATTTGAGTCCGTAAATTTTAGTAGCTTCTTCAGGTTTAATATTCTTATTCATTACATCGTTTAATGCCTTTATAAGCTTTCCAGGATCCTCTGCCATAAATATGTTCCTTCCAAAAATTATTCCCCTGGCGCCTCTAATTACACTGTTGTAAGCTTTCTGTAAAACTGCGTAATCTGTATCTAACCTTTCAGCCCCTATTGTGAAAATTGGAATCGATGTATTATCAACTATTTCCTGAAACCTCTCACCTGTATAAAAGGCCTTGATAAGATCTGCTCCAAGCTCTTCCATAACTCTTGTGACTCTCTTTACTTTATTATGAAGCTGTTCAGCTGTTTTCTCCTTGTGTTCAACAACATAACACTCTCCAATAAGAGGGATGCCAAGCTTTTCCTTCTGCTTTACAACTTCCGAGAATGTCTCGACATTCTCTGTTCCCATCTCCTCGTTTTCATTTTCAATAAAAAGAGAACAGATAACTATTTCAGCTCCCGCTTCCACAGCTTCTTCTACTGTAGTGGCTATTCTTGTATAACCCTTTCTATATTCAAGAGGATAATAAAAAGCAGATGTCCAGTTTATTCTGACCACAGGCATTGGTGCATTAGTATCTGCAAAAAGATCCCAGTTACGCTTAAGCATGAACCGAGAAAGTAAAAGAGCATCAGTTCCAAAACAACTCTTTATCGCTTTGCCTGCATCTTCAATTCCTGGCTGATCACCATAGAACATCACATGATCAAGGGCTGAAATAACAAGATTTTTCTTTCCTCTAAATAGCTTTTTTATTCTCAGCTCTTTTCCTGACATTCTAATCTACTCCTCCTCTTGTTATAAGAACAAAATTTTTATAGATTATTTATTCACTTCTCAATCTTAACTATCTGACAAATAATTATTTAAATTTCTAAATACCTTATTATCATACAATGTATCTTCTAAGCAATCAACATCTTCTTGGGAATTAATAGTGATAATGGAATTTAATATGGTTCAAGCGAAACAATTCCATTTCTTTTTCATCTCCAGTCTCCTCTGTTCAAATCAATTTATTATAGGAAGATTTGTTGTTTGCCCTTTACCTAAAAATGTGGACATAGATGTAAGATAATTTAATATTAATAGGACGGGAGATCCGCAATGTTAGAGAGAGTAAAAAGAAAAAGATATTGTGCTGGAGGTCATTGTGAGAAATCATGCAAAATAAATATACTATTTTTTTAAAGGAAAAAATTATCTCGAGAAAAGAGAGAAGAATAGAGGGATTAATCTTCACAGGGTGTGGAGCAGATTTTATCGCTGAAGTAGGTAAAAAAACCGGATTCGATGGCTCAGTTATCCTTGATTATATAATAAATCACCTATTGGTCAAAAAGGGTGTAGATTGGAATAGTCCTATCCTGGGAGAGTACATGGGCATTTATAAACACTCTTTAGCCTCTTTTTCACTGTTTTGGGATAAAAAATCAAAAAAGTTTGCCTCCCATGGAGTGTCTTTCCAATCAATAGATAATCCATTGATTGGTCTTGTGGCTCATATAAGAACAGATAACGAATATCAAGGATTGGGCTTAGGAACACTGATGACTGAAGAGGTTACAGATGCTGCCTTTAAAAACAATGCCAAGTTCGTTGTCTTAGCTACAGATGATAAAATTCACAGACTTGAATCCGGTGAAAAAACTGCCTATACCCTCTATTCAAAAATCGGATATTCGATTCTAGCTGAAAAGAAATTAGCAGATACAGTGGACTGGTTAATGATAATTAATCAAGAGATATTTAATGATTGTCAGAAAGAAAAGAAAATGAACAAAGGTAGATTCCCGAAACATGTATCAAATGATGTAAAGAAAAAGCAACAAATACTAGCTGATAAAATAAAGCGTGATTTTGGTTCAAAAAAGAGGAATCTAAAACTACAAAAGGTCACAGATGGCGATATGGCAGGACTTTTTATGCTGATTGCACTGTCCCCAGAAAATGATTTTAGAATAAAATTGGATTCATGGGATATCCATCAAGGACCAGAGTTTGAACGTACCTTTGTCGTTAATATCAGGCCAGCCATATTAGACCAGGATAGGATTGAAGATGCTACACTTGTTTTGCGGGATGAAAAGGGATTTATACTTGCTGTTTGTGCAGCGAAACAGGTTTATCCTTTCAGCAGGAATACCATGAAAATTGATTTCTACTGTTTCCCCGAGTTCTTAGAAAAAAACAAAGAAGAGATCTTAAATCTAATTGATGAAACCATGAAGCGAATTAAAGAAGATCTAAATGCTCCCAAAACTTGCATATTATCTTTTTCGGGAATTGACAGAGCTAAAATATCGATATTTAAGGCTCTTGGATTTAAAAAGGCAGGTAACAAATACCAATACTACAACCAGGAAGGAACATTAAGTTATGAGACTTCGGAATTTAGTAGAGTTTTATAGAGACAGCGCATATTTTTAAGGGTGATGTTTAATATAGTGACAGTATAATACCCAGCATACAAACATGTCAAACCCCTCCCCTGTTGTTTACCGATAGGTAACACCCGTTCCTGTCGGGCACTTTTATCCTCTTATGATTCATAGGGATTTATTTCTTGCTGAACCAGATCATATGTATAAAAAGTTTTTTGAAACACATAAGACTTCCTTTTGCATCTGTTTCATTATGTTTTAAAATAAGGAGGATTGTTATTGAACCATCTTCAAATATTTCAAATAAGCCTCATTCCATCTATCCCGGTCCTTTGGTTCGTAATATTCCACATCCGATGAGTTCAATACAATCTGCCTGCCCTCTCCCAATGTACCTATCTCGCCTGTACCTTTCAGTTGCATTAGAAGGTTACCTGCGGATGTTGTTTCAGTAGGACCTGCTACAACTGGAACGCCCATAATATCGGCTGTCCATTGACAGAGAAGTTTATTCTCTATTCCTCCCCCTACAAGATGAAGAATATCAATCTTTCTCCCTGTTAAACTTTGCAGTATCTCTAGATTATACCTGAACCTCATCGCGAGGCTCTCATATATACATCTTGAAATATCCCCTCTATCTTCAGGAACTTTTTGACCTCTGCCTTTACAAAATTCACAAACCCTTTCAGGCATATCCAGATGAGCCTGCACAAAAACAGGATCATCTACATTGATAAATGATTTAAAAGCTTGAGCTTTTGTTGACATTGAAATTATTTCATCCCAGGAAATCTCTCTCCCGTCTTCATTTGTCCATCTTTCCCTACACTTTTGAATTAACCACATACCGGTCTGGGTCTTTGCAAGAAAACTTAAGCCCCCAACACCTCCCTCATTTGCATAACCAGACTTAAACACCTCTTCGTTGATTATTGGATCTTTTATCTCTACACCGCATATATACCACGTTCCAATGCTGATAAATGCCCAGTTTTTGCTCTTTTCAACAACAGGTATTCCTGCTACAGCAGATGCAGTGTCGTGAGTGGCTGGAACAACGATTGGTATCGGCTGTATTTCGAGCTCTATGGCTAAATTTTTACCGATACTTCCAATTTTTTCTCCCGGCATTATAATCTCAGAAAAAATGTCCTCTGGAATACCCAGCTTTTTAAATATGATGCTCTGCCACTCTTTTGTTCTCTGATTGCACATCAAGCTCATCGTTGCATCGCTGTATTCATTACACACCTCACCTGTTAAGAGGTAGTTGAATATATCAGGTATCATCAAAAATCTATGGGCATTGAGAATTTCTAAGGTTTTATCAACAGTAAAGGCATAGAGTTGAAATAGACCATTCACACCCATAAGAGATACTAATGGCCCACCAGTAAGTTCAAATAATTCCCTTTCAGGAATAATTTTCAATAGTGTATCAACAACCTCATGTCTTCTACGATCCCTGTAATGAACAGGATTCGAAATAAGCTTTTCAGATCTATCTAGAAGACCAAAATCACATCCCCACGTATCAACCCCAATCGAAGCTATCTTCTTATATTTTTTAACTGTAGTAAGAATGCTAATTTTTAACTCAGAATAAAGTCTCAGGATATCCCAGTAAAGGGTACCTGTAGCATTAACAGGTCTGTTGTCAAATCTGTGGATTTCATTCATTATAAACTTCTTCCCACTGAATTCCGCTACTACTGCCCTTCCATTACTTGCACCAAAATCAACTATTAGATAATCTTTAGAAGCCATAAACGGTCCTTTTAAAAATCATATTGAGCAGAGTTTATCTTTTTCAAAATAAAAGAGCTGTTTAATATCTGTTAATTAACCTTTTTGGGATCTCTTAGGCGGCTGCTCCTTCTGATAGGGCTTGTCTTTTTTAAGAGGCTGATCGCTTCCTTCTATCTTTCTGTTTACATCATCGAGTTTGCGGTTCAGTATAAAGAGGACTCCCCTGAGCTTTCGGTCTGCCTCATTGATCTTTTGAATCACAAAGGTTATCCTCTGGTATTCCCGTCTGAGCTCCTGAAGAGATGGTAACTGCTTTACAGTTTCCGGATCCAGCCTTTGCTCTATCCTGGATGCGATCACAATGAAAGAACGGATGCCAGCAAGCTGCCTGCGTGCCATAATAAAGAAACCGATTGCCCTTCTAGTTTTAGCAATCTGTTGTAATATAAGGGCCCTTTCCTGATGATACATCCCTCTCTTCTCGAGCTCCTTTATTCGCTTTATGAATACAACAAAATCTTTTCGGTACTGCTCCATCTTGGCTTGGTTCTGTTTCAGTCGGCCTATGATCATACGCTCCCTCTCGAGCATCTTTTTGACAAAAAGAGCAGGGTTCTCTTTTAGACGATCCAAAGCCTCTCTTCTCCATGCTGTACGATCAATTCTCTCTTTAAAATCTCTCCTCGGTTCCACTATGCTGAATACACTGGCATTTCCCCTAGTGATAGTGTGTTTTTCTCCATCGACATCTGTTTCAATCTCGCCATCCTCGACATTGATGAGCACCTCGCCATCTTCACGAATCGAGACATCAAACTCGGTTCCCCGCACACCAGCTAGTACTGTTGCAGTATTTACTGAGAATTCCTCGGTATCCTTGCTGAACTTCTTCACAAAGAGCTTTATACTGCCGAAGAGGAGTCCGATGTTCGTGTACCGGTTCTCCCGTACCTGCCAGCTGTCAAGGGTTAGCTCTGTATCCTCTGTGATCCTTATTGTATTTTCATCATAGAGGGTGATTTCAGCCTCTGAATTCTCAAAAGTTTTTACTGTATCCTCTGAATTTACCAATTGGTCTATTATTGCATCTCTGTACTCTTCATCCTCACCTTTGATCTGACATGTTCCTTGAATAAAGGTGATCGTGCCAATTTCCTCATCCTCATCTTCTCCTATGAGAGGGAGAGGTGAGAATATAAGAAGTAGAACAAACAGTGTTAGTATCGAAGGTTTCATGAGAACGCTCCTTTTTTCGTTATCTTTATACCCTATTCTCCATAATATATGTCTAAAAGAATGTCAATATTTTTAATCTGTACATTTATACCTATAAATCTATTTACCATCACTGCTACTCCATTTTATGTAGAAAATCACTCTTCAAAAATAATCCACTATTCTTTCTAAAAAAAGTTCCCTAATTTAAGCCTAGAAACACGAGGACCCTTTAGCCCTGCCATGCCTTTTCAGCCTTTCATCAGCCTTTTTCTCTGTATATCCACTTTTCCTGAATGCATCAATAGGATCTGGATCTATTCCCATCTCCCCTCTGACCTCTTTAAGAAGCCCCCGAACATCAGAATTGTATGCATCCTTTAAACACTCTTCAGCATCAAGAATCCTGCCTTCATTCTGTGCCTTACTTAAATATTCTCTGTCAATGAGCAGCGCCTTTGCATATGCCGTTTGTATATTTATAACAGATTGTATTGTTGCCTCTATTTTGTTCTTAAGATTATGGTTCTGATCAATCATATATGCTATCTTCTTTGCCTTTGAAGCTATTCTTTCATCAATGGAAGCAGAAACTAGTTCATTATATATCAGGAAAAGCTCGTACGGATTTATCGAACCCACAACCAAATCATCATCAGCATACTTTTTGTTATTAAAATGAAATCCTCCTAACTTACCTTCATCGAGAAGGCATGCAACTATCTGTTCAATATTAGTTCCAAGCGGATGATGGCCAAGGTCAACAAGGACCAGGGCACTATCTCCCAGTTTCATGCAGAGCATATAGGAAGTTCCCCAGTCTCCAATATCTGTATGATAGAAGTATGGTTCAAAAAACTTATATTCAATGAGCATCCTCATATTTGATGGAAGTGCATCATATACCCTGGATAATGCATCCTCCATTCTCTTTTTTCTATCTCTGAAACTATCCTGTCCAGGGTAGTTTGTCCCATCAGCAAACCAGAGACTCAAGTTTTCCGATCCTGTAATCTTCATAATCTCAATGCACCTAAGGATATGATTAACAGTCTTTTCTCTAATTTTTTTATCCGGATTACAGATGCTCCCAAGTTTGTAATCCTGTTCCTGAAAGAGATCTGGATTAAGTGCACCGATCTTCAGGCCAAGATTTGCCGTATATTCCTTAATCGCATCCCAATCATCGACCAGGTCCCATGCAGCATGTATAGCAACAGTAGGACAGATACCTGTATACTTATGTACCTGTGCTGCATCCTCTAATTTCTCCTCCAGTGTATGTGCAGCTGAATCCTGGGTAAAGACACCGAATCTAGTTCCTGAATCTGCGTAACCCCATGTTGGGGTTTCTACCTTTTGTTCCTTTAACAGTTTCTTTACTTCTTTAATATTCATCTTAATATCTCCTACTATTCTTAAAAAATTTTATCACTAATATAAACATTATTCTGAGAAATTTAGAATATATACTAAAAACAGATCTCGATGTATGCGAGTACAAATAGCTAGAAGCTCGCTACATCTTTAAGATATTCGATAGTCTCTCTAAGTGACAGAAGCGGATTTTTAAGAGGGTAGTACTCTAAACCAAAATAGCCTTCATATCCCATATCTTTGAGTCTCTGGAGCACATAGGGAAGATTAATCTCCCCCCTTGCCGGTTCATGCTGGCCTGGAACGCCAGAGATATGTACATGACCTATAAGATCAATGTTTTCTTCAAGAGAGGCAATGAGGTTCCCTGTCATGATCTGGACATGAAATAAATCATACAGGATCTTTATATTTTTCCCGTCAACTTCACGCAGAAGATCAGAGGTATCTTTAATTGTTGGAAGAAGACATCCCTCATATTTAGGATGACTCAGGGGTTCAACAGTAAGTATGACACCTGTACCATCGAGAAGTTTATCCAACTTTCGCAAAGATTTTACAACCCGATGGATAATATCAGACCTTGGCATTCCTTGCAGTTCGTAGCCTACAAATGTGATAAGCTGTGGCGTGCCCAGTCTCTGGCATATAGGAACAAGGCGATCTAACTCCTTCATCATCATATCAGTTCCCCTATCATCTACCAGATTTCCACCATGGTCAGCATGTGGGGAATTTAATGTAAAGTTTACGAGCTTCAGTCCCAGCTCCCGATTTAATCTATATATAACATCAAGATCCTTTGCATTCTCTTTCTCAATCCATCCACCTTTGCCATCTCTCTGCAGGTCATGATACCAGAACTCATACGCTTTGAATCCAAGGGAAGCTGTAGTACGGATCTGTTCTTCATAGGGAGTGGTGTATGGAAATATGGTCTCAATACAAACGCTTAACCTATCTATTGATTTTTTCATTTTTTATGCATCCTTATATTACTTTTGAGTAGTTACTATCTTTCTGACTTAATAATACAGTAGTTTCTTCTTTAACTATTCACTTGCATATACACCACGTAGAATATCGTCAGGATCAGGGTCGCTACATTCCTTTTCACTGTAATGAACTGCCTCTTCGATCTCCTCCTGCACACGCTTCTCTATCTCATTGTATTCCTCTTCTGTAATAATACCCTTAAAAATGAGATCTTTTTTAAATGTTCTTACAGGACACCTCTTTTCTCCCTCCTTCTTCTCCTCGTCAGTCCGATAAATATCAGCATCACTGATGGAATGGCCTGTCCACCTGTGCCATATACACTCTAAAAGTGTGGGCCCTTTGCCCTCCCTGGCCCTCTCTATTGCCTTTGTGGCCTCCTTATAAATTTCGCGTACATTACATCCATCAACTGTTATTCCCGGAATCCCGTACCCTATTGCACGGGAAGATAGCTCTTCCATTCCTGTAGCCTTTTTGACCGATACAGATATGGAATATTTATTGTTTGTAAGAACAAAAAGCACAGGCAATTTAAATGCAGCTGCCATATTCAAGCCTTCGTGAAAATCTCCCCTGTTCGCAGCTCCATCACCAAAAAATGCGACCACCACTCCTGGTTCCTTTTTGACTTTCAGACCAAGAGCCGCCCCTACAGCAACAGGGATCAATGAGCCGATAATACCTGTCCCTGGAATAACATGCTTGGACATATCACCATACATATGCGAACCTGTTGGTACTCTTCCTCCACCGAGCCCTTCTCTTTTGCTGAAATATCCAGCCATTAAATCCTTAAGACTGATCCCCATCATCAACTCAGGTAACTTACCACGATGTGATGGAACCACATAATCCTCTTTTCCCAGACTGTAACAAGTGCTAACATGAATGCCCTCTATACCAATTCCCGGGTGATGGTGACCCCTTAATCTCCCTTCCTTAAAGAGCAGAGTAACCTTTTCCTCAATCCTTCTTCCCAGTACCATCCAGTAAAGCATCTCTTTTAAATCTTTGTTAGATAAATTCAATTTCCATTCCTCCAAAATTATTACCTTAACCTCATAAGAAGCATAACAAGATCCTCAAGACAGGATTTAACCTTCATGAGAAATCTTGCAGTCCGAGCGCCATTAATAACCCGGTGATCGTACGTTAGTCCAAAAATCATCCTCTTCCGAATCTCAATATTTCCCTTCCACACCCCTGGCACCTCCCGTGCTGCACACATGTTTACGATTGAGGTCTGCGGCTGAAGAATCAATGCAGTAGCAGAATGAATTTGATAAGCTCCGACATTGGTGAGGGTTATGGTACCTCCCTCTACATCTCTATGCTCCAGCCTGTCATTTCTTGCCTTTTCAACGACTTCCTGTATCTCTTCGACTAGTTCCAGTATTGACTTCTCTCTTACATTCTTCACAACTGGAACTATCAGCTTTTCACCCAATTCTACAGCTATCCCTATATTTATTTCTTCCTGTACTGTGAAACCATCCTTATCACAGTATGCATTCACTTCAGGTACCTGATCTATACCAACCACCATAGCCTTCATCATAAAAGGGATATAGGTCACATGTAAACCATCTTCTTTCTGTCTTATCGAAGTAATAGTTTGGGAAAGTTCAGTTACATCCGCCTCAATAGACATCGTACACTGAGGCACCTCCAGAGAACTTGAAAGCACGCGGTCTGCTATGACCTTTCTCCACCCAGTGAATCCTACTTTCTTTCCTTTAATGGCGGGCTCTATTACCCCGCCGGGTTCTAACCCGCCGGGCTCTACCCCGTGGGGTTTTACCCCAAGAGGTTTTACCTCTCCAGGTTCTAACCCTCGGGGCCCTTCTATCTCAACTTGAGCTATTTCTTTCTTCTCTGAAAATTCAAGTACATCCTTTTTTACAATTCTTCCCATAGGACCACTGCCTTTTGGAATTTGTGATAGATCCACCCCTTTAGCTTTTGCAACTGCTTTAGCAGCTGGGGATATTTTCCTCACTTCTGTACCCCTAAAGGCAACCTCAGAATCGAGCCTTAATGGTACCTTCTCCTCCTTATTTTTTTCTTCATATTTTGTCTTCGTAATTTCAGATACCTCTTCTCCCTCTTCAGCAATAATTCCCATTACATCACCAACAGGAGCAACTTCTCCAACTTGATACCTTATCTCATGCAAAACTCCTGAATCCACTGCAGGTATATCTACAGTAATTTTATCAGTCTCAACTGTAACTATATTCTCTCCAGCCTGAACCTTATCCCCAATTTTTTTATGCCACTCAACAACTGTTCCTTCCGTAATGCTGAAACCAGCTTCCGGCATCTTTATCTCAATCATCCCATACTCCTATTTTATAATAAGCTAAATAGAACAGGAGCATCTTTCTCCAATTAATCAGTAAGGCATTGCCAGCCTTATATACCAGAGCCCAGAAAAGTAAACGCTTATTTTTATAATGCTCTTACTGCTACTTTGCAGCAGTCTGTGCTGCAAAGCAGCAATCAGTTCTACAAAGCAATATGCCTTGCTAATAGTTAATAACTTCAGAAACCGCTTTTATTATCTTTTCAACACTCGGTAAGTAGTACTCTTCCATCGCAAAACAGTTGGGGATTGGAGTAAATAGCGCTCCAACTCTCTTTACAGGTCCGTCCAGATAATCTATTCCCCTGTCAGCCAGAATCCCCGCAATCTCTCCCCCAAATCCACCAAAAACTGGGGCCTCATGTACGATAATAGCTCTCCCTGTCTTTTTTACTGAGTTTAGAATTATCTCTTCATCAAGAGGTAGAATTGTCCTTGGATCTACAACCTCAACTGAAACTCCCTTTTCATCGAGCATATCTGCCGCTTCCAAGGAACGCCTAACCATAGCCCCTGTTGCAATAACAGTAACGTCCTCACCAGGGCGTTTTACCTCTCCCTTACCCAGAGGAACAAGATACTCATCCTCCGGAACCTCTCCTTTGAGCCTTTTGTAAAGAAGCTTATGCTCCATAAAAATCACTGGATCGTTATCTCTTATTGCAGCCTTTAAAAGGCCCTTGGCATCAGCCGGGTCAGAGGGCATTACAACCTTTAAGCCTGGAACATGTGCAACCCAGGCCTCGAAACTCTGAGAGTGGTGAAAACCGGCACCAATACCCGCTCCGTAAGCAGTCCTGTATACAATCGGTACATCTACCTCTCCGTTCAGTGACCAGCGCATCTTTGCCACATTGTTTGCAAGTTGATCCATAATAATAGAGAGGAAGTCACCAAACATAATTTCAGCTATTGGGCGGAGACCAACTAAAGCTGCACCAACTGCTGCTCCTGCTATTGCTAATTCAGAAAGAGGAGTATCAATAACTCTATCTGCTCCAAACTTATCCAGCAGGCCTCGAGTGGCACCAAAAAGGCCTCCACCACCGTATCCAACTGCTATATCTTCTCCGAAAATGAAGACCTTCTCATCCCTTTCCATCTCTTCAATAATGGCTTCATTAATGGCCTCTACATAGGTTATGTTTTTCATAGCAATACTACTCACTCCAGATTCTGAAATTTAATGTACTGAATATTCATTCACATTCAGTTATAATTATACAAGATTAATTAAAAAAATGTATCTATTAATAATTGTAATCCTATCATCTTATTATCTTATAATTACAAGTATATTTTAATAAGTAACACCTTCCTGTCAAGTAAAAACTGTATTATTCGGGCTTTTTTACTCAATCTGATATATTTTTTGGGATATATCTCGGATTTGAATCGATAAGTATCTAATAATTTATCGGAATGTTTTTATAAAAAAGACAAACCATATAGCTCACAGTTTTGTTTTCTTTAGCTTTTCTGACTTTTTAACTAGCTACCCTTTTAACCAGCCATGCCACTCGCTGACCGAATCTCTTGCATTTAATAGCACATCTTTCATCTGGCCTATTGAGTGATGTTGCCCCATAGTGGTATCCCTTTGGATCACCCTGGATTATCATACCATGAATGAGCAGTGCTTCCAGGATACTGATCACCGTTGTTTCATGACCGGTTATTGCAGAAGATGAGAATGCTGCTCCTACCTTCCCATCCAGTTTTCCATGATGTTTAATACTATCATCTAAAAACTTTTTGATTTCAGCAGCCATTGTACCGTAGTATGTTGGAGAACCAATAACTACGCCATCTACGGCCAATAGCTCATCCAGATTGGTTTCACCAACCTTTTTACAATCAACATCGATTTCTTCTTCCCTAATTGCATCAGCTATAATCTTTGCCATTTCCTCAGTATTTCCTGAGCTGGAATAATACACTACCAATACCTTGGGCATTTACCTCTACTCCTTTCTTTGAAATCTAATCCATAAATAAAAGTTCAACATAGGCATAATCATTACCCAATGTTTAGTATGTTGCAACTCTCTTCAATATACTACTGTGGTATATTCCTAACAATAACTTTACTTCTAAACAATCCCGAATATCCAAATATATCTACAAACTATTAACATATCCCTAATATTTCTCCTCACTTTCTTCACCAGTTACAATTTTAACACTTGCGGATGTCCCCAGTCTCGTTGCACCCGATTGTATCATTAGTTTTGCATCCTCAAATGTCCTTATACCACCCGCTGCCTTTATACCCATTTCTGGCCCTACTGTTCTTCTAATTAAAGCGACATCGTGAGCAGTTGCACCCGCTGTTGAAAACCCAGTTGATGTTTTTACAAAATCAGCACCTGCCTTTTTTGAAATTTGAGATGCAATAACCTTTTCATCATCCGTCAGAAGACACGTTTCAATAATCACCTTTGTTACAGTTGTACTTCTGCATGCTCTTAAGACTGAACGTATGTCTTCCTCGACTAATTTCAAATCGCCGGATTTTAGTGCACCGACATTAATGACCATATCGATCTCATCAGCTCCATCCTCGATAGCACGTCTCGCCTCAAACGCCTTTGCCCTCGAGTCCATTGCCCCGAGAGGAAATCCAACAACACAGGCGATCTTCACACCAGATCCCCTGAGAAGTTTGGCACAGTAGGCAACCCATGTGGTGTTCACACATATACCATAAAAACCATATTCCTTTGCCTCCTTACAGAGTCGCTCGATCTGCTCTCTCGTGGCCTCTGGTTTCAGCTGCGTGTGATCTATATACTTCAAAAGGTCGGAAGGAACATTAATCACACAAACCTCACCCGGTGTGGCACTTCGTTCCTCTACGCCCACTTTTTGTAATCTCTTTATTACTTCCTCTGTTATTCGCTCAATAAGCTCCTTCTGTTCCATCTTAAATCCTCACTATCTAAGTTTCTAAACACCCCTTTCAAGAGCCATAATTTTATTAACTCTCCTCCAGTGTCGCTCGCCTGCAAATCTCGTTTCAAGCCACACCTTTACCATCTCACACAACTCATCACTACTGTGGAGAGGGCCTCCCAAAGTTAATACATTTGCATTATTATGCTCTCTGCTGTTTATTACAGTTTTAACATTGTAGCAAAGTGCTGCTCTGATCCCTTTAACTTTATTGCAAGTCATAGATGACCCAATACCCGCTCCATCGATCATGATACCTCTATCACATTCCCCACTTGCAACCTTTTTTGCAACCTTTATAGCAAAATCAGGATAATCCACACTTTCAGTACTATCGGTCCCTACATCTGTAACTCTATATCCAAGGCTCTTTAGATAGGTTTTGAGTTTTTCTTTGGCTTCAAAACCACCGTGATCAGATCCTATTACAACTCGCCTTACATTATCCTTTATATTAACAGCGATCTCTTCTTTTCCCTTGGGTGCAGTAGCGGAATATATACCGCTTACAACATTTTCAACAATCCTAGAGACTTCTTTATCTACCATAACTTCCTCCCTTTATCTATCCCATCCTTACCTCATCAACTACTCCTGATACAACACATCGTACCGGCGCCATTGGATCATTGATTATCTGCCTGGCTGAATTACCCTCATCAATAACAATAACAGTGTCTCCAAGTCCTGCCTGAACTGTATCAATTGCTAATACTGTCTTTCCCAGTGGTTTCCCCTCTGGATTAACCGGTTGAACAACTAATATTTTGTATCCACTATATATTGAAAGCTTCATTGTTGACACAACGTTTCCTATTACCTTTCCAAGTATCATCCTATTCCCCAATATTCACAATGTCTACGATTCCCATGATTGTAGCATCAGATGGATTGAACCAGTTTTTTAATCCCAAGGCAGCCTCTCTGCCACCTTCATAAAAAACAATGTCATTTGGCCCAGCCTGCACTGTATCACATGCGATTACAGGATCCCCTGCCTCCTCTAGATTTTCAGTGAGAGGCTGTACCAGTAGTAACTTTACCCCTTCCCATGAATCTACCTTCTGTGAACAGACCACATTACCTATGACCCTTCCTAGTTTCATACCTCACTCCATATTAAACGATCCTAAAATGACCTATCAGCGAGCACCTTCTCTCCCGTGTAAAAGTTCTTGCCCGTGTCAAGCCTTCACCAGTAGGGCTTGCAATAGTAAAAGATGCATATCCGGCCCCCTTATAACCCAATCCACTGTAATTTGGACCGTTTTTTACGAATATGGAACAGTTCATTACCTTTGCCATTTTTGAAAGCTTTTCTATATTCTTCGAATGAATACTTGCAGTATGTCTGAAACCGTGTTCACATTCCACTGCAAAATCTATAGCCTCATCAACATCATTCATCCTTACAATAGGAATAACAGGCAACAGCTGCTCTGTCCAGACAAGTGGATGGTCTTTATCAACCTCACAGAGCAGCATTTTTGTGTCCTCTGATAAATTCAATCCGATATCCCGTGCAATTACACAGGCATCCTTTCCAATATACTTTCTACTAGCAGCCCCTTCATGACCAGGTCTGCCCGGATCTGAGATAACCAGTTTTGTAACTTCTTCAATCTGCCTTTTATTTAATTCATAGGCACCATGATTCCTCATTGCAGCCTTTAATGTATCAACTATTTTATTTGAGGCAAGTATCTCCTTTTCGCAAGTACATACGATGTTGTTATCCAAACTCGCACCATTAACAATATCCTTCGCCGCCCTTTCAATATCCGCAGTTTCATCGACCACGCATGGCGGGTTTCCTGGTCCTGCTGCTATTACCTTCTTCCCGCTGTTCATTGCCACTTTCACAACAGCAGGTCCACCTGTTACTACTAGCAATCTAATTCTCGGGTGTTTCATCATAGCCTGTGCCGACTCTATTGTAGGTTCTTCTATCGTACATAGAAGATTTGCTGGCCCCCCGACCTTCATTGCTGCCTGATTCATAAGAGATATTGTATAATTCGAAGTTTTTTTTGCAGCAGGATGAGGGTTAAATATAACAGAGTTCCCTCCGGCAATCATACCAATACCATTGCAGATTAATGTCTCAGTAGTATTGGTGCATGGCGTTATTGATCCGATTACCCCAAATGGTGCTCTTTCGATAAGTGTCAATCCATAGTCATCAGTATATGAAAAAGGTTCAAGATCCTCCACCCCCGGCGTTTTTAATGCTGCAAGTTCATTTTTTATTACTTTATCCTTCCAGTTCCCAATAGAAGTTTCCTCCACAGCCATCTTTGACAGAACTTCAAGATTATCACAAATCGACTTCCTGATACTGTTTATTATTTCTATTCTCTTCTCCAATGTCATATTCATAAGTTCCTGATGGGCTCTTTCTGCAGCACTTATGGATTTATCCATATCTGAAAATACACCTATACGGCTTTCATCCCCGACTGAAGTTACTTTCCTGTCTTCTGGCTTCATTTCTATTGTACTCACTACCTGCTCAACTATAGATCTTACATCCTGTTCGGTTACCTTCATGTTTTGTTCCTTAAAATGCTATTTAATTAGTTGCCGCTTAATATTTAGCATCCTTTTAAAAACGGCTCACTAATTGGCTACAGATTTACTAAAGAATTCGCGATTCTTATGATCTCACAGAATGAATCAGCCTTCAAACTTGCACCTCCAATAAGGGCCCCGTCAATATCCTCCTGTTTTAATAGATCAAGAGCATTTTCAGTATTTACACTTCCTCCATAGATTATCCTTATATTTTCAGATGCCTTTTCACCCGCAAAGCTCTTTACAATGTTTCTAATGTATTTCTGTGTTTCTTCAGCCTGTGCACTTGTTGCGCTAATGCCTGTTCCGATAGCCCAAACAGGCTCATAGGCAATAACCACCTTCTGAATATCAAAATCATCTATCCCTTCAAACCCATAAATGATCTGACTATTTAAAATATCATGGGTTTTACCCTCCCTTCTCTGCTCAAGGGTTTCACCGACACAAAAAATAGGTGTCATAGCATGTTTTATAATCATTTTAATCTTTTTATTTATTACGGGGTTTGTTTCACCAAAATATCTCCTTCTTTCTGAATGGCCTATTATTATATATTTACAGCCGAGGTCTTCTAACATCAGCGGAGATATCTCCCCAGTATATGCGCCACTCTCTTCATAAAAAACATTCTGAGCACCAACAAATAATTTAGAGTTTTTTACCCTGCCAATTATTATTTCTATGAATGTGTATGGCGGACAAACCACAATGTCAACACCATTATAATTTTCTATTTCTTTTAAAATTCCAGCTACAAGATCAATAGCTTCATTTTTTAATGTATTCATCTTCCAGTTTCCTGAAATCAATAATCTTCTCAAAAGACCTCAAATCCCCTTTGAATCAAATAAAGAAAGGTTTTATTTCTGGATGCGGTTTCGCTATTATCACATCCTTACATAAAAGACCCTTGCTCTTTATAAAATCCACGGAAGCTGTCACTGCAGCCTTTACCTCGTAGATATCTCCCATAACCTTGACATAAGATTTCCCGCCAAGCCCTGTTGCTAACCTTATTTCTGTTATAATTACATCGGCTGTCTTTGCCGCTATATCCCCTGCCTCTATGCTTGCAACAACAGAAAAGGATTCTATAACTCCAATGGCATCCCAGATCTCGCATTCAACAGCACCAACAAGAGCAGGTATAACATAGCTGTGCAAATTGGGAATGAATAATTCATCAATAACATACCCTTCTCCAACAACTTTCCCTGCAGTAAGAGAAGCATCTACAGAAGCAACATCGCCAGATATTATGACAACAAACTTTCCAGGACATATAGTCTTGGCATCGATAATAGTCACTGGAGCAGCCTTTGCCATTTCATCCATAGCCTTAATACCAATAGCTATACTGTTAAACTCTAATACTCCCAATACCGGGACATCCATATCTGTTCCTAATCTCTAGCTCGCTATAATTATTCTCTCACCATCAACATAAGTAACACTACCTTCAATACTCGCATGCACCATTGCTCCTAAACGATTTTTCGATATTTCAGCGATCAAGTCACCTTCATGTACTCGATCCCCAACTTTCACAACAGGCTGAGATGGCTCGCCTCTATGTTGTCTTAGAAGTATCTCAACACGATCCGGATCAGTTTCCACACCTCTTTTCACAAAACCCTTGCTATATTTATCTAATTGTAGTCTGTCTATGATACGTGAAGTAGGTATCCTTCTGTACTCTTTCATTTCATTTTTTACCATTTCTCTCTCAGGAAACTCCGGTTTATACCCTTCTGCAAGAAGCCTTTCCTTTATACATCTGTTCATAATACTTGGTGATAGTTCCATTACACATGCATAAACCTCACACAATCTACATTCACTGCATAAAAATGCATTTCTTATTGTTTCTGCAGGAACATCTATTCCATAATTTATCTGCCTCATTATCATATGTGGCTTGAGATCATGCCCAATTAAATACCTGGGACACAGCTCTGTACAGTATGTGCATTGGCAGCATGCAGATTTACTCAGCTTTATCATAAACTCAAGAGGTATTTTTTTCTTTGCAATGACCTCATGATCCTTCGGTAACACTATGATACCTGTTGTTATCTTCGTAACCGGGGATTCCAGGTCTGTTTCAATGCTCCCCATCAGTGGCCCACCAATCACAACTACGAAATCATCGACTGTAGCACCACCACAAATACTGATAATATCACCGATAGGAACTCCTATGTGTGCTTTAACCACTGAAGGATTTTTGACCTCGCCCGTGCATGTAAGATATCGCTTAGTAACAGGTCTATCCTCTTTGACTGCCTCGTAGATGTTGAAAATCGTTTCAACATTATCAACTACACATCCAACTTTTAACGGGATGCCCCCCTCAGGAACTATTCTTCCTGTTACCTCATTTACAAGGATGAATTCATCGCCCGCCGGATAAAAATCTCCCAATCCAAAAATTTCAATGTCTTTTCTGTCACCAATAGCTTTTGCAATACTTTGAAAGGGCTTTGAATATTTTTCTTTTAATGCGATGATTCCCCTTTTTGCTCCACATGCTTCGATCATATATTCAAGCCCTTTTACTATTTTATCACTTTCCTTCTCCATTAGATATTTATCACTAGCCAGTAAAGGCTCACATTCCGCTCCATTCGCTATAACAGTATCTACCTTCACGTCAATCTTAATATGAGTTGGGAATCCCCCTCCTCCAGCACCTACAACACCCTTTTCCTTAACAATCTCTGAAATCTTCATTTCTAATTTGAGTTTTATTATGTAGTTTCTGCATACATCTAAGCCTTTTAATTCGCCCTATTTTACTTTCTAAAAACGATCTCTCCCTTTTCCTCTACAAGGTCTACAATACCCACAATAACAGCATCAATTGGCTTTTGATATGTAGTTTCAGTCTGCCTTGATGAACTTCCCTGAGCAATAATGATGACTTCACCGGTTCCTGCTCCAACCAAATCCAGAGCGACAATATAATCTTCTTTAGTTTTTCCCCGCTGGTCACAAACACAGGTAAGAAGATACTTTGTGCCCCTCATACTGTCATTTTTCGTAGTGCTTACTACGGTTCCTACTACCTTGCCAAATATCATTTCTCCCTCGATTTATATTCTATCCTTCTGGTAAACGAACTTCCCATGGATATCAATCTCATCAACAATTGCTGTAATCGTTGCATCGGCCGGCCTATTTTCGGTAACGGAAGTCATTCTTGCACTACTGCCTGCTACGTAGAAAACGATCTCATCCAAACCTGCTCCAACAGAGTCCATTGCAACTACATAATCACCCTTGCCTTTCATAGTTTTTGGGTTGATCTTCTCCAGAAGAAGAAATTTAATACCCTCAATCTTCTCCTCTTTCCTCGTGGATACTACTGTACCCATTACTCTTGCAAGTATCATTCTAATACTTCTCCTCTGAAGAATAGATTTTCACATACAGATAATCAGCTGCAGGCCTCTCCTCTATTTCAGAGAAACTCTACAATACCCATTTCTTTTATAAAGTAAAAACTTTGCTAATTAGTAACTATTCTTACTCTAATCCGTTTCTGTACTGTGTACTCCTGCCTTCTTAGGACCCCTTCCAAGGGGAAGAACCTCATCAACATTCGTATGAGGACGTGGAATAATATGAACTGATACAACTTCTCCGACCTTCTCAGATGCCCTGCCTCCTGCATCGAGTGCTGCTCTTACAGCGGCCACATCACCCCTTACAATGGCAGTGACATATCCACCCCCGATTTTCTCGTAACCCGTGAGTTCTACCTTTGCCGCTTTAACCATGGCGTCTGATGCCTCAACCATTGCAGCAAAACCCCTTGTTTCAATCATTCCTAATGCGTCAGTATAAATCTCTTGCATAAATCCTCCTACTTCTTTGGATCGTAAGTTTTATTCTTTCTGCCCTCCAGGTTCTCGACCTGAAAGCTCAGTAAGTCTCTTTTCAACAATATCCTTGGAAACCAATACCTCTGCTTCGTCACCAGCAATATAGATCCTTCCGAATCTCCCAAAGCCAACGACTTCTATTATATTAATATGAGATGCCTTTTCGGCTTCGTTGGCAGCATAGTAAGCATACCCTGCTGGTTCTATTTCAAGAATATAGAGTGTATTACCTCTTAAAACCATATTCCCATGCCTGATTCTATTTATCAGCTGTGCATGGTGGCTATCCATGTGCCTTATAAGCTGACTTGTCAGTATCCTTGGCTTCATTCTATCATCCTCACCAACATCAATTGCTTTCAGAATAGCGGCCCCGGCCTGCCTTGTATCAGCCTGGCTATGTGAGTGAACCTCGAGCATCCCGAACAGCCTCTCGACTATCTGCAATCCAGGCTTTACATCGGTTGCCTTTACCGCTATATCGGTTAGACGGTTTATCTCTATTCCTGGTGATATCTCTACAACACAGCAAGCCTGTCCTGCCACAGGAAAGTATCCTCTAGAAATCCCTGCTATAAAGGATGCCATCTGCAATTGTAAGGAATCCAAATAACTATAAGTCCTCAATTCTACCATCTTTCATTACCACCCAATAATTTTTTAATCTCCCTCTAACATACTCAAAATAATTCTATATATGTTATAATACAATCATATTCTGTTATATTTAACACATTATATATTAATAATGATTCTGATTTATCATTAATTATCGGCAAAATGTTACTAAAATATCATATATAGTTATTATATTAACATTTTATTCTATTTTGTCAACATAAAATTTAATTTTTTTAAATTTTTTATTATTAAACACCTCTATATCAATATACTTTCTAAATACTATGATTTTTAGATATTGAATAAATTATCTTTTACAATTATCATATGTAAAAATAAGATTTATATAAAAAGATTAATATTATAAAACAATGATAATTGACATAAATGAAACTGGTATTGTATAATAAAAAACAATACATGTTAATATATTGTCATATAAAAATAATTTTTGAACACAATATATCTGAGGAAAAGAATGGATAAAAACGAAAGAATTAAAGAAATTATAAACATGTTGAGAATAAAAAGCGCAGCAAGTATTAAAGAACTCAAAAATAAATTACAGGTATCTGAAATGACAATACGACGAGACTTGAGCCTTCTACAAAAGGATAATATCATTAAACTCATTCCTGGCGGTGCAATATTTAAAGTGTTTGATGACTCAGAGATTGATAGGGAAAAGTATTTGATTACACATGAAGAAACTGTAAAAATAAGAGAAAAGATCAGAATTGGTCAAAAAGCTTCTTCAATGATCGAACCTAACGATACGATTATTCTCGATGTTGGTTCAACAACAGAGTATGCGGCAAAATTCATTCCTGAAAATATACCTGTAACAGTTGTTTGCTGTGCACTAAATATCCTAGTTGAAATTTACAGAAAAAAGAATTGCAATCCTATATTTTCAGGTGGCTATTTTCATGGCAATACTCTGATGTTTGAAAGCCAAGAAGGTATAAATCTAATAAAAAGGACAAGGGCAGATAAAGCCTTTGTCTCTGCTGCGGGCATTAGCGATAAGCTTGGTGTAACCTGCGCCAATCCATATGAGATAGAAACAAAAAAGGCAATTCTTAACTCAACAAAAACAAAAATCCTGCTGGCAGATTCTTCCAAATTCAATAAAGTCAAAATTGCGTATTTTGCAGATCTAAAGGACTTTAATGTCGTAATTACTGATTCTGACCTAACTGAAGAATATCAGAATATACTGAAAGATCTTGAGGTAGAATTGTTTATGGTATGATAGGGCATTAAAAAAATATAGGTTAGTACCTTAATCGTGAATACTGCTTGTCCACATTAGGAGCTATAGATGTCTAAAAAGATGAAAGCTGTACGTCTGTTTTCAAAAGGTGATGTAAGGTGTGTGGAAATCGATATTCCTGAGATGGAGAAACCTGATGATGTAATAGTAAAAGTAAAGTCCTGTGGTGTTTGCGGATCAGATATTCCGAGAGTAATGGAAAAGGGTACATATCAATATCCAATTACTATTGGCCATGAGTTCTCTGGTGAAGTGGTTGAAAAAGGTAAAGATGTAAAAACAATCAATGTAGGTAATAGGGTTACAGTAATGCCTTTAATCCCTTGCGGAAAATGTAATTACTGTAAAATTGGAGAATATCATCTCTGCGATGATTACTTATACTATGGTTCCAGGATTGATGGCGCTATGGCTGAGTTTATATGCGTTTCTGCAGGTAATATTCTGAAATTGCCGGATAAAGTTGATTATGAAGCAGGCTCAATGACTGATCCCGCTTCAGTTGCTCTTCATTCATTGAGGAATCTAAATGTCGAACCAGGACAAAAGGGAGCCATTTTTGGTCTTGGTGCTATTGGTTTTCTTGCTATGCAGTGGTTAAAGATATTGGGTTGCAGTGAGGTATATGTTGTTGATATATATGAAGAAAAACTTCAACTTGCCAAGAGTTTAGGTGCAGACCTCGGTATAAATGCTAAGGAAAATAATCCGGTAGATGTTATTCTTAACCACACATCGGGAGAGGGGGTTGATATTGTAATCGAGTTAGCTGGTAATAAGGCTACCCAGGTGCAGGCAATAGAATCTGCAAAGAAGATGGGTAAAGTAGTATACTGTGGAATCTCCTACGACGACCTTCTTATCCCAAACAGAGCTTTAAATAATCTTCTAAGGAGAGAGCTTACGATAACAGGGTCCTGGAATTCATCGATCTCTCCTCTTCCAATTAACGAATGGGAAAGCTCCTTAAAGTTTATGAACAGAGGTAAATTAATAGCAAAACCTCTCATATCCCACCGTTTCCGGCTCGAAGAGTGTAAGGAATGCTTTGATATGATGTATAAAAGAAGTGAAGTATTCATCAAGGTACTATTTAAACAAGGTGCTATTTAAACCTGAAAAATAGGGAATTGTTTCTTACCCTACTACTCCTCCTCTAGGTCTTATTCCGCAACAAGCCATGAAGCCTGTGAAATATGTACGTCAAGTTCTTAATCTCATCCTGATCTAAAAGAGCTCTCCCAAAAATTTTTCGAAAAAGAGAAATTACGTAATCCGGATTCCCTTTAGAGAAAAATCCAATATCAAGAAAAACAGACTGTATGTAATCCAAAAGACCCTCAATTTCTTCATTGTCTACCGGTTTAGTAATATAGGGAACCTGATTTATTATTGCATTAGTAAAAAGCTTATAGCACACAACTGCTACTGCATGTGAGAGATTAAGAGATGGAAAACTTTTACTCGAAGGTATATTCACGAGAATATTGCATAAGTCTGTCTCTCTGTTGGATAGGCCACTGTCCTCCCTTCCAAAAAGAATCGAAACCTTTCCCTCTTTCAGGACTGGAAAAATCCTCTCAGGTAACTCCTCAATACTACAGAATATTCTCCTGAGCTTTCCGTCTCTCCTTGTTGTCCCTACCACGAGATTCGTTTCTTTAATTGTATCTTCTAAGGATTCGAATATTAGAGCATTATCAAGAATATCTCGGGCACCAACGCATGCTTTGTAAGCTTCCTCATTTTGGAACTCAACGGGATCCACCAGGGCAAGCTCAGAAAGCCCCATATTTTTCATAACCCTGGCTACTGAACCGATATTGAAGGCTCCCTTTGGATCAACAAGAACTATTCTTATTTTTTTGAGGTCGGGCTCCATTTTTAAATCAATAAGCTATTCATATTTTGATATAATTATAGTATATTTTATTAATAATGAAAATGAAAAATATAAGAAGATTGAAAAAGTCCTTACTTTCTATCATAATCATTCTACCTATTATCTTCTCTTCTATCACTAACTCATTAGCCTCTGAACTTTATGATCTCTGCTTTCACGCAGAAGTTATAAACCTTGGAAAGATACTTTTTCTAAGACATAAGAATCCTCTCCTCGATCCTGTTTTGCGGACCTATGAAATAAACCTCTTCGATCCACTTACTGGAAAACTATCATCATTAAAAAAACACGAGGAAAAGCTGTATATCCCTCCGGTAATCTCAAGAGATAAAACAACGATTTCTTACCACTGTCTCATTGAAGGCAATGATTTTTTAATAACAAAAAATATCGATATATGGAAAAGCACACGTCTACGATTCGACACAGGGGGCTACTTTGTCGCCATCGGCCTTGATTATGATAATGATAGGGTTGCTTCTGCCATTAAAAGGGGAAAGGATAAACAGGCTATTTATATAATATCAAACAGGTCAAGTACTATCAAAAGGATCCTGACTGGAACAAACTTCTCCGAAGTAGGATTTCTTCATAACGGTAATATCTATTATGTAGATAATGCGGACAATCAAAGGATACTCGGTCTTGTATATGAAAAGACAGAAAGGAATTCTGTCATTACCCGTGATGTTGCTTATGTAAAGAAAGCCCCAAACGGCAATGCTATAATCTATTCTAAGGGGAAAGATCTTTATCTCTTTCGAGTTGATGGAAATGAGAGCATAAAAATTTCTCAAAACTTTGATATACAGGGGCATCTTCCACTATTTTCTCCAGATGGTACAACATTTGCTCTTTTTGAGAAGAGTCAAATTTATATTGTAAATATTCCTTCTGGGGATATACTTTACTACCTCTCAATGGATACAGAGAATACAAAGGGGCTTCTTACAAACTTTACATTTTACATTACAAAAGGGAATAAACTATTTCACCTTAAACATAAAAAGCCCGGTCAATCTCTTCAGGAACTCTATAAAGAAGAAAATGATATACAACTCCTCTCAATTAGTCCTAATGACAGGCATCTTGTATATCAGATGAAGAATGAAAGAGAGATTATTGTATTTGATACAAAGGAAAATACCATATTCAGAAAGGAGTTTCCCTTTACCATTCAAGAGGTGATGTTTACATTATTGAACGATACCATTTATATCATAGGACTTTCTGAAGAACCCCAAAAGCATACACCTGTTCGAGAGCTCTACCTCTACAATTTTCGTAAGGAGAGTATCTTCCCCATCTCATCTCTCTCGAATACAGATATAAAACCCTATCTGAGAAAAGAATAAGATTAGTCGCCTTCGCTCAAATTGAGGCCTGCGGCCTCAATGGGGCATCAGAAGGGCCAGTTGCTATCATAAGCCCGATCTCTTCCCTCTTAGCTACCCTGCCCTCGAATATGCCAACTATTCTCCCTTTGGACATCACTGCAATCCGATCACTCAGCGCCATTATCTCATCCAAATCTTCAGATACAAATAGAAAAGCGGTGCCTGCTTCCCTTAAGCGCATAAAGAGTTCCCATGTATGCTCAATCGCCTTTGCATCCAGACCATTGGTTGGATAGACGGCCACAATACATTTCGGTGTTCTCCACGTCTCTCGACCCAATATAAGCCTCTGAATGTTTCCTCCAGAGAGTATTCGAGTTTGAGATTTCCATAGATCGGAAACAAGGGCCCCGAATCTTGATACTATTTTGTTTGTATGCTCTGTGATATTGGCAATGTTCAAGAATGATCCCTTAGAAAAGGGGTAGAGCCTGACGTCCTTGAGGACTACGTTCTCAGCAACTTTCATGGGCTCAATCACGCCCATCTCACGTCTTTTCTCTGGAATATGCGCAACACTAGCCCTTATAATATCCCCTGGAGAACGGTTTGTATAATCTTCCCCCTGAATAAAAACATGTCCTTTTGTTGCCCGTCTTAAGCCTGTAATGACCTCTGCAAGTTCACTCTGCCCATTTCCAGAGATTCCTGCAAAACCCAATATTTCACCTTCCCTTATGGTAAAGGATATACCCTGTAACGCTAGTTCATTTTCAGGGCCAAGGGCTTCCAGATCCTTGACTTCAAGAACTATCTTTTCTGATTTGACTGCCTTTCTTTCAATATGAACAGGTTTGTGTTCACCAAACATGAGCCTTACCAATTCTGTCTTATCCGTTTTAGAGGTCTCTCTTGTTCCCATGGTCTTCCCAAGGCGAAGGACTGTGACGCGATCACCGACCTCAAGAGCCTCTTCGAGCTTGTGGGTAATAAAGAGGATACCATACCCCATCTCTGCCATGCTATTCAGAACTACGAACAGGTGTTCGGCATCGGCAGAAATAAGTGATGTGGGCTCATCGAGAATCAGGATCTCTGGTTCATGGTAGAGTACTTTTATGATCTCAGCTCTCTGCTGCTCTCCAGCGGAGAGATCCTCAATTCTCGCCTCTGGATCAATTCTGAGCTTATATTTCTGTGAAATTTCATTTACCCTATTTTTTACTTCAGGGAGTGGAAATGAGAGGTCTGACTTTGGAAGCCCCAGAGCAATATTCTGGGCTACAGTAAAGGGCTTTACCAGAGCTAACTCCTGATGAACCATGCCAATCCCATGTTTAATGCCATCTCTCGGTGATTTCAGGTTTACTGGTTTCCCTTTCACAAAAATCTGGCCCTCTGTTATTAAATAGAATCCTGAGAGACAGTTTGCGATTACAGTCTTTCCGGCTCCGTTTTCTCCCAGTAATGTATGGATCTCACCAGCCCTGATATCGATATCGATATGATCCAGTATGAGATGCTCCCACACTCCAGGAAAGCCTTTACAAATACCCTTGCCTTCAAGTATTACATCACCTTTACCCTTCCTAGGACTGTTCTTTTTGGTCAAAGTTAAACCTCCTCTTGACTCACTCACGTTCATATGGTAAGCCCATAGCCGCAGGAAAGCGCACTCGTCCGATAACTCCAGCTACAATAAGCAGAGTAACTACATAGGGGGTCATTGAGACAAATTGCCAGGGGACAACCCTCTGGATAGCCGGCATTGTAGCAACCCACACAGCAAGATTATCAAAGAAGCCGAAAATAAAACCACCAAGTAAAACCAACAGAGGATTCAATCCGCTGAACACAACAGTGGCCAGCGCTATAAAACCCCTGCCAGCAGAAATCTCCTTTGTTACTGATCCAATCCAGTCAATACTGATATATGCTCCTGCCAATCCTGCAAGAGAGGCTCCTGAAGCTGTTGCTAAAAGACGGAGAAGGTGTATTTTAACGCCCGCCACATCAGCAGCTTGAGGATTCTCTCCTACTGCCCTTATCTTAAGACCAAGCTTTGTTCTGAAAAGTAGTATGTATATGAGAATAGGCAGCACAAAGGCAACTATGATCATGGGGCTGATATCGCCAAGTGGGGTAGAGATATCAGCCATTCGGCTCTCTTCAGCCACAGCGTGATGTCCAGGTACTCCCAGGTGGATCAACCAGAATGTCACCATCCCTGCGGAAAAAAGATTTATCCCCACACCAGCAATGAGCTGAACCCCTTTTAAATATGTACATATCAATCCAAAGACCAGACCAATAGCAAATCCTGTACCAATCCCTACAATAAGCCCAATAATAGGACCCCCTGCATCCGCTGCCAGAGCACCAGTCATTGCTCCCATGAGAATTATCCCTTCAAGGCCTATATTGAACAAACCCGCTGATTCTCCTATTGTCTCACCGGTGCCAGTAAGGGTGATGGGAACCATAGCATGGAGAGAACCTATTAGGATTCCCCAAAGATATTTAATATTCATAACCTCCTCCGATCCTTAGCCTATGATCTGTTGGATTGGGAGATGAGGGGTTTTCTTACCTTCCGCAAGAAGGGTAATAACCGTATAAGCTCCGGGATAGCCAAAAAGATGACTACTATCCCTTCAACGACTCGGACCATCTCCAGAGGGACTTGAGCAAACATCTGCATCATTCTCCCACCTGCTAAAAGCCCTCCAAAGAAAATAGCTGCAAAGATGATCCCAATAGGATGGTTTCTGCCTATCATTGCCACTGCCAGGCCTTCAAAGCCGAGTCCTCTAATTGAGGGCATTCCACTATAGACAGCATAGGTAGGTGGACGACCCATTACATGAGCAGCACCCCCCAAACCTGCAGTAACTCCTCCTGTGATAAAAACAAATAGAATAATCTTCCATTTCTCGATACCGGCATAGGTGGCTGCTCTTGGGTTATACCCCATTGCCCGGATATCAAAACCTATAATCGTTCGCCACAAGAGAATATAGATGACAATGGATGCAAAAAGAGATATGAAGATTCCATAGCTTAGGCTTGTACCCTGTATTAATAGAGAGATACGAGCCCCCTCAGCAATACTTATTGTTTTCTCAGCTCTCGATGGGTCAACGAGAACTTTGGCAATAAGATAAAAGGCTAGAAAGTTAGATATCCAATTAAGCATTATAGTAGAAATGACTTCGTGAACTCCTCGTGTAGCCTTGAGAATGGCAACTGGAAGACTCCATATTGCTCCGGCAAGTGCTGCGAAGATAAGACTTAAAGCAAAGCTAAAACCTGAAGGAAGGCGGAAAAGACCGATAGTAACTGCTGCCAATGCTCCCAGATAAAGCTGACCTTCAGCTCCAATATTGAACATACCTCCCCGGAATCCAATGGCAAAGGTAAGGGCAGTAAGAATGAGAGGAGTAGCATTGGCAAGGGATTCTGAAATACCGTATAAGTCACCAAATGCTCCACTGAACAATGCTGTATATGCAGAGATAAGATCATAATCGTATATAACTATGATGAGAGCGCCGACCGCAAACCCGATTACCCCAGCAATAATCGTTTTCTTCAGCTCATCGACTTTTCCAAAAAACGTCATCTTCCTCATAAGCTGTCCTTTTTGCCCCTTTTTGAATACCCTTAACTTAACTGAAGAAAAATATATGCATTCGCATCATTTCGTTTATACACACTATCTACTAAAAGAAAATAGAGGGGGATAGTACTTTTATTACCATCCCCCTCTTTCCATCTTTCATCTACTTTATCAATGGATATTCCGCCCTGACAGCTTTCATCTCATTGAGCGTGTTCGCAGTGGGCACATTAATCTTTCCTGAAATAATTTGCCCTTCAAGATCTTCTACTGCTTCCCAGATCCAATTTGGAATCCGGGCTCGCATTCTCTTCCATTGAGCCTCGATCCTTCTCTTGTCCCTTTCGGTTATCTTCCCAGCTCCAACACCAAACTCCATAAAGGTGCCCAGGTCGGGAAATTTGCTCATGGCAACTCCCTTGGTATCAAGCCCCATAACAATAAGACCTCCTTTAAAAGTTCCATCCACCACCGCTTTAACGGCATTGTAGCAGCCATTGTCAACCCGCTTTAGCATACTGGCCAGCACTCGATGTCCATCACCCATCCAATCCTGATTAGCATCCACGCCTATCATGAAGGGTGGGCCTGCCTCTTTCTCTTTCGCCTTAACCGCCTCTGTAACTGCCTGAAGGTCTCCTATCCCTAATGGGCCGGCAACATTATAGATCAGGCCAGCTCCCTGAGCGAGCATTGCAGCTGAAGCCTCTTTTCCCTTGGCGATATCAGAGAAGGTACCGGTATAGGTGTACAGTAATCCAATGTTGGGATTCTCACCCATCCGATGGGCATACTTCTTGTTTCCCCAATCGATTCCAAAGCGATATCCAGCCTCAAAATGGTACAGCACAGGGATCTCGATGCCCAGGACACAACCGACATAAGGGTAGCCATAGTAAGCTGCGACCATTGCAGAGAGAGCTCCCACCAGAGCCGATCCCTCGTTCTCATTGAAAACAATTGACATCACGTTTGGTGCATCGACTACCATATCGATGATCATGAAATTCTGCTCTGGAAACTCCTTTGCTACTGTGGCGACCGCATCTGCAAGCAGGAATCCAACCGCAATTATGAGATCGAATGAACGAGATCTGGCTGCATTCCGAACATTGGGAAGATAGTCAGAGGCGCTGGCACTCTGGATCTCCACCATCTCCAAACCAAAATCCTCTGCTGCTTGATCCGTGCCTTTGAAACCCATGTCATTGAAGGATAGATCTCCTCTTCCTCCGACATCGAGGACCACTGCCACCTTGCCCTTGAGTTTTGCCTGTGCCACTCCTGGTATCATCATCAGGCTAACAAGCATCACTACCAAAAAAATAGAAACCATTAGCTTTGAACTGTGCTTCATTTGTATTTTTCCTCCCTTTAAGAATTTATTTTCCAAAACAGACCAATTAACAAATCTATTTCTCACTATCACCCCCCTTCAGAGACATACTTTTCAAAGAGCCTTTACCAACTTCAAGAAGAATCTTACCTATTTCTTTTATGTTACAATACACGATGTAATGAAACAATGCAAGAAAATTTTAATAATATCGTATAATTTAGTGCTTTTATAGTGTTTATAGCGCTCATTTAACCTATATTTATTTTAGATAGTAAAAAAAACGGGATCAAGTAATCGAGCACTTGTGATACGAAACCTCAGCTGTTTCCAAGCCAAAGGGACTTTAATGCGGTTTTGGCACAAAGTGATTGATAGAGCATTTTACCCAGTATGTTCATGTAAAGATTTCAAAAAAGGGGAGAATAATTCAAATATAGCTGAAACAGAAAAAAAACAGGGGATTAATCTCATTTCAAATGTGGATACCCATTATCTGATCGCTGTGGGAGAAAGGCACCGCGAGTTACCTTGTCCCCGTAAAGGCTTCTCATCATATCAAATAGCTTATCAGATTCTTCTTTTCTATCTTTAAAACGCTCATCTGAAAATAACTCCAGCTGTTTATCATTAGTTTCGAAATTTGACAAAGCAATACCTATAAGCCGAACCTTCTTACCCTCCCTGTTAAAAGAACGATACAGATTGAGGGCAACAGAACGAACTGTTTTCATATCACTTACAGGATGTTCCATGGTTCTTGACCTCGTAAATGTTTCAAAGCCCTGCAATCTGATCTTCATAGTAATCGTTCTCCCCTTAATCCCTAGAGTTCTCATCTTTCTTGTAAGTCGATCAGATATTTTAAAAAAAACACTCTCAATATAACTATTATCATCAACATCCCTTTTGAATGTAGTCTCCTCACTTATGGACTTCCTTAGATGAGAGCTTATAACTGGCCGCTCATCCATACCATTGGCAAGATGCCACAGACTAAAACCATATTTACCGAGTCTTTTTGAAAGATCTACAGGGGAACATTTTGCCACATCGCCAATGTTTCCAAACCCCATACCTTTGAGCTTTTCTATGGTTTTTTTGCCTGCACCCCAAAGATATTGCAGGGAAAGCTCTGAAAGAAACTCCTTTTCATTTCCAGAGGGAACCACCTTTAATCCATCAGGTTTGCATAACTCTGATGCAATTTTTGCAATAGATTTATTTGATGCAACCCCAACACTTGCAGTAAGACCAGTCTCTCCCTGTATACGTTCTTTTATATGCAATGCAAGCTCTTCTGGAGTTCCAAGGAGAGCCTCTGTTCCGGTACAATCCAGAAAAGCCTCATCTATACTTATCTGTTCTATAACTGGAGAAAAATCATAGAGAATCTTCATTACCTGATTTGATAGTTTGGTATACCGTTTGAATCGAGGTCTTAAAAAAACTGCATCCGGGCAGAGCCTGTAAGCCTGAGAGATCGGTTGCGCCGAATGTATTCCATATTTTCTTGCTTCATAACTTGCAGCAGACACCACTCCCCTGCCCTTGCCCCCGCATGGATCAGCGCCAACAACAACAGGCCTATTTCTATATTCAACATGATCCAACTGCTCAGCTGCTGCATAAAAGGCATCCATATCAACATGAATAATAATACGATTTTTTCTCTCTTTCACAATAACACCATTCTTTTTAATATTCCGAAAATGCTTCCCTTAATCAACATTAAAATATAAGCATAGATATGTCAAAATTTTTTTCCAATTGGTAGCTCCAATTAATTAATAAACTATAACCAACTCTTGACATCCATCCACCTGTCGTTTTCTCTCCAATTGAGGCCTGCAGTCTAAATGGGGGATTGTAGAGCTAAAAACTATTCTCCTTGATTCTTAAACCAAAGGTATTCTTTTTAAATCACTTTGAAAACGGTGAGAAAAAGTATAGTTATTTATGAGGAAGGGTTTTATCTTGCCGGAGGCCGGACTTGAACCGGCACGGGGTTAAAGCCCCGAGGGATTTTAAGTCCCTTGTGTCTGCCAATTCCACCACTCCGGCAATCAATGATTATAATATAAGACAGGATATTTCAAGTCAAGGGATTTATAACAGTCTCAGTCAGAGATATAATTTCTAAACAAGTATGCACAGATGCATCTAACGGTCACTGAAATGAACACTACACTCCCACCAAGTATCGCCATTCTACCTGGGGCTTCATTTAAAAATAAAAAGACCCATACTGGATTAAGAATTGGCTCTATTGTAGAGACCAATACGGCATCTAGCGCAGTCACCTGTTTGATTGCAATAACATATAGGATAAATGAAAAACCAAGTTGAAAGACTCCCAGAAAAATTAACCCGACCCATCCATATATGGACGGAGCTGAATCCCACATGAAAGGAGATCCAATAATTGCTGTAATAATATTTCCAAGCACTATTGATTCAAATGGTGAACCAGATTTCTGCTTTCGCAGAAAGAGCACCATCCACGCGGTAGTTATTCCGCAGACAACAGCAATGATATTTCCCCAATAGCCTTCGATTGTAAGATTATCCATAAAAAAAAGGACTATTCCACCAATGACGATAAAAATAGTTGTCCAGTCATACCATACAGTTCGTTCTCCCAAGAACCAGCTACTAAAGAGAGCGGTATAAATAGGGGCTGTATATTGTAGGAGAATTGCATTCGCGGCAGTTGTCAGTTTTGTAGCAGTTACAAACAGGATAACTGTTGCAGCAAATGAAAGGGCACCTCCCACCTGAGCAAATGACCATGTAAAGTTAGGCCTCCCAATGAATATAAGGAGAATAACTGCAGAGATGGCGCTCCGAACACCTGCAATTGCAAGAGGATTCCAGGAAACCCACTTTATGAGTACTCCACCACTACTCCATAAAATATTCGCCCCTACAAGAAATCCAAAGGCCAAAGAAGTAGTGCTAGATGTCTTCTTTATCATAAATATCTTGTAACCGTCTCTCCTAACATCCACAATTTACACGATAATATTGTGTAGTAAAATAGTTGCTTATCTATAATTACGTTTGTTTATGAGGTCAAGAAAATTATTAGTGATAGTGATGAGCTAATTAATAGCTTCTCTCCTTCAGAAGCCCTAAGGAAAGCATGAGGAGAAGAAGAATGACGATATAGCCAAAAATGGCTCCATCTGTTAAAAGAAACGCCCTTGTCTTCTGGTGCAGGGCAGGAATATTAACTAAAAGCAGGAGTGGAAAACCAATGAAGAGTGAAAAGCCACTTCCAAGTACAAGGTCACTTGCAGCAGGAGTTTTATACTCAGGATCAATCACTCTCAAAAGGGCAAGACCTGTGCTAACCGTTCCGGTCAATAATCCAAATATGGAAATGACTCTTTCAAAGAAATAGTCATGAAAACTACGTTTTGCTAGAAATATAACCATCACCATTATAAGAATACCGCCAATAATACAGATTACTGCAATTGGTACAATATACTGTACAATAAAGGCTAACTCTATTGCCATAATAGCTGCTGTTACCAGAAAATCTACACTTGAAGCGGAAATACTCGTAAGCGTATCATCGTCAAGGATATGGTGGAGATTCAATCGATCCAGTATCTTTCCAGTCAGAAGGGCGAATAGAGTTGCAAAAAATGCATGGTAGGCCCAGAGTACATTACCTAGTTGAACAAAAAACTCACCTCCCAGTTTTCCAAAAAGAAATACGATTAGCTTGATAAAAAAGTAATCGATGAGATAAATGAAACCAATAAAGGCGATATGAAAGGAACCGGAAGCAATAACATCTTGATGTGTTGTACTATGTCCAGTAATCGGTTTTGAGAGACCTCTTTTTAAAAAGCCCCTGTTTTGCAGCATTTTCTTACTAATATCTTTTATATATCCCCTTTTTATTCCCCAGTTGAGGAAAGGGACTCCTACAAAACAGGACCATAAAAATCCAATGGCCCCAAAGGTTAATCCTACAGTACTTCCGTTTTGAAAACCAAGTGCTTCCCACTGCTTTCCAAGAGCATAAGCCTGTCCAGAGGATTGCCCAAATCCGATTGAAAAGAGCATACCAAATGTAGGGAAGATATCAGGCATAATGGTAAAGAGAAATATAAGTGTGATCGAATAACCGATAAATCCCTCAAATGCATAGCCCATGGTGAGATGAAAAGCAGTAGCCAGTGAGTTCTTGGAAATGTAGCGTTCCCGCTTTTTTAAACCAATAGATATAAATGTGACAGCAAGGAGGTGGTATACAATGTTTCCCAGAACCTCCCTGCTTGGCATTATCTCGGGAAATACTACATCAATAAGGTACATTAATCCAAGGCCAACAAAACCTGCAGTAATAGCGTTTGGCACAAGAAATCTCTGGAAAAAGCGTATGTTTGCCCTGAGGATGGAGGCTATTAAGAGAGAAAGGCTCAATATGGTAAACTCAATTACTATCTGCCAGGCCATGTAAATACTGCCCAAAGAGTATTTATTTTCATGAGATTAACCCTTACTCCCTAGGTCTTCTCATATATCTCATAGAGATTTTTTAAACCCATTTCTCGCTTTTCTGCTTCAATTTCTCGAACCATATTTACTACTCCGCGGTTGACGGGAGTATCAATTCCGTGCTTTTCTCCCATTCTTACAACTTCTCCATTCAAAAAATCAATCTCTGTTTTCTGACCCTTCTCAAGAGAATGATGTATGTTGGATTTTATTTTTTTATACTTACTTCCAATAAACTTTAAAAGAAGATAACGCAGGACAAGTGGGTAGCTTCCCTTATGATCACCGAACTTTTCAGGATTTATTCCACCAAACTTTTCAATATTAATACCGAGCTTCTCTGCTACAGCCACGCCCTCTGTAACAATCCTATAAAAGAGCTTTCGTGCTACTCTTTGTCGTAATAGGGCGCCTACAAGAAGACCTGCTACACCTCCAAGACCTGTGACACCGCATACTATCAGAAGCTTTGCCCACAAAACAGCTCTAATCTCTTTGGTTATATCAATCTTTATCCCGGGTTCAAAAATATTTTTTAATAAAAGAAGTCTTTCTAGGGAAGAATCTTTCAGGTTTCCTACTGTGATGCCACCATTCGAGGTTACAAGATATTCTCCATAATCGAGCATTATGGAATTGTACCCCACTGCCCCGGCAACAACCTTTACAGATGGGAACTCTTCGCTCAGCTCGAGGATCTCCAATCCGTTCTGCAGGGTCAGAATAAATCCCTTTTCATCTACATATTCCTTTGCCTTTAAAAATACAGATCTCAGTTCATTGCTCTTCACAGCAATGATGATAATATCGAACTTCGAGTGCTTACCAGAAAATCCATGATATGATCTTACTTTAGCCCTTATCTCCCCTTTTTTCCCCTGAAGATGCACACCCCGCTCAGTAATCAATCTGGCATAATCCTCCTTCGCTTCAATACAAACAACATCTAATCCTTTTGACCCAAGAACACCACAGACCACACCACCATTTCCACCACATCCTACAACAGCTATTTTCATGGTACATAAGAATAACAGTGAATAATAATTTGTCAAGAAGATATAAGTATCGAATTATCCTTATACACGATAGTGCAAAATATTTTATCAGGTTCGATTGAGGACTATACTCCAATCTATATTTTTCTTGACAACCCAATTGCTCAATAATTAATATAGGATGTTACTTCTTCCTATCGAGGGGAACACAATGGATATCTTTGATAAATGCTACAGAGAAGGCGGCTATCTTGGGATGTTCAGGATGGTAAAAGATAAATATTATACACGGCCGATTCTCTCTTTAAAGCCAGGAACAGAAATGGAGTTCAACGGCAAGAAGATGATAATGTGGTCAATCAACAACTACCTCGGACTTGCGTGTGATGAAGACATAAAAAAGACTTCAGTAGAGGCCTGCCAGGAGCTCAGTGCTTCAGCACCCATGGGTTCGAGGATGCTCACCGGAAATACAGTAGAGCATGAAGTTCTAGAGGAGAGGCTTGCAAGATTTGAAGACAAAGAATCTGCCATTCTTTTTAATTATGGCTATCTTGGGGTGCTGGGAACCCTCTCGTCAATAGTCCACAGAAGCGATACAATCATTGTCGATAAATTATCTCACGCTTCTATGATAGATGGGACCTTTCTCGCGGGTGGGAAGTTCCGGTTCTATAAGCACAACAACATGGAGGACCTAGAAAAACAGATCAAAGCTGCAAAGGAACTCAGTAATGGTGGTATTCTAATAGTCACTGAGGGTGTCTTTGGAATGAGGGGAGATTTAGCAAACCTCCCTGATATATGTGATCTAAAAGAGAAGTACGGGGCTCGCCTATTTGTGGATGACGCCCACGGCTGCTGCGTTATGGGGCCCAGCGGCAAGGGAACATCAGAGCACTTCGGCACTATGGAGAGAGTGGACCTTTATTTCAGTACTTTTGCTAAGGCATTTGCAGCAATTGGCGGTTTTACAGCAGGAGAGGAGGATGTAATCCGTTATATTAGATACAACGCCCGAACTCAAATATTCGCAAAGAGCCTGCCAATGATATATGTGAGAACAATCAATGCAACACTGGATAAAATAGAACAGAATCCTGGCATCAGAAAGAGGCTCTGGGAGGTTGCAGCTAAACTCCAAAATGGATTAAGAGAACTTGGATTCAGCCTTGGGGATACTGCCTCCCCCATAACCCCTGTATATGTACCTGCTGAACCTGCAGTTGCAAAAGAGATCGTCGCCTATCTACGCGATAAACAGGGCGTTTTTGTTTCCGGTGTTATGTATCCTGTTGTTCCTAAAACTGTAATACTGCTTCGTATGATTCCAACAGCTGCTCATACAGATGAACAGATTGAAAAAACCTTAAATGGTTTCAAGAATTTGAGGGATGCATTCAAGCTCCAGCTTGATAAGGTTAAGGTTTAATGGGGACACAATACTTCAGGACACAATACTTTTATTGTGTCCTGAAGTATTGTGTCCCGAACGTGCTTATCTCTAGGTTTCCCTGAATGATATTGTCATAGTAATACTTTATAATCTCCTTAATGGCCTTGTTTTCCATTTTACAGATATTTTTAAACACATGATCAGTACCTTTAGGAATCTCCTTTTCATGAAAGGCTATGTCCTTCTCAAACATTTCACCTCGATCATCCACAGCCTCAAAGAACAGTGCACATGCGATACCAAGAGCAATATGTTTTGGAAAGATATCATGTTTCAGACATAGCATTACAGAACCTGTTAACCTGTCATCAGGTCCCAGCTTCCTGTATAGGTCCCTTCCTGCCCTGTAAATAGTATCACCTAAAGCCCTATTTCCAAATCTCAATAAAAGATCATCGATATTCTCTTCTATATTTTTCTCATTAAACTCATCAGGATACTCTTTAACAAGAGCCTTTCCAGATTCCCACATTGCATTCTTTGTAATACCATGAAGCTCCTTATCATAGGCAGCCTCCCATATAAACCTGTATTTCTTTCTGAAAACAAACGCTGTATATGAAAGAACAGCGTGTCCCATATTATGGATGTATAGTTTCCTGTCCACAAAGGCTTTCATATTCTCCTTTGGATCAATTCCAGGAATATCAGGAATCATCCCTTGAAATCCATTCTTATCCACAATGAGGGTATTGTAGGCCTCGGCAAATACAAGAAGAGGATCTCTTCTCCTATCTTTTTCACTCATTATAGGCACCATCTTTCCTATTGATGTCTCAACCAAGCCCACATACTTTTCTATGGGAAAGTTTCTGGAAAGTTCACGTCTCAAACATTCCTTAAAAAAAGAAGCCGCATTTATCATATTTTCACAGATGATTATATCAAGTGGCCTTGATGGAGATTTATTCTTCCTCCTTTCAAGCCCTCTGGCAATTGGCTGAATCAACCCTGAAAGCGCATCTTTCCCTACAGCAGTTGATACCAAATCAGCTTCCATTACCTCATTACTCGCCTTCTCCAGATCCATAGCATAAACACCACGTACATTCTTTACAACAATCGTTTCCTGCTCTTTATCCTTTACCATTACCTTATACTGCCTTTTCTTATTCAGCTCATCTATAATTCTTCGATCTATGTCAATAAAAACCACATCCCAACCAGCACGAGAGAAAAGCTGACCGACAAATGACCTTCCAATATTGCCGGCTCCAAAATGTACAAGTTTCATTAATAACTCCTGAGATAATGGGGCTATAAATCAACCTAAAAGCATTTCACGGATGCCTTTTACAATCTTTTCAGTATTCGGGATATTTTCATTTTCAAGTGTTGCAGCCATTGGAGGCGGGACCTCATATGCTGAAATGAGCTTAACAGGGTCTTTTAAACTTTCAAATACATTATCCTGAATTATCCGTATTATATGTTCACCGAAGCTTCCCCTTCCAGGGGCCTGAATAACAACAACACCCCTACCTGTTTTTCTTACTGAATTTACAATAAGATTTACATCAAGAGGAACAAGGGTTCTGGGATCAATAACCTCAACCTTAATGCCGTCTTCCTTTTCCAGAATCTCTGCAGCCTGAATACATGCCTTAAGCTGATGAGAATATGATATTAGGGTAATATCACTCCCCTTTCTTCGCACAATCCCTTTTCCAAACGGGATAGTATAATCATCCTCAGGTACAGCATCCCTTTCAATGTATAGATGCTGATGTTCTATAAAAAATACCGGATTATCGTCTCTTATAGCAGTCTTCAGAAGTCCCTTTACATCGTATGCAGAGAATGGTGCTACTACTTTTAGTCCTGGAAAATGAGCCGGAAAGGCCTCAAGGCTCTGTGAGTGCTGACCAGCATAACCCTTTCCTCCACCAATTGTTGTTCTAATTACCATAGGAATCTTCGCCTTTCCACCAAACATATACTTTGTCTTTGCTACCTGATTTCCAAGCTGATCACCAGCCATTAGGATAAAGTCGATATACATTATCTCACAGACAGGCCTTAAACCTGTCATCGCTGCACCCAATGCTGTTCCCACAATAGCAGCTTCAGATATAGGGGTATTAAAAACCCTTCTTCTTCCAAATATTTCCAAAAGGCCAACTGTCGCCTGAAATGCTCCGCCATATTCAGCAACCTCTTCTCCATACAGAATCACCCTGCTATCCCGTTCCATCTCTTCCATTAATGCCTCTATTACTGCATGCCTGTAAAGTATCCTCCCACCGGAATCCCTTCTGAACCTCTTAGGCTCCTTTAAGAATGTAATAGTCTTATAACGGTCACCTATATCATCGCTTGTTGTACTAGAAAAAAGACCATCATAGATTTTCTTTGGATCAGAATCTCGAGCTTTTGCTGCCCTTAGAGTTACTTCTTGTATACGATTCTCAATTTTGTTTGTCAGTCTTTCTATCTCCTGCTTCTTCATCACGTTGTTGACTATCAACTCCTCTGTGTAGAGATCGACAGGATCATACTTTAACCACTCTTTTTCCTCTTCCTGCGTTCTGTATGTTATCCTCTTGTCACTTAACGAGTGACCGTAATAGCGATAAGTTTTAAACTCAAGAAGGACAGGCCCATCACCCTTTCTACATATCTCACAGGCTTCAGAAACTGCACTTCTTACAGCAATAATGTGCATACCACTTTCAGTTCTAGCGTGCATATTATTTTCATTAAATCCAGCTCCTCGCCTTGCCAGATGTTTAATTCCAGTAACCTCACCCTGTTGCTGACCGGACATACCGTACTGGTTGTTTTCAAAGATATATATTACCGGAAAGCCATTCTCAAATTGTGGCATAGATGCGAAGTTCATCGATTCGATGCAGATACCATTATTCGCCGCTCCATCACCAACCAAACAGGCTACAATTTTTCTGTTTTTCAGGAGAAGTGAACTTAATGCTGCCCCAGTGGCAATAGCCATGCTACCACCAACAATTGCATTAGCTCCAAGATGACCTGAGTGGAAATCTGCAATATGCATACTTCCACCCCTTCCCCTGCAGTATCCTTCTTCTTTGCCTAAAAGTTCAGCCATTGTTTTAAACAGGTGATACTCAACAGCTTTTTCTGCTAGAGATTCATCAGATTCACCCTCATCCTCTTTATTCAGGAATAGGAGTAGCTTTTTCCTGCTCATAGAATAAATTTTAAATAGCACCTTGGATATTGAATGCCCGTGCCCTCTGTGAGTCGATGTGATGTAATCACCTGGCTTAAGAGCTGACATGGTTCCTGCTGCAACTGCCTCCTGGCCAATTGACAGATGTGTTGCACCAATAAATTTAAACCCTTCATATGGAACTACTTTCCCGGATTTAAGCCGGATAATCATCTCCTCAAACTTTCTTATATACAGCATTGCCTCAAGTAATCTAACTGCTTCCTCTTTGGAGAATCCTGAATCGAGTTGAGCTTTAAGTGCTGTATCATGATGGAAAAGTGGAATCTCCTGAAAGGATATCTTCGCCTTGTTGAAATTCGGTAGTACATCAATCTTTTTCATTTTAACCTCATTAAATTAATGTAATTGCTTGTATTAAAATATTATAAATAAATAAATCTGACAAGGATATCGGGGTAATAATGCCCCTTATTCACTCATTCATTTTTTAGTTTACTTTTTATTTCTATTTTATTAATTTACTATGAAAGAATTTTAATAAGCCGGTTTATAAGATGGGTACACCTCTCAGAGTGCCAAGGATTGTTGTTTTTTCCACTCCAAGCTGCCCGTGGTGCAGTAAGATAAAGATTTATCTTAAAGAAAAGGGCTTCCGTTTCAGAGATGTGGATATATCTAAAGACCATAAGGCTGCTCAGGATTTAGTGAGAAAAACAGGTCAGACAGGTGTACCTGTTGTCCTGATAAATAACAGACCAATAGTAGGTTTTAATAGAAAAGAGATTGACAGAGTGTTGAGAATTAAAAGATAGGGCTCAATTTTTAAACGGTTTAAAGCCTTCTTCATTAAATCAAATATAGAACGTAATTCTCTTAATTCTTTAAAAAAAATTAATATATCATAAAGGCAGGAGGAAGTCTATGAAATTAAAGGTAATTGATGATAAAGTATTGGTTGAACGAGAAGAAGTTGAAGATCAAAAATCGCCTGGGGGAATAATTATTCCGGATACAGCTAAGGAAAAACCTCAGATTGGAACAGTCGTTGCAGTTGGAACTGACGAAGAGCTGAAAGATCTAATCAAAAAGGGTAACAGAATTGTATTCGGAAAATATACGGGGGATGAAATTGAGTTCGAAAGAAAAAAATATCTTGTAGTTCAGAGAAGTGATATTCTGGCAATTATTGAATAAAAAAATTGAGGGGAAGCCTTACAAAAGGCTTTCCCCTTTTTTTAGATAAATAAAAATAAGGTTGCCAACTTTTTTAAAGCAAGTGCCCCATCCAAACAAGAATAAATCTAATTAATCTACTTTGTTTTGAGAGTAAATACCCCGTCCCAGTCTTTTTCAGGTGGATGCTTTTTAAAATGCTTGCATCTCTTTATATACATATTGCTTACTTCATCATCCTTTATGCTTAAGCTACTCGTGAACTCATTGATTGCACGATCCCACTCCATATTCTTATAGCCAGCAAGACCTTCAGCATAGTGACCTAAAAACTCTGAAGTATATACAATTACATCCTTTTCTCCCACAAGCTCAAAGATGGCAACGGGCTTCTTTTTTCCCTTTACCCTCACAGAGTCGAGTTCACGGGTCACGATACCATCACCAATCTCATCTTTTGTAAACTCACTTATGATAATATTATTGGCGGTTGGATATACCTTGTTTATGCCTTCAAGACGAGCACCAAGGTTTACAGCATCACCAATAACTGTATAATCAAATATCTGCGTTGAGCCCAGATTCCCTACAATCATATCGCCAGTATTTACTCCTATACCAATATTAAAGCCCTCTCTTCCTTCCGTTTGCCATTTCTCTTTCAGTCTATCGAGAGCCCTTATCATCTCTAATGCTGTGAAACAGGCCTTTTCAGCATGGTCATCCATATAATAGGGCGCTCCAAATACTGCCATTATCTCATCACCAACAAACTTATCAAGCATACCTCCGTATTTCAGTATTACATCAACCATCTCTGTCAGGTATTCACCAAGAATCGACACAACCTCTTCAGGTAAATACTTCTCTGAGTAGGTGGTAAATGACCTGATATCCGAGAAAAGTACAGTTAGATGCTTTTTCTGGCCACCAAAGGCAAGTTCATCAGCACTTTCTAAGACTGACTCAACCACGTTTTCTGCAAGGTAGTGCTTAAACACAGACCGCACTCTCATCTTCTCCTTCTCTTCTGAGAAGTACTGATAGGCATTACATCCAATAAATGCAAGGCCTATTCCTGTTATTGGAGTGATAAAGTTCATCAAGAGCTGCCAGTTGGTAAAGAGAAGGATATTGACAACAAAGTATACAGCTGCGATTCCAATTCCATAAAGGATACCAATTAGAGGTTTTGACTTTTTAATAATAAAGGCAATAGAAATAGTAAAAATAAGGGTGATAATATATGCGAATACATCTGGAATCTTTCCAATAAAATTTTGGTCTAAAACAGACTGGAGAAAGTTTGCATGTATTTCAACACCGGGAGTGAGAATCTCACCTCCAGCTACATAGAATGGCGTTGAAAAGAGGTCGTGGAGTTCATCTATAGTGGCTCCCACGAGAACTATCTTATCCTTGAACGTATCCCTCTCCAGCAGTAGTTGAAAGCCCTCATCATCAACGACCTGTTCATAGGAAATAGTGTTGAAGGAGTTGGCAGGACCGTAGTAGTTGATGAAACTGGAAGGAAGATCATCATACTTTTTAATTATATATTGACCACCAAATATATAGTCTCCATTATCCAGCTCTCTAAACCAGTTCTCATAGTCTCCCTCCAGTCCAAGAAGGGAGGCGAGTGTCGCAAGAGCAAGTGAAAAATATCTATGCCCCTCATAATCCCTGTAGAGAATGTACCTCCTCACAAAGTTATCAACATCGGCCTTTGTAGATGTTATACCAAAAGGAGCAACCTCTTCCAATTTTGCAATAGGAGGTAATAGACTTTCCATGTAAAAGCCTCCTGTATCCTGGACGATCATCTTACCTGCAAGAACAACATCTCCTGCCTTCGCAATTGCATCGCTGAAGATATCATCCTGCACTGGATCATCACTGTCCTCGGTAAACTCGATATCGAAGAGGATTATCTTTGTTCCCGCTATATTAAGATTTTCTATGAGCTTTGCATGGTAGGATCTGGGCCATGGAAATGTACCCAGACTTGCATAGGACTGATCATCAATGGCTACAATTACTATATCTGAATTTTCCAACCCCTCCTCATTGACATCTCTAACACGAAACTTGAAATCTGTCATTTTATGCTCGATATTCTCAAAAAAGGTAAGACCCATAGAAGCAAATATCATGAAAACTGCTGAAAAAAAGCCTATGAGGAGAATTATCAATAATCGTTTATTCTCTTTACTCATCTAAAACTCCTTTGTTGCAAATGCAGAAATACGTACATTGGAGGAATCTGGAGATGTTAAATACTCAAGGGTTGCTTCTATTTCTGTATCCCAGATTGCCTCTAATGTAGAGCCTATCTTTAACTCTAACAGCTGATCTCCAGTGGCATAGTTTGCATTGAAATATGCATACAGTGTTTCACCCGGGAAAAACCAGTAACCAGCCCCGCCCTCCAAATAGATGGAGTCAGGGGGGGCGCCAAAGTCATAACCAACGACAACTTTAGTATCCAGTGGAATAACATTGAAATAGCTGATTAACCCTAGCCGTGTGGAATAATCACTTTGATCATTTGCAGGAGTAATTATATCAGATAGAAAACTTGCTGTCCCATTAAAATATCCTGTTGAGCTTGTGTCCAATAACTCAAAATCGTAGGATACTCCTGTATCTATCGTCGTATTAACGGTATCTACATTGCTCCTACCGGTATCGTAAGTGCTTAAAACATCAGCCCCAGCATTTATACTTAGATAATCTGACGGGTATACATAGGCACTTCCTGAAAATCCCATTGTATTCGTTGTATAAGAAAGTGTATTCTGTAGATTATTCCAATAGTATTGAAAACCAAGATTAAGATACAGGCTTTTATTTAAAAGCCATAAGGTATCCCAGGCCCTTAAACCCATCTTATCATTTATAATTGCTGTATTGCCCAGAGAGTAGTAGCTTGGCCCTACATAGCTTAATTCTGCATTGAGGGTATTCTCAAAAAAGGGACCAAGCTTTACACCGGCCTTTGCTGCAAGGTTAGGAAGACCTACAGATATTGGTACCATATGCTCATTTATAATAAAAAGCCATGCCAAACTCTCTGTGGGAAAACCACCAAATGCTTGAGGGCCATCTGTAATATCAGTATTCAATAGACTTTCGTTTGCCTGTGCTGTAAAAACCACCCTGCCGTTTAATATAGAAAGAGAAACATCTGTACCCAGAACAAGGTTATCCTGAGGATTTGCCGAAATAGGAGTATAAACCTCATCCCTTACTTTCAGGAAGGATAAGCCCAAAAGAAATCCTGGTTCCTTTCCAATTTTGAGCCTTCCGCCAAGGACCGACTGCTGCTGAGTAGCTGGATCTATAACACCTCTAAGGCTCTGCCCTAATACAAACTCCATCCCGAAGATAGACAATTGTGGAAGTGCGTGAACTCCAAATACCCTCATACCATCGATCATATATGAGCTGAACGACGGTGTGGTATCACCAAGAACAAGACCGCCTAAAGGAGTATATAGATCAAGTCTGAATCGGGAAACCCTCTGGCCATCTGTAGAGCCTTCAGGCGATAAATCAACAGAGGAAAGATCAACAGATGCAGTATAGTCTATTGCATTAAACGCAGTCCCATAAACATAAATATTTGCCGTACCGACAGCGCTTGGGGTCGCCTGATCATCATATTCACCGCCAACCTTTATACTTCCGTTAGCTGAAAAGACCCTCGCTGCTACCGGTTTTGGAGCAACAGTGAAAAAGCTTGTGACAGTAGATTTGTTCCCCTCTTTGTCCTTTATTTCAAAAGAAAAGGTATGTTTTCCAACGACTTTTATACTTTCAATTGCATAGGTAACAAGAAGAGCCGAAATATTGGCCTTCTGGGTAACCTCTTTGTTATCAACCTTCATCTCAACACTTGTGGTATCAGTATCACCCTCAGCGTCATAGATTGAGATTGCAATTACCACATCACTTTCGTATGAAACCTCTTCGCCCTTCTTTGGGGTTAATATTTCCAAAGATGGGGCAGTACCTGCAATAAGCAACCCTGGACAGAGTAGCAAGATGAGAATAACTATAATTAATCTGAAATCTATTCCTACTTTTTTCATATTTGACCCCCTTGCATTTTTCCATAAAAACAACGACATATGATACACTATAAACTGCAGAAATACAAGTATAATCTTTCAATAAAAACTGAAAGTTTTCTCAATCTTTAAGAGTAAATATCCACTTTTCGTTGTTTTATAACTACCCTGGGCATAATATTTCAAAGAACGGTTAAGAATTATTTAAATAATCACTGGTGAATAATGCAATATTTAACAATACTTTAATCAATACCAGCTCATGAATTGGTTCTTGATTAGCTGAAATAGCTATTTTATTAAAAATTCAATATATATAAACAAGAAATGGAAGAACCAATTAGCAGTCGGTAATCCCGTAACCAACTACTAATTGGTTTCTAATATTTAATCAGGTAAAAACTTCCTTTTCTCAATACATTTTTAAACGGTTTTAATATTTATTCACAAGAAACTATTTTGATAATCACTCTCCTTATAAATTTAAGTACTACTATTGTTTTTCTATTCCTACTTCTCAAACTCTATTGTCAATTCTCTCGTTTGTCCGCTTTGATCTTCAAAATAAAAGATCATTTTGTGCATACCAGGATCGACGATCGGGCATCCACCTTCTATACTACCAGTTTCTACGGTGGTTGTTGTCGCTTTTGCATAACTTCCTTCATTAATAGTCCATGTGCCTGTTTCATTGGACAATTGAACAGCCTCTTCAAGAACCCAGAGCCAGGTTTCACCGATCTCCAGCTCCTCGATAATAAACTTCGTTCCCTTCACAGATGCAACCGAAGTCGGTGTTCTAACCTGAAAATCTGTTCCTCTCTTCTTCACCACCTTTGCCCACATCTTCCCTACACCTAAATACATCTTCTTGTTTAATTTTTTCTGCTGACGTGTTGCATCCAGTGTAAGATTGGTGTTTGAATCAAGCTTCAGCCTGCTCCCATCATCCTGGAAAACGATTGCTGTATAGCTCTCCTTTCCCGTTTTAACATTGTCCCCGGGGAATAAAAACATCCCTATCTTTGCTGACTCTGTCTCACCCGGGTTGCTTCTCGTAACCTTTACATCTCCCTTCACATCGCCAATATAAGCAATAATATCCTTAGAAGACAGAGCAGCTGGGAATATTATCAATAAGGAAAGCAGAAGAATTAGAAATAAAATACTCTTATTTTTTATGAAAAACATACTTTACCTCCAGATTTGCGAATAAATTTTATCTGAAAAAGACTGCATTAACCTTAACACCTTCGTCGTTAATGCACGATAAAATACTTATAACGTCATCATAGCCCACGTACCGACCTTCCATAACAACTCTTTTTAACTTATATCTTAATAGACTGTCTGCTGCTTGCGGATTTACTAATTTTCGAAGTATCGCAATCAGTTCACTATTGATATTAATCATCTCATTTTCATCAAAGCCGAATGTCGTGTCACTAGTCGGTGTACCTACAAAGAAACCAAACTCACTCAGCGGTCCGCTTGCCTTAACGCGCCCATGTGTGGTTTCCATATATCCTGTCAATTGCCAGTAATACCTTTCTCCATCTTTCAGGAGAGAAGCAATACTTGAGCCATCCCAGGCCTGTCCAGTAACATTCCGCGGCAGTCCGCCTGCAGAGGTTCCAGCTCCACGTGTTATCTCAACCCTTCCCATTGGATCTTCGAAGATATGAAGCCTTAGATCCTTAAGGTTCGATCTCCAACGGAAATCGAGAGCTGCCTGATTCACTGCCTTATCCACAGGATTTATGGCTTGCAGGAATGGAGCCGCAATAGGAATAGTAAGTGTATCGGATGTTCCAGCGTTTACCAATCCAACTTTAATGACATAGGTTCCCTCAGGGAAAGCTCCTGTAGCCATGACCTGAGCTTGGATGCTTTTGTCAACTTCACCCATACCTGACATACCCCCCGCTCTATCAGCGACTTCGTAATTATAGATCGTCTCACCTGCAAAGTTTTCAGTCAGCGGATCTGTTGTCCCATTTGCTACTTCAGTTCCGTTTTTAGTTATGGTAACTTGTAGTTTATCGCCTATTGTGTTACCAGCACCAAACGTTATTTTGAATATCTTATTTCTTCCTGCTGCGCTTGTGACCCCGATATCAGCCACCAGAAATTGATGGATAGCACCGGTAGAGGGTAGATCCTCTCCCCTGCTAAGAGTGATAGTCTGGGATAACACAAGTCCAAAAGATGAAAAAATGAAAATGACACTCACAATAAAGCATAGCAGCACTTTATCAAAACGTTTCATGTAGTACCTCCTCTTCAAAAATTTAGTATACCTCCGAATTTTTTAAAAAATTAGAACAACCTAACTTGAATTATACACGAGATAAATATCTTCTCAAGTTATCAACTTATAAAGTGTAACATATACTTTTCTAAAAGCAACAGAAAAATAGAAGTATACAACCTTCTCATCTAAATAGACCCTTATAAATTATAATATAACACTCTTTATCTTTTTATCATTGACTTTTTAAAACATTATTGAAAAATAAATCACAACTTAAAGATTATCCTGGAAACCTTAAACCCGCATCGAAGATCTATAAAATATCTATTCCAGATCTTTCCCCCTTAAATAAGCCTTTATCTCTTCTTCAGTTGGATGAGCTGGATCCGGGTTTAATCCCGGAATGAACCTTGTTGCTTCATAAAGGGCATAGCAGGCCCTGTCATGCACAGCAACAACATGGTGAATATATGGGCCGTATATAAACTTCTCTTCCCAGAGTGGCCAGTCAGGAACTTCTATCCATATGTAGGTTCCAAGGGTAAAAGGCCCTGCTGTCCCCTTTGCATGACCCATAAACAGAGAGTACTTACCCTTTATTCCATCGAAACGGGCTATAGTTATATCACCTCCTCTTATCTCCCAGTTTCCCGTTCCAGGGTCACCTGTGGGCAAAATAAAGTGCCTTCCCACAAAGGCTTTACTTCTATCTTTTGCAAGTTCCAGCGGAAATGGACCGCAGTGCCATAAGAGCTCACCATTTTCTGTTTCAGGATTCCTTATTGTCAGATCGCAGAAAAATGTTGGGTATTCCATCTGGCTTGCATTCTGCAGTAGAAGAGAGGTGAGCGCACCGTTTATATCGGTCTCACATGCTACAGGGATTCCCATAGCTGTTAACTCAGAATCCACAAAACAGGGCACTATACCCAGAGCGAGCTGGAGTGCATCCCAGCACTGAATTGCAATAGCGGACAGGTTTTCCTGCTCTGCCCAGTCGAGGAGGGTGAGTTTCAATGCAGCTATTCTACGAATTGTCTCTTCATCCATATCCTTGAATGTTACCCTTTTCTTAAAATCAGCAACAACATCATTAACCCTTTTATCATTATTCACCATATCAAGAACCCGCTTCTCAATATCGACAAGGGTAATAGGTACTGTTTCTACTCCCCACCTTTCCATAAGCTCACCTTCATTGATGATTACAGAATAGAAATCACCCGGCCTTGTACTTATCTGTCCAATTCGAGCCTTTAAAAAGCTATTTGCCGCCCTTGCCGCAACAAGAAAGTTTTTAAATCCCCTCTCAAATACAGGTGAGTTCACACGAGAATTAATTATATAGGAAAAAGGAATCCCATACCTCATAAGGATTTTACTGGTTGCAAATAGACCGCACTGCGTGTCCCTGAGTCTTGATCCATCTTCTAATGGCGCTTCGTCTCTCGGTCCCCATAGTAAGAGGGGCTTCCCCACCTCCTTAGCAAGCTTTGCAACAGCATCCTCTGTACCAAAGTTGACATGAGGAACAAAGAGAGCATCCACATCTGCATCGATAAAAATCTTGGAAGCCTTTAATGCTTCATGCCTGTCAAATAATAGACCCTCTTTGTTCAATGAATCCAAGTTCACAAAATCAACATCCCAGGATTTTAATTTTTCCTCAATTAATCCTTTGTATTTCAATGAATCCTCTACAGAGAATACCCTTCTCCTCGTCGGAGCAAGTCCAACCTTGACCCTTTTTCTCTCCATTCCAAAAACCTCCTCAATATTAAGCAGCAATTTCGATTCATTTTAGAATAGCATATTCATTTTGTCAATCACTTAAATTATCCTTCACATGGTATAGCTATTTTATTGTTGCTAATCTATTGTAATCTATCCTTTGGAGAGAAACAGGAGAAAGGATAATGAAATTTTATCTATCTTTGAAACACATACTGCATTACTAGATGATATAAAAATTCAAATGACTCTTGAAAAGAATTCGTTAATACTATATTCTTATACTAATAAAAACCTTAAAAAGTGAGCATTATTATGAGAGTAGCAATTTCAAATGACCATGCAGGGGTCACATTAAAAAATGTTCTATCGAGTTTTATGGAGAATCAAGGAATAGAGTTGATTAATTTCGGTGTAGATACAGAAGAATCTGTAGACTACCCGGATTATGCTAAAAAGACTGCCCAGGCTGTCCAGAAGGGAGAAGCTGATTGTGGTATTGTAATATGCGGTACAGGTATTGGCGCCTCAATTACAGCAAACAAGTACAAAGGAGTTCACGCTGCCCTCTGCTACAATGTATTTTCTGCAAAGATGGCCAGGAATCACAACAATGCAAATGTCTTAGCCTTAGGGGCCCGCACTATCAATGAGGAAGATGCACTTGTTATACTCAAAACATTTCTAAGCGAAAGTTTTTCTGGCCAGAGACATGAAAGAAGGGTAAATAAGATCAAAAGAATAGAGGATAATAACTTTAAAGAAATATAAGCCCATTAATAATTTAATACATAGCTCATTCTTATTAACCTTCATCAACTATAATCCTAAAAATAATATGCAATCATCTTAATAATTAGTTGCCTAGAAAAATTGGCTGATTAGCTTTTTTTAGAAAGCGGTTTAAAATTAGTTATTCAAATTGTTATGTGCAAATAAATTAAATTATGTATTCAAGGAACTTGAATTGCTTATCAGAAAATAATTACAATTTGCAATATTATTTAATATGTGTTTATAATTAATATAGTTAACAATAAAACTGAATTATTATTCATTATCCTTACTTTAAAATTCGGGATAAAATGTTTTTCATTATCCTAGGCATTATTGGATTCTTTATTCTATTCTTTTTTGACCTTATAGCATTAAAAAGGATTCGATTTCTTAAAACAATTGTATGGCTTGTAGGAAATGGGCTCATCGTTTACTCATTCAATATGATTATTCGCAGAGAGCCGCGATTTGTCATGCCAGGTTCCCTTAAGTATCTTGGGATAATCCTGTCGATAGTTTTTTCACTTTTATTGATATACTCCCTTTTAATCGAAATCCCATTTAAAAAAACTTACCTGGAGAGGGGGGCAGGAAAAAGATTGGTTACAACAGGCACATACGGGCTTGTTCGTCATCCGGGAGTACTCTGGCTGATATTACTTCTTATCGGATTCTTTCTATTTAGCGGATCAAAAACATTACTTATTGCAATACCTGTCTGGGGCCTCATGGATACTATTTATATAATTATTCAGGAAAAGTTCTTTTTTATAGAGCAATTTGGTGATGCATATATAAAGTACCAGGAAGAAGTGCCTATGCTAATCCCAAATAGAGCTAGCATAAAAAGGTGCATTTCAACATTAATTAAAAAATAAAAGGAGGAATATATGGAGAATATTACTAACCTAGTAAAACAAGGTAAGAAAAAGGAGATCTGGGAGAGATACTGCGGATTCCTCGATCTTAGCATCGATGAGTTCATGGCAATTCAAAAGGATTTACTCCTGGAGCAGATCGATCGTTTAGGAAAATGTACATTGGGGAAAAAGTTATTGGGGAAACCTATACCTAAAAACATTGAAGAGTTTCGTGAAAGAGTACCATTTACAACTTACAAGGACCTTTCCCCATATTTATCTGAAAAAAGAGAGGATGTTTTACCAGAAAAGCCCTACATGTGGGTTCATACATCTGGAAGAAGTGGTGAATATAAGTTCAAATGGATACCTTATACACATAAAATGTATGACAAAGTAGGAGAAGGAGCATTAAGCTGTTTTATCCTATCTTCTTGTAGATGGAAGGGGGATATTGTCTTAGAAGAAGGAGATAAAGCTATTTTTACCTTGGCTCTTCCTCCATATATGTCTGGACTTATTATGCTAACCATTATTGATGGTTTTAATTTCCGTATTTTTCCTCCACTTGAAAGGGCTATGAAAATGGATTTTCAGGAGAGAATTCAGGATGGTATTAAATCTGCAATTGTGGAGGGTATGGATTTTTTTTATGGAATATCATCAATAATGCTAAAAATCGGTGAGCAATTCAGCCAGAGGGATAAATCTATGAAAAATACAGGGCTTTCAAAAGAGCTTATGAAGCCGAAAGTAATCTTCAGGTTACTTAAAGCTCTTATGAAGGCTAAACTGAATGGGAGAAGTATATATCCTAAAGATATCTGGAAACTTAAAGGTATCTTATGCGGTGGTACAGATACTGCTATATATAAGGACAAAGTAAAAAATTTATGGGGTAGAACACCGAGAGAGGCATATGGTTCTACTGAGTTTGGCATTATGGCATTTCAACCTTGGAATATTGAAGACATGGCTTTCTTCCCTGATAATAATTTCTGGGAGTTTATTCCTGAGGAAGATTATCATAAAATGGTAAAAGAGAGAGCGTATGCACCACATTCATTGATGCTTTCTGAAGTTAAAGCTAACCAGGAATATGTTCTTGTGGGTACAAATTTTCATGGGGGTGCTCTGGTAAGATACATCATTGGTGATTTAATAAAGATCACTTCATTGAAAGATAAAGAATCTGGTCTCAATCTCCCTCAGATAGCCTTCTCTTCCCGCATTGATGATATTATAGATATAGGGGGCTTTACACGACTCACAGAAAAGATAATATGGAAGTCCATTGAAAATTCTGAGCTTGATTATGCAGAATGGACAATCAGAAAGGAATACAGAGAAAAAAATCCCATACTTCATCTCTACATCGAATTTAAGGATATCCCTATTAAAGTCCCAGAGATTGAAGAGCGAATACATGAATCTCTAAAACAATTCGATGAGCCTTATCGAGAGCTTGAAACAATGGCAGGTTTAAAACCCCTGAAGGTTACTGTTCTTTCCAAGGGAACCTTTAGAAGGTATTTTGAAGAAAGACAGGCTGCAGGAGCTGATCTTGCTCATCAAAAACCACCACATATGAATCCTTCTGATAGTATCATTAAAAGCCTCCTCAGAATGAGCTCCTGGCAAATTTAGTGGAAAATTATATTAAATAGTACAATAATAAATATAGGTATAGTTATTCATAACTACAAAGATCAAAGGATATATAGAAATGTTTTTAACGGCGGTTATTGTTAAAATTATTGGCTTAATATCTTATGTCATTCTTGCTCTCTTGGCCCTAAAAAGCCATACAGATATAAAAGTTCGCAGATTTTTTTTTATCTATCTATTCGGTATGATCTTCTGGACATTCACTTCACTTATGGTACATTTTTCTAAGAATGCCGATACGGCTCTCTTCTGGTATAACCTTCTTCTGAGTGGTTTTGGTTTACAAAGTATCCTCTTTTTCCCTTTTACAAGAGCTTTTTTAAAGATAGAAAAGCAAAAAATATTAACATATTTATCCTATGCTGCTTGTCTGTCTATTTTAGTTATTGGATTATCGGCTCCACTATTTAAGACCGCATACATAGGTAAAGCAGGATACTATATAGTAGAATTACACACAACAATATATCTATTGAGCACAGTAGTATACTTTTTTTGGGGATATGGTGTATATAACCTAATCATAGGTTTGAAAAGGGAGAAGTCACCTTTACAGAAAAATCGCATTAAATATCCTCTCGTTGGTGCTATTATTGTAATTATTGGACTTTCTTCAAATTACACGGTCTTACAAAATTTTCCAGTTGATTTTATATGTAACTTAATTAATGCAATTTTTATAGGTTATGCTGTTATTCGATACAGACTGTTGGATATTCGTATAGTTTTAAAGAGAAGTTTTATATACTTTACTGCAATTTGTGGTTTAATTGGAATTTATATTCTCAGTGTAGTGTTATCAGGAAAAATTTTTAACGTTAAACCTGAATACATATCCATATGTTCAGGTATATTTGCCCTCTTAATACTCGTTGTTCTCTTTATGCTCTTTAAAAGAAAGGAAATACAGAATCTTTTTGGCTCTCTCCTTTTTAAAGAAAAGTTTAACTACCAGAAAGTACTTGAAAACTTCAGTGGTAAAGCAACCACCATTCTTGATACAGAACTATTAATAAATATCCTTGTAAGAACAGTTTTTGAAACTGTTAGGGTAAATTGCGTCTATATAATGCTATTCGATAAAGAAACCAGGAAATACGCTATAAAAACTAAACTTTGTTTAAATATCTGTGAAATAGACGATTTGATTTTAAAAGAAGATGACGTTTTTATTCGGTGGTTAAAAAACAACAGAATTCCTCTCTGGAAAGAGGAAATGAAGATAAATCCCCTTTATAAAAATCTACTTAAACAAAGTAGCATTCTTTTTAACTATAAAGATGCCTCTCTAGTGGTTCCCATCATTCATAAGGAAGGATTAATCGGAATACTCATCCTTGGGGAAAAGATCTCTGGAAAAATCTACAATGACGATGATATGGGATTCCTGACCACCATTTCTAACCTTACAGCCACTGCGATTGCTAATGCTCTTTCCTACAGAGAAGTAGAGCGACGTTTATCGGAACAGACACTACTGTTCGTTTTGAGTGAAACATTCAGAAGGCCACAGAAGTTGGAGAAGATAATGGACTCTCTCATAAAAGTCCTTGTCAATTTCCTGAATCTCGATTACTGTGCAATTGTAAGCTCTTTTGGTAAGAAAAAATGTATAACCTCCTACACAAAAAATATTAGTGAAGGTGTTAAAAAGGAAATTGAGTCTCTTTGCATGAATACCAGCATCAGCAAGGTTATATTAAAAAATTATAACTCCAAAAACCTTTTAGATATAGCTGATAATTTTGAAGACCGTAAGGACCTTGATGATACTGACAGGAAAGTTCTTCTTTCTTCCCTCTACCTTCCCCTTATGCAGAGAGATAAGACACTGGGATTAATAATGATGTCAAACTGGCTTGGAAAAGAGGGGATTGAGCAAAGAATTGAACTGCTTCATACAATTCTGGCAATAGTATCACAGGGCATGATGATGCACCAGGCCATTTCAGATCTTGTGAATGTCGAAAGTTACAATGAAAATATATTGAACAGCATCAGTACTATGGGTGATATGCTCATTGTGTTTGGCTTTGATGGTAAAATCAAAAGGGTAAACAGTGCTACTTGTAACCTTTTAGGCTATAGTGAAACCGAACTTATTGGAAAAGAGATCGGCTTGATTATTCATGAAAAAGAGAAGGTTTTTGATCAGAAAATGTTCAGAAAATTTAGTAAGGATGACTCTATTAAAAACTATGAACTGACTTATAGAGCAAAAAATGGAAAGCTTATTTTTGTACTCTTTTCAGGTTCGGTGATGTTTGACAGTTCCAGTAAAACAAAAGAAATTGTGGGAATTGCCCGGGATATCACTGAGCTCAAGAAGACTGAAGAGATAGTAAGAAAATCTGAAGAGAAATATAGAACACTCTTTGAGGAAGTTCAAGATGTTGTTTTTACCTGTGATATTAATGGAAGGTTTATTGACATAAATCCTGCTGGGGCTGAACTTCTTGGATATAATTCGAAAGATGAACTTTTAACAATAGACATGGCAAATGATCTGTTTTTCAATTCATCTGATTATGATATGTTCCATGACAAAATCTTCCAGCAGGGATATATAAGAGACTATGAACTGAACCTGAAGAAGAAAGACGGTCAGGAAGTGAATGTCATTGTAACTGCAAATGTAATGCACGATAAATATGGTGAAATAACTGCTTATCGGGGAATCATGAGGGATGTAACAGAACAGAGGGCTCTTCAAAAGCAGTTAATTCAGGCACAAAAAATGGAAAGCATTGGAACATTGGCAGGAGGTGTTGCCCACGATTTCAATAATATTATGTGTGCCATTCTCGGCTATGCTTCGATAATGAAGATGGATATGAAAAAAGATAATCAGTTTTTTAAATATCTCGATACTATTGAATCAAGTGCTAGTAGAGCCGCTAAACTAACAGATCAGCTTTTGGCATTTGCTCGAGCTGGGAAATATGATGTCAGAATCATTAACATCAATAACATAGTCAGTGATACAGTAAATTTATTGAAGGAAACCTTTGATAGATCGATCGAAATAGAGGCTGACCTTTACCCACAGCTACCCTCAATTGAGGGAGATGCTAATCAGATACAACAGATAATACTGAACATCTGTGTGAATGCACGGGATGCAATGCCTAATGGTGGGCAATTGACAATAGCAACAGGTGTAAAACAGATTACAAGACACTATGTTAAGACTCACCTAGGAGCAATGGAGGGTGATTATGTAACCCTCTCAGTTAAAGATACCGGAGCAGGGATAGATAAAAGTATTATTCAGAGAATATTTGATCCTTTCTTTACTACAAAGGGAGCAGGTAAGGGAACTGGGCTTGGATTGTCAGTTGTGTATGGTGTAGTTAAAAATCATGGCGGATATGTTGATGCTAGGAGTGATGTGAATAAGGGAACTACTTTCGAAATATTTCTTCCAATGTGTGAAAGCTCGAAAATTGAGGAACAAAAAAGGGAAGTAGAAGTCCCTAAGGGGGGAAATGAATTAATCCTCATTGTTGATGATGAAAAGCCAATATGTAATATTGGCAAGGAAATCCTTGAACGATATGGCTATAAGACGCTTGTTGCCTATAACGGCGAAGAGGCTATTGAATTGTACAAAAGTAACAGAGAGAAGATAAAATTAACAATTATAGATATGATTATGCCAAAGCTGGGAGGCCTTGAGACATTTTTAAAATTAAAAGAAATCAATTCATATGTGAAAGCGCTGCTTTCGACAGGGTATAGCCAGACTGAGAGAGTTCAGGAAATTTTAAACAGCGGTGTTAAGGGATTTATTAAAAAACCTTATAATGCCAATGAACTTCTGCTTAAAGTGAGAGGGGTACTTGATTTATGAATGGATTAATTCAGCCACAACCTCTCTACTAATTTTTCCTTCTTCAATAAGGAAATGAGCTCTTCCTCCGGCTCAACAAGCAAGAAATTCGATACCTTTATAGTCTTATTACTTCTTTCGAGTTCAGGAACATGAATGAATACATTGCACCTTCCCTTGTGCTGGATAAAAACATCTCTTAACCTGAGTAATTTTTCCTCATTAATTCTATTTTCCAAAAGGATATGAATCTGCGAGAGTTTCGATTTTTCGATCTCCTCAGGATGGTATAGTTTATTTGCAAATACCTTTTCCCCATTCATCTTCCCCGATACCACAATAACACTTTTATCATCTAAATATCCACTATACTTCTCATACACACGGGGAAATATAACAACCTCGATACTTCCTGTAGTATCTTCAACAGAAAGAAATGCCATCTCCTTATTATCTTTCGTCATTATCTTTTTTATGGCTACAATTATCCCAAAAATCATCACTGCAGATTCAGGAGGTAATTCCTTTAATCCAGATATTGTAACAGCACCGTATCTCTCCGCTATTTCACTATACCTTAAAATCGGATGAGCTTTAAAGTAAAAACCCATCGCCTCTCTTTCATACTCTGTAACTTCAGTTTCGCTCCACTCATCAAACTGATTTATCCGGTAAAAGTTCTGAGCTACATAGTCATCATCTACTTCATCAAAGAGACTGCTCTGTCCTTTTACTCGATCACCCTGAATGGAGGCCCCGCTCTCAATGATACTTTCTATATTCTCATATAAGGTTCTTCTGTTTTCACCTAAAGAATCCAGAGCCCCACATTTGATAAGGCTTTCAATCACCCTCCGGTTTACCAGCCTTAAATCGATCCTTGAAACAAAATCTAAAATTGATTTATAGTACCCTTTCTTTCTATCTTCAACAATTGAAGAAGCTGCACTTTCTCCAACATTCTTTATTGCTGAAAGGGCATATTGTATAGAGGTTCCCTCTACATTAAACATAGTACCGCTTTTATTAATATCTGGAGCAAGGCATTCTATCTCCATCCCTCTTGCTTCGTTTATATATTGAGCAATCTTATCTGTATCGTGTAATTCTCCCGATAGGAGAGAAGCAATGTAGTATACAGGATAGTGCACTTTTAAATATGCAGTTTGAAAAGCAATCAGTGCATATGCTGTTGAATGCGACTTGTTAAATCCGTATCTTCCAAATGTCTTTATCATCTCAAATATCTCTTCAGCGATCTTTCGATTCACTTTTCTCTTTATTGCACCATCCACAAACATCTCTTTGGCATCCTCCAGAATCTCCGGTTTCTTTTTCCCCATTGCCTTTCTCAGGTTATCTGCCTCTGCCATGGTAAAACCACTTATAACCCGTGCAATCTCCATAACCTGTTCCTGATATACGATAATCCCATATGTCTCCTGTAGAACATTTTCTAATCCTTGATCAGCATATAGTATAGGCTTTCTTCCATTTTTCCGCTCAATAAACTCATCCACCATCTCCGAATCAAGCGGGCCTGGCCGGTAAAGAGCAAGAACAGCAATTATCTCATCAAACCGGTTTGGCTTAAGCCTCTTTAAAAGATTCTGCATTCCGCTACTTTCAAGCTGAAAAATACCCATACTCTTTCCGTCGGATAGAAGATCATAAACCCCTCTATCCTCCAGATCGAGATTATCCATATCAGGTACAGAGGCTCCCGACTCTTCAATCATATTCATGCATCGTTTAATTACAGTAAGGTTCTTTAGACCCAAAAAATCCATCTTAATGAGCCCGACATCTTCCAGATCTTTTGCCTGGTACTGTGTGGAAATAACTCCACTCTTCGCATCTCTGTAAAGCGGAACTATGGAAGTTAAGGATACAGGGGATATAACAACTCCAGCAGCATGTGTTGAAGGATGTCTCACAAGTTTTTCAAGCCTCTTTGAAATATCAAAGAGCCTCTTCACTTTTGGATTGTCTTGAGTAAGATCTTCAAGTTCTTTTGATTGCTTTAGTGCTTCTTCTATGGTTATATCATAACGTGAGGGTATCATTTTCGCAAGGGTATCGGCATCTTGCTGCTGAATATCCATCGCACGGGCAACATCTCGCACCACTGCTCTTGCCTTCATTGCTCCAAAGGTTATAATCTGCGCAACTCTGTCTTCACCATACTTTTTTCTCACATATCTGATAACCTCGTCTCTTCTATCCCCATCAAAATCTATATCAATGTCTGGCATCGAAATTCTCGATACATTCAAGAATCTCTCAAAAAGCAAACCATACCTTAAGGGATCTACATCAGTTATATCAAGAGCATAGGCAATAATAGAACCTGCAGCACTTCCTCTTCCAGGACCAACAGCAATTCCCATATTCTTTGCATACTGAATGAAATCCCAAACAATGAGGAAATAGGTACTGAATCCCATAGAACGTATAACCTCAAGTTCCATGTCAACTCTCTTTTTCACATCTTCAGTTACTACTGGATACCTCTTTTTAATACCCTCTTGGGTTATCTTTTTTAAGTAGGTTTCAGCACTGTATCCGTGAGGAATAGGAAAATGAGGTAGATGGGTCTTACCAAGCTCAATCGCCAGGTTGCACTTTTCTGTAATCTCCATAGTACTTTTTATTGCCTGCGGATAATCGGCAAACAGAGAAATCATCTCATCAGGAGAACGAAAGTAAAACTCATCAGTTTTAAACTTGAGTCTTTTACTTTCGTTTATCGTTTTTCCAGTTTGAATACAGAGCAATACGTCATGGTACTCTGCATCATTCTTTTCAAGGTAGTGAATATCATTAGAAGCAACAACCTTGATATTCATATCTTCAGATAATCTTAGCAGTCCTTGATTAACATCCTTTTGTTCATCGATTCCATTATCCATGAGCTCAAGATAAAAGTCATCTCTACCAAATATATCTATATAGTCACCTGCCCTATCTCGAGCCTCATCATACCTTCCTGAACTGATTTGTGTAGGAATCTCCCCGCTAAGGCAGGAACTCATACATATCAACCCTCGTGAATGACTTGAAATGAGCTCTTTATCAATTCTTGGTCTGTAGTAGAAGCCTTCTAAATATGCCATCGAGGAAAGATATATCAAATTTTTATAGCCCTCTTCATCCTTTGCAAGCAGGATAAGGTGATATGGCTTCTCACCTTTTTCTTTCTTCTTCATTGAACTGGGAGCAAGATAAAACTCCTCACCTATAATTGGCTTGACTCCTCTATATGATGCCTTTTCATAAAACTCAAGGGATCCGAACATATTACCATGATCTGTGAGTGCTAGCGCAGGCATTTTGTAGTGAACAGCCTCTTCAACAAGATCATCGATTTTACTTGCACCATCGAGAATCGAATATTCTGAATGCGTATGAAGATGCACAAACGATGAATGCTCCTTCATTTCCCCTCCCGCTTACAATTCAACCTCAATGCCTTCTCGAGCCATAAATAGATCTATACTTGCACTTTTTATCTGTGCTGCTCTTTTTTTTAGAGCACTTTCAATAATATCAAGCTCACTATCTGTTCTCGTAGGATCGTGATGATGCAATGCAAGTCTCTTAACTCCTGCTTTTAGACTGGAGTATAAAACATGCTCAATTGGTGAATGTCCCCACCCTATCTTCGAAGAAAGATATTCTTTATTTGTGTACTGTGCATCATGGATGAGAAGGTCTGCTCCCTGAATAAAATGCTGGATCTTTAGGTTGTTTATTTTTGCTGCCTTTTCGCCTTCAATCTTCGCAACCTCGTCATAATCCTCATCCTCAGGATTTCCATCGAAGAGATTCCTGAAAGGCTCATGATCATATGCTGTTACAAAGACAGAATCGTCCGCTTCGATCCTGTACCCTAAATCTATCACCGGGTGGTTTAATATCTTTGTTGTTATTTTCACATCATCGTACAGGTGAAAGGTTTTTTCTTTAAGGATCTCATAGGTTATGTCAGCCGAAAGCTCATCAGCTCTCATCGGAAAGTAGTTATAGCTCATTTGCATTGCGAATATACTTTCAAGACTTTCATCACCAATGTTTACTGGACCATGTACTCTAACTTTATTGCGTGGAATAAATATCGGCGTAAAGAAGGGAAATCCCATAATATGATCCCAATGGGTATGGCTGACAAAAAGATCGATGTTCAATGGACCACTCTTCATTTCTTCCTTAACAAGCTTATTTCCAAGATCCCTGATTCCGCTTCCTGCACCAATGATAATTATCCTTCCATCGTTTAATCTTACTTCGAAACATGTAGTGTTTCCACCATACTTTACCGTGTGGGGGCCTGGAGTTGGTATTGAACCCCGAACTCCCCAAAACTTTACTTTCATATTTTAATAATCTCCGTTTCTTATACTGCCAATTTGTACCCTAATTCTGATTTTCTTTCCAAAATTGCAAGAAAATATTTCATTGAGGCCGTAGGTCTCAATTTGAGCGAAAGCGACATAATCAAGAATGTGGCTTATCCACATAAGGTACTGGTTATGGAGTTGGTGTCTTATAATCAACACCTGATTAGTTCGAAGTCAGAAAAATAAAAATCTATTGAGCAACCTTAAGGAATACTGAGGCCTTTTCTATTTCATCGGATATAGTATCAAACAAATCTTCTAAATACTCTTCAGTGAGACCAACAGATTCTAGAATGTAATTATCTATCTTCTTAGAATATCTATCTCCTGAAAACCCGATCTGATTTAAATTGCAATAGCTATTTGCTATTGAAATTGTCGTTACAAGTTTGTAATTTCTTTCTGCTACATCATCATGATTATGGTGGTAAAGTATACATGCAAAAGTTTCTTCGGAAAGTCGCCACTTCTCGGCAATCATCTTTCCTACTTCTGTATGTGTTATTCCAATAACCTCTTTCTCAACTTCCAAAAGCTGAACCTTGTTAAAATCAGCAAGGCGAATAGCCTTCACATAACTTTCCTCAAAAATTTCATTTAAAGGTATCTTTCCTATATCGTGAAGTAATCCACCTATAAAATATTCCTCTATCAAATTGGGTTGTATCCCTATCCTTTTCGCTATAAGCCTAGAAGCTACACCCGTTCCGATAGAGTGTCTCCAAAAGCCATCCACATTGAGGGATTTAAACTGTGAACTCTTTTTCATATTACCCAGAACAGCGGTTGATAGTGCGAGGTTTTTAATAGTATTAATCCCGAGCATTATCAATGCATTTACAAGAGAAGTTACCTTGTTAGATAAGCCATAGTATGCAGAATTGACGAGTTTAAGTACCTTTCCTACGAGTACTGGATCAAGGCTTATTACTTTATTTAGCTCCTTAGCAGTCACCCCGGGATTCTTTGTCACTTCAAGAATCTTGGCAACAGTTATAGAGAGTGATGGCATGGAGTCAATATATCTATTTAACTTTATGAGGGCTTTATCTTCCATATCAAGGCATATATTATTAAAAGATAGAATAAAATGCAAGCAGAAGTTTCTGCCTTTGTAGATTTTATTATAAATTATTTTATAAATAGAAAGTGATTCTTGAAAACTGATTACTTTTTTAAAATAAATCTGTAGAGACAGGCATAGAAAGAATCACAATCTTTACAGCTATGGGCATTAATATCAAACTCATCATAATCGCACAGTTGAGCACTGTCCTGGTAATATGAATCCTTCAATTTAGAAAGAAAGACCATATCTGAACGGGCAAGTGTATCTCCTGATTTAATTTTCTCTCTGACAGTCATTACCCTTTCGATATCCCTCATCTTCCTACTTTCTGAAACAGCTACTCTTTTCTTTGGCATAACCTCTTTTACCCTTCTTCGTACTCTGACCCGCCTTCCCCTGTACAAGTTCTTTATCCTTAAGACATAGTATATGTAGCCAAACAATAGACCTGCAAGATGGGTAAAATGACCTATCCCACGCATGGATCCCATTAGAATCATAACAAGTTCAATTCCACCGAATATAAAAGCAGCATACCTTGCCTTTACTGGTATGATAAAAAAGAGAAGCAGGATAGCTTCTGGAAACTCAAGCCCAAAGCCAAGCATAATCCCGAAGATAGCACCAGACGCACCTATCGTAGGAATCAATGGACTTCTAACCATATTCCATAAAAAGGTAACTATTCCAGCGCCAATACCTGTAAAAAAATAAAATAGGGTAAACTCCCTCGTCCCCCATTTCTCTTCAAGAGGTCTCCCAAATAGAAAAAGAGCATACATGTTGAAAAAAATGTGTAAGAAACTGCCATGTAGAAACATGTAGGTAAATACCTGCCATACCCATCCCAGTTCTTTTATTAAAATAGGAAAAAGACTAAAAAGTGCTATTATGAGGGAACGCCTTTCTATGGCAAAAGCTGATTCTATTTTACCTTTTGAAATCAGTTTATCTAATAAACTTTGAGGTACAGGCCTGTTACCACCTACCCATAAGATGAAAAACATAATAAAATTAATAATAACAAGAAAGGTTACTACACTCTTTATGTCTATCCTGTATTTCATGCACCGTTTAACCTGTTAATAAAGTGTTTATAATTTATCGCAACTCCCAATTTCCACAGATTTTCTCCCCAGCCACTTCCCCATACTCTTATATCTTTTCTATTTATGTTCAATACAGTTTAATCATAAAACTTTATCGATTTTAGCATAATTATGTCAAAAATTAATCGAAATTCTTCATATCTCTATAAAATAAAAGAAATTAAATTATCGACCCGACTCTTCTACTATCAAACTGAACATTACCCTGTGCACAACCTGTTTATTCAATGTTAATAGGACTAAAATTTTGAATCTTTTCAAGCCTTATGCTCGAAAGAATTTCCTTTGAAGCCAGATCGGGGTAATCATGTAAAAATACAACCCTTATAATTCCTGAGTTTATAATACTCTTTGAACACCAGGAACAGGGGAGGTTGGTTGTATATATTGTAGCACCATCAATTGAAATTCCATAGCGAGCTGAAAAATTTATTGCATTCTGTTCTGCATGGGCACCCCGGCAGAGTTCAGAGCGTTCACCCGAAGGCACTCCTTCTCTCCCGCACCCAATATCCAGACAATGCGATATACCTTGCGGGGCGCCGTTGTACCCTGTAGATACTAACTGTTTTCCCTGTACAATTACAGATCCAACTCTACGTCTCAAACAGGTCGACCTGCTTGAGACCATGATTGCAATATTCATAAAATAGTTATCTAACTCCGGTCTTATTGCAGCCAAAATCCTTCCTGATCATAAACTCGTATAGAATTAAGGATTTGAAAACACACAGGGATCCACAATTAAACTCATTGATCTTAAGCAGTTACCTTCACTGTATGAGTAATTTCTATATACTCTCTGTTCGGACCTGGAACTGCTCCTTTGACCAGCATAATATGTTTATCAGGTTTGACATCTGCCACCATCAAGTTTTGAACCGTCACCCTTGCTCCACCATATCGACCAGGCATCTTCTTTCCTTTAAATACCCGCGATGGAGATGCTGATGATCCTATTGACCCACCATGTCTGAAGTACTCATGAGTGCCATGGCTTCTTTTAGCTCCTGCCATCCCATGCCTCTTCATAACACCGGAAAAGCCCCTCCCTTTTGATTTTCCAGTTATATCTACAAAGTCCCCTTTTTTAAACAACTCAATATTGAGTTCCTGCCCGATTTCAAACTTAACGAGTTCCTCTTTTGAAACCCGGGATTCTTTTAGCATCCTCTTGGGAGAAACATTAGCCTTTTGAAAAAGACCGAGTTCGCTTTTCCTCACCTTACTCTCTTTTATATCTTCAAATCCAAGCACGATAGCACTATATCCATTCTTCTCTTCAGTTTTTTTTGCAACAACATAGCAAGGTCCTACCCTTAAAACAGTTACAGGAATTACCGTTCCCTTTTCATCAAAAATTTGAGTCATTCCGACCTTATTTCCTAACATACGGATTTTCATCTACGGCTCCTAGCAGAATCGATATGGCATTAATATGTTCGAAAATTCAACTTTCGGCTAAATATAACAACTTTCTTCTATTTGAGCAAGATTTAAATAAGGATGGCCTTTCTACTGAGTTACAAATCTATAATTATCGCTGGTATTATTATTTATAGCCATATCTCCACGGATAACTTCCGGATGAACAATATAGTTAATATTGTACTGTATTTCCCCTTTTTCTATCCCCATGATATCAGCTAGCTCTGCTGCTTTATAGAGCGATACAAGACTGTATTTCTGATACTCGGGATTTTTCGTAGTCTCATACAATTTTTGATAGGCTACACCGAGGTTATTGTTAACTGCAGAAGCTTCAAGAATAATCCGTTTATGATAAGCTCTCCATGGCTTTATCTCCCCAAGACTGGCCACGAGATCATCGTAGAGTTCTTCAAGCATCAAGAACTCTCCAAGTGCAGAACTATATTCACCTAAATGTAGTAGTGAACTCCCCATTGCAAAACTTATATTAGGATTATCAGGCATAGTTTCCGAAAGTTTTGACCATTGGCTTAAAGCCTTCTTAAACATCTTTTTATAAAAATATAAAATACCGAGATTATAGTTTAAATCGTTGTTTTCATATCCCATGAGTTTCGCCTTCTCATAGTATGTACGTGCAAGATCATAATTCTTCTCACCATAAAAATAAACCTGAGCAAGATTGAAATATACCTTTTTGTTCTTTTCATTCTCTTCAATAGCCTGCTTAAAATAATTTATTGCCTCTGCAGACATACCAGGAATTTCCAATCCAGCGTAGATCTCACCTAAGTCATTATAGGCATTAGACAAAAGCGCTCTGTTCCTTGTATCCCATGGGTATTCAAGCTTTCTCTTGTTCTCAAACTTAATCGCATGTTTAAGCATTTCCTCTTCAAGCCTCTTATTCTTTATCACCTTATAGTACTGAGCAAAAGCATAGTAGGCCTTTGGATAGTCGGGATAGCCATTCAGTACATCTTCCAGGATTTTCCTAACAGGATCAATCTGTTCATTGTTGATATAGAAAGAGGCAAGTTCGGTGAATACATCCTTATCTACTTCTTTAGGATAATTTTCGTTTAAAAAGGTATACAAATAATTTATGTTTTCTACATCGTTCTTAAGAAGATGGATGTATAGCATTTGAAAAAGAGGATCACTACTTTTAGGATTCTTTGAAAACTCCTCTTTAAAAAGACTGTATGCTGGATCCAGATACCCAGCCTCAAGTTTCCCCCAATCTATAAGGTTTTCCCCTTTTAATTTATTATAGGTATATATTCCAGGTTTTTTATCAGTGACTATATCATAAAGCTCATCAGCCTTCTCATATTTGCCAAGGACATTATAGAGCTTTGCAAGGTGCAGTCTTATGTCAAGATTTTTTACCCCTTCATCTTTTGCTATTCCAGCTGTAAACTTTTCCATGGCTTTATCATAATTTCCAGAGAGCATATATTCCCAGCCAAAGGTATCGTACTCCTTTACTTTCTCATATATTCTTATTGCATTTCTAAAACTCTCTTCTGCTCCAGCGTAATCTTCGTTTCTGATATAAACAATCCCTTCTCTATAGTATCTTCCTGCCTTAATAGGCCTATAAATAAACACCATGAAAATCGTACTTAAAATCGCCAAAATTACAACAGATAGTGCAGCTACCCTTACAAGCGGACCAATATTTTGTATGATTGTCTCTAAGGCTGTTGGCTTTCTTGGAACAGTAATAACTTCCGGTATTCTTATCCTTGGTACAACTTTTTTTCCAGTGGCCCTTTCAACATATCGTATAATTTCTTCTTCAGGAGCGTCGCTAACAAGCAGCTCTATTAATCCCTTTATCGAATCTTCAGGAAGGGTTACACCTACAATAATATCTCTGATCTGCGTAGCAAGATGTGGATCTATCTGTTTTAGCTTTGCCGTTATAAGGACGATATCCTCATCACTAAGCTCAATATCAATAACCCTAGCAGCTGCCTCTTTTTTTTCTTCAGCAGGAATAACCTCCTCTTCAATCTCTTCTTCAAGATGAGGTAAAACCTCTTCACCCTCTCTTTTAACTGGCGCTTCCTCTTCAATTGCCTTTTCTTCTACAACCAGAAGCTCCTCTTCCTCAATCTCAGGAATCTTAAGCTCTTCTAAACCAACTGGAGCTTCAAAAGGCTCTTTTTCCTCCAAAGTTTCAGGAGTAGGCTCCTCCTCCAATTCCGGTAATAACTCCTTTACTTCTTCTAAAGGTGGAGGCCCTTCTGCCTTTTCGAGGGTCTCGATTTCCTCCAGGTCCGGCATTTCAAACTCTTCCAATGCTTCCTCTACGACTTCTTCTTTCTCCTCTTCAGCCTCCATCTCAGCTATTTCTTCTTCTTTCTCCTCTTCAGCCTCCATCCCCGGTATTTCTTCTTCTATTGCCTCCTCACCTTCTACTTTTGTCAACTTTACGATTTCTTCAGGAGGTCCTTCTTTTAAATCAAGCATTCCCATATCAAAATCACTTGGTAGATCAAAGCCCTCTTCTTCTTCAAGCCCAGGTTCTACAGCTTCAACCTCCTCTTTGAGCTCAAACTCCTCTCCCACTTCAAGCTCAGGTTCTAATGCTTCAAACTTTTCGGGCTCCACTTCCTCTTCTACAGCCTTCTCCTCTTCAAGCCCAGGTTCTACAACCTCAACCTCCTCTTTGAGCTCAAACTCCTCTCCCACTTCAAGCTCAGGTTCTAATG
>CAYRKG010000001.1:97123-174763 GCA_964424795.1 uncultured Spirochaetota bacterium
TCTTCTACAGCCTTCTCCTCTTCAAGCCCAGGTTCTACAACCTCAACCTCCTCTTGAGTTTCCGCCTCCCCCTCTTTCACGAGTTTTTCTTCCAGTTCCTTTTCTTCTGTCAGCCCTACCTCAATATCCCTGAGAAGTTCATCCAGATCAGCTTCACCCTCTATCGTTACTCCCTCCCCTGGCCTTTCTATCTCCTCTTCCAGGACTACTGGTTCCCTGCCTTTAACAGTATAATCCCTCTCATCGACCTCTCCGATCTCAATTTCCCTCTCTCCTATTTCATCAAGTACCTTTTTGAACCTCTCAATATCTTTTACATCTGGCACAGAAAAACTCCCAAAATTTTTAAGATATTAAAAGCTAATATTTCTCCTAATAATTATTATAGTACTTTTTATAAAATAGTTTAGTACTATTACATAAACCTTTCATCTTGATGATTATTTCCACTCTTATTAATTTATTTCACATAAACAGTGTATATGATCATGCATAGCATCCTTAATCCACATATTCAGAAAAAGGCAAAACTATACCAAAGAAAAAAGGACGTTCTAAATCTTATACAATCATCTATCGCTGGAATTTACCTTTTTGTATTTTACATATCAGGGGTATCAAAAGGCATCTCGATAATGGCAGTACAATTCAAAATGTCTCTCTCTGTGTTAATCTACACCCTGTTCCTGTCTATACCTCTAATTATCCTTCTCTTTCCCATTTCGTTTAAAAAGGATTATCTGATTGAAAAAAGGTTCGGGCTTTCGTCACAGAGCATAAAATCATGGATAACTGATGGAGTAAAAGGTCTTTTTTTAGGGTTTCTCCTTGGATATCCCATGCTTCTGCTTATCTTTTTTCTCTTTAATCGCACACCTAATTACTGGTGGGGCTTTGGGGTTATGGGGATGTTTCTATTCCAGATATTCATAACAGTAATATTCCCTGTAGTTCTTCTCCCAATATTTTTCAAACAAACACGAGTAGAAGACGAGCAACTCGTTAAAAGAATAAAGCTAATGTTCGATAAGGCAAAGATCAAAGTTGAAGGAATATTCTCTTTCAACCTAAGCTCCAGAACAAAAAAAGAGAATGCTGCTCTTACCGGTTTATGGAAAACGAGAAGAGTTCTACTTGGAGATACTCTGCTGAAAAACAGAAGTATCCCCGAAATTCTTGTAGTACTCGCACATGAAATGGGACATCATGTAAGAAGGCACATTATAAAGCTCTCGATTTTAAGTCTCATCACTTCAATAATAATATTTTTTATTTTAAGCAGAGTAATGAATCTCTTCGCCGGATTTCCCGAAGACTTTCAAATAACCCTATCACTTTTACCCCTTTTTATACTCTTTTCTGGATTAATCTCTTTTCCAGTAAAGATTGGTACAAATGCCTATTCAAGATTGAAGGAGGAGGAAGCTGACCGTAGTGCCCTTGATCTAACCGGGGATCCTGATGCCTTTATCAGAGTAATGGCAGGACTTGCAAACACAAACCTTCTTGTAGCATATCCAAAAAAGATCAGGGTCGTTTTATTTCATTCTCATCCACCAATCGGTCAAAGGATTGAATTAGCCCGCAATTACAGTTAAAGCTATAGAAGTAACCCTTTACACTGTATACCCTTTGATACAATTGTTTGACATCCTACACGCCTTAATGTATCATTGATCAAATTTTTATTCTGGAGTATACGAATGGAAATTAAAATCGCTGATAGGGTTAGAGCAATTGGATCTTATGCATTTGCTGATGTTGATAATATTGTAGATCAGTTAAAAAGTGAAGGCATAGAGCCTATCGACTTTGGCGTTGGTGACCCAACATTGCCAACCCCAGAAATAATAAGAAACGCATGCAAGGAAGGGATTGAAAAGAGAAAATCCTCGGGATATCCGAGCTATATTGGTAATCTGGAGTTCAGAGAGACTGCAGCTTGGTGGAGCAAGAAAAGATTTGGTATTGACCTGAACCCGGAAACAGAAATTATGTCGACTATCGGTTCAAAGGAGGCAATCTTTAATTTCCCTGAAACCTTTATAAACCCGGGAGATTATACGCTTGCCTTAAATCCGGGCTATCCGGCATGGTCGAGAGGTACTCATTTTGCTGAGGGAAAAACTTACTTATTAAATCTGCTTCCCGAGAATGATTTCCTTCCTGATCTAAAGTCTGTACCAGAAGATATTCTACATAGGGCAAAGCTCCTCTGGATTAACTATCCAAACAACCCGACAGCAGCCTTTCCTACACGGGCTTTCTATGAAGAGGTGTTGGAGTTTGGTGAAAAGTACAACATTATTATCGCATCTGATGAATCCTATACGGAAAATTATTATGATGAAGCTCCCCTCTCCATTTTGGAGCTCAGGAGGGAGGGAGTTGTTGTTTTTCAATCTCTTTCAAAGAGGAGCAACATGACCTGTTACAGAGTAGGATGGATGGCAGGAGATAAACGTATAATCGATGCCTATAAAAAGGTTAAGCCGAACATTGATTCAGGCACAGCTACATTTATTCAGGATGCTGCGATTCAGGCGTTGAAAGATGAAGAGCATGTTGAAAAGCTCCGCAAGGATTACCGAAAAAAACGAGATATTATCATAGATGCATTTGAAAAGATCGGTCTTCCTCGATGTGAACCCAAGGGGACAATTTATCTATGGCAGAAGGTTCCTGCGGGATATACATCCATTGAGTTCGCAAAAATGCTCTTGGTAAAAGAAGTTGCTGTTGTGACAACCCCTGGATCCTGGCTTTCTCAGAAAGCTCATGGAGTTAATCCTGGAGAGGGATTTATCCGTCTAGCCCTGGTTCCTCCGCTTGAAAAAGTGAAAGAGGCCTGTGATAGGATTAAAAATATGAAGCTTTAACTTTATCATTAATGCTCACATTGTTATTCCTGTTTCTACTGTCATTTCTACTCCCGTTGTCTTTCCCGCCCCACTGTCATTCCCGCGAAAGCGGGAATCTATATCTCTCATACATTAAATCAAAACTTATAATCCTTTCATCTCCTCAATAGCATCAATATATACATCTGTATTTTTATACTCTTTCTCAATCTTCGTAAAGTATATGAGCGCATCTACCTTTTTCCCTATATCTTTATAACATTTACCAAGCATTAAAAGAGCATAGGGCTTTAGATCGCCCTCACCGAAATCCTTAATGTAATTATTAAAACCCTCTATTGCATTATTGTAATCTCCCAGGAAATACTGAGTAAATGCATAATTCATCAAAGCTGATTCATAGTAGGGTGCACTTTTGTCCTTTAAGCTTTCAACTAAATAAGGGATAGCATCTTTATACCGCAAGCTGTTAAAAAGAGAGATCCCAAGATAGTATGCAACCTCACCACCTTCTGTTTCAATCCCCTCTTCTGCAATGATTTTACTGAATATATTAATTGCTTCTGTAAACTTGCCCTCTTCAAAGAGCTCTTTCCCACTCTGAAACTCCCTTTCTTCCCCAAAATCGTCAAACCATTCTAATTCTTCCTCTTCACTTTTCTCTCCTCTTACCCCTGCAAGAGCGGTTCTTGAATAGGAATCATCTCTTATTCCAATAGCCTTTGTGTATTTTGTTGCCTTTTTCAACCACCTGATCTTCTTTTTTTCATTTATTTTATTGAGAAGGTCATCTATCATTATCTGCCTATTCTGTCCAATAGAAACTGTATTATTATCAATTATAAGCTCAAGTTCTCCATTATCCCCGGTCCTTATTATGGATTTGCTTTCCAATTCCATATCAACTGAAACATCTACCCATTTCCCACTTCCATAGAGATCTACCTCGCATTTTCCACTCTCGTATGTGATGATAACCTCCTGAGCACTGAGAGATGAAACAGAGGCAAAAAAGGTTGTTATCATGAACAATAGAATTTTAATCGTAATTACAAACTTGTGCATGACACGTACTCCGCTACATCATTATAACATACAAAATAGGTTTATAAAAATTCAATCTTTAAGCTGATCTTGGTTCTCGTTTAGATAGCAGTGACTGTCTTCAGGCTTGCAGCCATTTGTGCATTTACCCATCTGGCAAACCAATTTAACTATTTTAAATATATCTTGTAATATGAGCCTATTACATATATATTAGTAACTTCCTTGAAAATTTTGAGTTCTATGATATTCTGATATATTAAAAGAAAAAGCAGCAGTGAAATACATATACTAAATTAAGGACCTTTCATGAAAATACTCTTCGTTAAACCACCAGTAAATCCCAATCTACTTACTATAACCCGGTATGAACCGCTGGAATTTGAATATCTAGCTGCTTCTGTAAAAGAACATGAAGTTGAAATATTGGATATGCGAATCAGAGCTGAAAAAAAGAACTTAATGAAAAAACTGGATGCCTTTAAACCAGACCTGGTGGGAACAACAGCATATACTGTTGATGTTAATGCGAGTAAGAATATTTTGAAAGAGATAAAAAAATACAACAGCAGGATTAAAACGATTATTGGAGGGCATCATGCAACCTTTATGCCTTCCGATTTTGCAGAAGGCTATATTGATACCATCTTCATTGGCTATGCAGATAAATCTTTCAGGGAATATATCAATACCTTCGAAGAGGGAGGGGATTTAGAAAGTGTTAAAAATATTGCATTTATTAGAGGTAATAAACTCATCCTTACTAAAAGAGAAAGCAATTTTGACATAAATGCACTACCTACACCAGCGAGGCATTTAACACGCGATTACTGGAAAAAGTATCACGATCCATATGGGAAAAAAACTGGACTCATTATGACAAGCAGAGGGTGTCCCTTCCAGTGCACCTTCTGTGCCTGCTGGAAATTAATGGATGGCAAATATGTAACACGTGATGTGAAATCTGTAATTGAAGAGATGAAAAATATGCCTGATGAGGCTGAGTATATCGATGTTTCTGATGACAATACCCTGCATAATGTAAAACATGCATGGGAATTAAGCGAAATGATAAAAAAGCATAATATAAGCAGGAAGCTCAAAATGTATGCCCGTAGTAACACCATAGTAAAACATCCTGACCTCATTGAAAGCTTAAGGGAAGCAGGCCTCAGACATCTAACAGTAGGAATTGAAGCCATAAAGGATGAAGACTTAAAGGAATTAAAAAAAGGAACCTCAGTTAAAATGAATGATGAGGCAATACGCATACTTAAAAAACTAGGTATTTATATTGATGCACATTTTGTAATTAAGCCTGAGTCCACTGTTAAAGATTTTGCCGAAATTCTTCAATATGTTTATGAAAAGAGCCTCTTCCGCACTATTTTTGCTGTTTTAACCCCTCTTCCAGGAACCAAACTGTATGCTGATAATGAACATCGATTTGCATTAAGAGACTATGAACTTTTTGATTTTGCACATTCAATTCTTCCTACAAGGCTAAGCAGAAAGGAGTTTTACCGCCAGCTTGCAAACCTGTATAGAAAAAGCTATTCCTGGATAAGGTGCTTGAAATTTAAAATCAGCAACTTGTGGAAACATCCAGAAATTACTGAAGATTCTTATGCATATAATACCGACGGGTTCTCAGTGCTGCAACTGTTGCTGATAAATATTCTTGCAATTCCCTATTATTTCAAGTTTAGAAATCTCCATAAATCAGAAATATTGCTGTAACATGTTGGGGACACAATACTTTAGGACACAATACTTGGTGACATGATTTCTACTTCTCTTTTATCATAATTCCATTACCTAGGGGACGTCCAGTACTGGCGTGTTTCCTAAAAGTATCTGTTAATAGAGGATCTTCGTATTCTGATAAATATAAAGCCCAATCTTTAATTTCTGAACTCAAAAAAGAATCTGATAATAAAATATCATGTTCATGATAGACATGTGTCCTAGCACTTGACCATCTATAATCTTCTGCATTCTTCACCAATCCTGCCCTCACAGGATTCCTTTCCACGTACCGCACAGCCGAATAGAGATACCTTTTGTCAAGCGGATATGATAGGAATCGACCTTGCCAGAGGTATCCTCGCCATCCCTCTCGAAAGTTGATCATTCTGGTATATTTTCTGTGTGTTTCACCAATTCCAGGCGCAAGACTATCCTCCCTTTCTGGTACTACGATGAGATGCACATGGTTATCCATAAGACAGTATGCCCAGATTTCAATACCGCATTTAACTGTTTCTTGATGTAACAGCTTGATATACGCTCTCTTATCCTGTTCAGAAAAGAATACTATCTGTCGACGGTTGCCTCGCTGTATCACATGGTGTGGATAGCCTGGAATCACGATACGTGCAATTCTGGACATCTGATTTTCCTTGAATAGTGTATTTGTATTTAATTAAACAAGAAAGTGGGGATTTTTATTCTCGTATTAGTTTCAATTTTTTAGAGAAAACACAGTAAGATTAGTAGAGGAAATCGATTATGAAAAATTTTAATATTTATTCTTAACAATTATTAGGCGGTTACCCGCAGGAAATGTTTTTTCAAGCTTGTATTTTAGTGAATAATCTTGTATTGAGATATTGTGTCTTTAATATATGTTTATGGTGTCCCCTTTTATTGTGTCCCAAAGTATTGTGTCCCCATTTTATGGATTACAATCCTTGCATCTCATTCAAGGCATCTGAGTATACTTCTGTGTCCATGTAACTTGCTTCTATATCATGAAAATAGCTCTTTGCCTTTTCCTTCTCACCAAGAGCCTTATGAGATTTACCAAGCATTAATAAGGCATAGGGCTTGAAATCTCCTTCATTGAACTCTTTAGTATAGATTTTAAAACTTTCAATTGCACCCGGATAATTCTTCATAAAATAGTAAGCAAAAGAGGCGTTTAAAAGGGCTACCTCATAAAAATATGCATTCTTATCCTTCATACTCTCATCTAAATAGCCAAGAGACTCTTCATACTGCATATTATTAAACATCGATGAACCAAGATAGAAGGCTACCTCTTCTCTTATTGGCGATAGTTCTTCAGTATCAATAACATCTTTAAATATATTAATGGCCTTTACATAACTCCCCTCATTATAAAGTTCCTTTCCATTTTCAAACCTGCTTACTGGATCCTCTTCCTCCAGTTCACCCATCCAGTCCAGCTCTCCTTCACCCTCCGGTATTGCTCTTACGCCCATGAATGCGGTCTTGACACGTTCTGATTTCTCTCCGACAATAGTTCTTAAAACAGGAGAAAGCTTCGAAAACCAGGCTAATTTCTTCCTTTCCTGCAGATTCTGGATGATATTTTTAATATTCACTCTTGTATCTCCCCCGACAATTATAGCCTCCCCATCTACTTTAATTTCTACCTCTCCATCATGCCCAGTTTTTATGACAGACTTCTCATTCAGCTTCATATTAAGTGATAAATCTTTCCATTTGCTGCTTCCATAGAGGTCTACCTTACATTCACCGCTTTTATAGGTTACTATAACATCTGATAGACCTATGTACGAAATGCCTATAAAAAGAACAACAATAAGGATTTTCAAAAATCTATTCATCATATTCACCTTTTTTACCCTTTATTTATAATCCCACTCTACCATTACGTCGATTCTTGCTCTGTCTGAAGCTCTGAGCTCTTCTCCAGCGCCCATGTCAAGATAAGCGTACTTCTTTTCAAACCTGTTATCCATCTTAACAGCGCTGAGATAATATGTCTTCGCCTTCTCATAATCTCCTATTTTATGGACGGCCTTTGCAATGTTTATCATGATAAGGGGACTCTCTTTATATTTCAACGCTTTCATGTAGTAAGAATAAGCCTCCTCGTATTCTCCCATCAGGTAATGTACATTTCCAAGGTTGTTGTGAGCAGAAGCATATTCACTGTCAAGTTCAATCGCCTTTTTAAGACTTTCAATTGCCTGGTCATATTTCCCGTAGCGTCCATAGGTAATTCCAAGTTTATTGTACAATTTGGGATCCTGCGGTTCTTTATCTATTTGTGCCTGTATTTCCTTTACCCGCTGATTCATTTCGCTTCCAACAAGAGCCTCAATATCTTTATCATACAGCGCTGCAATTTCACCTATGTCAGGTACTTCAGGCTCCCAGCCGAACTCCTCGAGGGTTACCGGCACGTACTCCTCCCATGCCTCTGCTGTGAGATATATTCCGATCTCTTCATTGTTTATTATAGTCTTATTATACTGTCTAGCACCTTCCTGCCATGCCCTTATAAATGTATCGCCCGCTAAAGTCACTTCAACCGGTATCCATACATTACCGTTCTTCTCAATAAACATTCCCCTGTCCTCTGTTATCTCACGAAAATCGTATTTTGATACGCCCGTATCAAACATCATAAAGATATGGCCCGGAATTGTAACCAGTGCTGTCGGTATCCCGATATTCTCAAGAAGCGAAGAGTACAGTGCTACCATATCATCACAGTCACCTGTCCTGAATCTCAAAGTCTCCCTCGGATACTGTATGTAGTCTACTGCATCCTTGGTCTCAGCAAACTTTTTAAATGGCGTTTTCGGGTCTGGAACATATGCGAGTCCATAGGTTCCGAGTGCATCGAATATCTCTATTGCAGCCTGAAGCTGTTGATTGAGCACGTTTATCTTTTCATCCTGGTACTGCTGGATAATACTACGCGCAAAAACCTTACCCGGTGTATCCTTTGGAGTAATGAATGATGCAAGCTTTTGGTCATCGCTCCAGGTCATGGCGTTTCGGTTGTAAAGCTTGAAGGTTACGCTCTCTTCCTTTGCATAGTCCCTCTCTGCAACCATATAGTTTACACTCACATTTGCAGTAAGGGGAGTATCTTCAGTAATAGAGAGGACCTTCATATTGAAGAGAATATGGAGGTCAATATCAACACTCTCTCCGGGAGCAAGAACATCAACAACCTTGCTCGGTGTTGGGTAATCCATATATTCCTTCACCTGAACCGAAGCCTTTATATTTTTTACCTCCTTTTTCGAAACATTCGAGAGCCTGATTGTGCCTGCCGGGGTCTCTTCATAATATTTATATAATGCTGAAAAGAGAGGATTGATCTTAACCTCGTTTATCTCGATACTCCAGTCGTATTTAAGCTCTTCTGGGCTCTTCCCAAATCGGTAGTTTCCTGCAGCAATGATTGCAAGAGCAGACATCGGATCATCGGCAGCAAGATAATTGAGATAGCTTACAGAGGCATTCAGGTTGAAGTGAGGATCAATGACAAAATCAAGGCCTGCGATGGCCTTAATATAAGGATTGGAAGCACTACCTATCTCAACATTATTCTCTACAACACTGTTAAGATAATACCCACCGCCCACAGTTGCACTTGCCTCGAGCCATTTCAAAATTGGAAGATTGTACGTAGCGTTTAATCCCAGGGAAAAGAACGAGGAAAAAATATTCGTATTTACCTTTCCCTGGAAACCAGAAAAGGTGAATTCTGGTTGCAGCATAAAGTTATTGATAAGTTTGGGATTGAAGTTTAAAAAGATACTCGCGTTTATCCCGCCGCTGAGAGACTCACTCTGCGGACCAATAGGCATGATATAGCCACCCCTGGCACCAAGGCTCAATGTGTACCATGGGTTTTTCTCTTGTGCGCTCAATGTAAACGGGATTAGAAAAAGCAACAGCACTATTGAAATTAGAATTAATTTTCTCACTTTTCTGCTCCTTTGTATTCAAACTAAATTGTTATTAAAAAGTAGCAGTTAAATCGATATCAATCAATCATACCTTGTTTGCAAATATTTTACAAGAGATAATGATTTGCACAATATAGAGAATATCACCTTTTGAAATATGTTAAATATTAAAACAAACAGTATAGATTCGAACTCGCAGTAATTATTTAAAAAGCTCATTATTTCATCAGTAGAGAAATGAATATTAATCTTTACTTTCTGAATCAAAACTAAGTACAAACGCTCTTCTTCACGGATCTTTCAATACCTTGAATAAAAGCCTATTAAATAAAACGGGATATGTTATGTATGAATTGTTGCTCTTCTTAGCAATACCAAATATTCTTATGGCAAGCTGGAATGCAAAAACATAGTAAGTTTTAATACCGCGCTTACTTTTCAGGCCATATTCCTGACGTGAACATCCAGAAATTATGACACGGGGAGAGACTCTCGAAGAATTAAAAGAAAACATTAAAGAAGAATATCTTTTTCAGAAAATATTTATTCTTGAAATAATTGAAAAATATAACTATATATATTGCATCTTTTTTCTAAATATGATAAATTACATGTTTATAAAATAAAATGGAGGGAACACCATGAATGAATATGAAGCCTATTGTGTAAAATGCAAGGCCAAGCGCCCTATGAAAGATGTACAAATAATCACGAATGCAAAAGGTCGACGTCAGGCAAAAGGGATATGCCCGCAATGTGGTACCAAGATGAATCTTTTCCTTAAATCCGATAAGTAAAAATTATTATATATCCGAAAACTTATCCCACCAATTTAATGAACAACTGACAATATCAATTGTCGCAAATTGTCCTTATTTTGGAATATGGTGTTGCCGAACCGAATAACTTAATTTACTTTTTTTTGAATTATTTCTTCACACATAGAAATTTTTTGACTTGCCATACATCCAAATATAGGTTTTAGTGAATGTCATGAGAAAATGTCGGTTTCATAATGAAGCTATATTGGCAAGATCAATAGTGATATTTTTTCAATCTCAATCCTATTAATCTTTCCCCATAATCGAAACATCAAACCTCCTGTTTTCAAGAAAGGGCAATTTCTCTCGTGTTTTTTCAATGAGCCCAATATCTATGTCAGCAATATAATACCCCTCTTCTATACCCATAGATGAAACAGAAACCCCCCATGGATTGGCAACCATACTCCTTCCCACAAATCTTTTCCCTGTCTGGTTACAGCTCATCACAAAAATCGTGTTATCAAGAGCTCTTGAACGGATATTCAGCTGCCAGTGATCGTGGTTTGGCTGGAAAAAGGCAGCAGGTAAAAATACAATCTTAGCACCCATTACTGCATAGTAGCGGCAAACTTCTGGAAACCTTATATCGTAGCATATGGCAACACCAAACTTTAATCCTTCAAGTTCACATAAGAGAGGTTCATTTCCTTTTGCTATAGTTGAAGATTCGTTGTAACCGAAGGCATCGAACAGATGCATCTTCCTGTATTTTCCACATATCCTGCCATCCCGATTAAATACCAGAGAGGTATTGTAAACCTCCTCCCCATCCCTTTCGAAGAACGATCCCCCAATAACATTCACAGAAAAATCTTTAGCCAATCCTGAAAGAGTATCAGTTATTTCTGAGGGAATGTTATGTGAATATTTCACTGCATCTTTCGGTTCTGGAACAATCTCAAACATCTCCGGTAAAATGACAAAATCAGGCTTCCCGATACATGCCTTCTTAAAAAAAGAGACGATTTTTTCAATATTCTTCTTCGTGTCCTTTCCTGTTTCAATCTGGATTCCACAGATTCTGTACCTTTTCATCTTCCCTCCAGTTTTTCTTTTGTAAAGTATAGATTAAATAATTATACTACAGTTATCGTTTGTAACCAATACATAAAGAGGTGATCTATGTATAAAGCTCATATTGAAATAAGAGTAAGGTATGTGGAAACAGACAGGATGGGCCTTTTTCATCATGCACACTACTTTTCATGGATGGAAGCTGCACGGACAGAACTTTTGCGGAAAAACGGTATTTCATACAGAGAGCTTGAAGATAGAGGCTTCTTACTCCCAGTTAGAGAAGCGTACTGTAGGTACAGAAAAGGTCTCAAGTACGATGATGTTGCAACTGTAGAGTCCGAACTCTTAAAACTTGAGGGGGCAAGTCTTAAAATAGGTTATAAGATCTATTTACAAAATGAGAACATTATTGCTGCAGAAGGATACACAGTTCATCCCTTTACAGACAAGACAGGAAAAATCGTTAGAACCCCTGAATTCTTCAAAAAAATGTTTTCTTAGGTTTCATTTTACACCCTTCTTCATCCAGAGCTCAAAATCAGGTTACAGCCTCACGTGGCTATCTCTCAAATTCAGGCTTTCAGCCTCGCGTCGCTTTCGATTAAATTGAAGCATATGGCTTCAAACCGTTTTTGCTAAAAAATAAGGGGAGATAACCACTTACATTGAGGACGAAAAATGCTTGTCTTAAATATACTTATCTGTTTAGCTTGCGGCCCCTCAGCCTTTCTGAGAGTAGTTGAATATATTCAGGGGTAGTTCCGCAACATCCGCCTATAATCGTTGCCCCTGCTTCTATTATTCTATCTAAAAATGAAATCATATATTCAGGGGTCTGCTCAAAAAAGGTTACTCCATTTTTCAGCTTAGGAACTCCGGCATTTGGATATATAACAAGAGGGTAATGAGTCAGAGACCTCATCTCATATATGACATCGATATACTCGTCAATCAATCCGCAGTTTGTGCCAATAGCATCTGCTCCAGCATCAATCAATTTAACAACTGTATCAGAAACACTGTTTCCATAGAGAGTTCTATAATCTCCCTTGTTTGTTTTATTGAATACCAGTGAAACGAATACTGGGAGCAGGGTTTCCCTTTTCAATGTTTTACATGCAAGCACAGCCTCTTTAAGATCCATCATGGTCTCAACAATAAAAAGGTCAACTCCTGTGGCTGCTAGAATTAAACCCTGATCAGTAAAAGATTTCTCAACTTCTTTTTGGGAAATATTTATACCAAGCATCTTACCTGTTGGTCCCACAGAGCCTGCGATATACCTTTCATCCCCTTTCTCTTCAGCTGGAATACTGTTCTTACCTCTGAAAGCTTTCAATGCCTCTATTGCAAGTTCTGCACCTCTTTTATTTACATCATTAGAAATACTATCTTTTCCCACCATCCTCATCTTAACTTCTGAAGCACCGAAGGTGTTTGTTTCCACTATCTGTGCTCCTGCAAGAAGGTATTCGAGGTGAATCTCTCTTACAATTTCAGGACGCAGACTATTCCACTCTTCAGGCAAATTATCCTCTTTAAGTCCTTTCTTCTGGAGTAAAGTTCCCATAGCTCCATCAAGAACCACATATTCCTCTGAAACTAGATCCATTACACCATTTTTCATTTCTACTCTCCAAATTACTTTGTAAAAAGTATATTAGGTCAAATATAAAACTATTAAAAAAAGTAAAATTTTCATAGAAAATAGTGATTTCTTTAATTCTAATTAGTTCTTGTCGATTAATATATAATTTTTAGTATTAAACAATATTTCTTATTTTATAGATATAGAAATATGGAATATTTCAAGAACTAATTATTGAGTTGGTGAATCGTTACCAACGACTAATTCAAAACTCGAAGTTCACCTTAGTAAATCTTCCGTAAAAAAGAACAGAAATTTCTCAACTTTTTTTGAAATTATTTAATTATGTCTTTAAAATATAAATAGGCATTAATCATAAATGGATATTATTTAAATGCAAAAAACTATACTGGTAGCTGAAGATGATAAGAATATATCAAATTTGATAAAAGAAATGATTGAAAGAAAGGGATATAAAGCAATTACTGCAAAAAATGGTGCAGAAGCGTACAGGGCATACAGAAAAACCAGATTTGACCTTTTAATCACTGATATCAAAATGCCTGAAATGGATGGATTAACATTTATTAAAATGGTTAGGGAACAGGACAAAGCCATTCCCATTCTCATTATTACTGCATATAGCTCTGAAAGAAACCGGGCCCTGGCAAAAGGTTACGGTGTATCAGGAATCTTACAGAAACCCTTTACAGTACTGGATGTTTCTCGGGCCATTGAGAGTGCAATAAATCCGCCTGAGTAACATCTAAAGATAAGATTATACACCATGCTTTCATATTTTAAATAATTGAATTATTCAATAAGTACTGATTGTCTTTTTTCTTATTACGGCTCTCATACCTCTTGTGTATTCATTTAACTCCTCGGCAAAATCTTTAAATTCATCCTTTTGCCTCAAAATAACCTCTACTCCATAATCTCCCAGTTTATAGAGTTTTAATATAGTCTTAAAACGATATATAGGGCCTGCTATCCGGTTTGAATATATGAGGGCTCCTACAAATACAACAATCAGAATTAGAATGGCACTGATAATCATAGGCGGAATGATAATCTCAAAGGGATTTAAAAGGCTTTCCACACGCATACCATGAGACTTCTGAATAAATATCTTAAACCCCTCTTTTCCTGGAAACCCATACTCCAGATAAAAATAGGAAGCTACTGCAATAAAAGACACTACAAAAGCAAGAATGATAATACAGAGAGCCCTTATGATAAACCTCGATTGAAAATCCCTGTTGATAAAGTAACGTCTCCTTCTGTTTCTCTGTTTATTCATATTAGTCTCCGTAAATAAAATTACAGGTGTTGCCCAATTCTTAAACATAAATTATATTTAAAAAGATTATTCCACAATTTCAGAGCTAAAAATGAAAGAGATGAAATGGCATATCGAAATTCTTCTTTCTCTTATATCCGCCTTTCTACTCCTCCTCTCTTTTCCATCATTTAATATGCACTTCCTTGGTTTCTTTGCTCTTGTACCTATTCTATCCATAGTATATAAGACAAATATTAAAAAAACAATTGCATACGGAATTATATCCGGCTTTCTTTTTTACTGTCTCTACCTCTTCTGGATGAATGCCTATCTTGCTGTAATAGGGATTGCATTCACTACAATTGTATTTGGTGGATATTTTGTTCTTGCCCTTATCCTCATAAATCTTGCAGGAAGGGCATTTCCAAAATACAGGGCAGTATTAACTCCATTTATCTGGATCTCGATTGAATACATCAGAAGTTTTGGCTTTTTAAGTTTCACCTTTGGATCAATGGGATACACACAGCATAACTTTCTACGCTTTATACAAATTGCAGATATTGGAGGGGAACCCCTCGTATCTTTTACTGTTGTCCTATTCAATGCAGGCCTTGCAGAATTGTTTATGTATCTATTCGATAAAAAACTGTATACCGGTAAGAAAGCCTTTTTAAAACAAACTGCCCCCCTTTTTGTATCCATAGTATTGATTACCCTGAGCCTCATATATGGTACTGTAAGGCTTAATGACCCTATTCCGAAAAATCCAAGGATGAAGATTTCCTTGATACAGGCTCTGTCAAGCCCGAGAACTGAATGGAAAACGGAAAAATGGAAAACCCTTAACCGGCTAACAGATTTGAGCAAAAGATGTTATGAGGAAAACCCCGATACTGATTTACTCGTGTGGACAGAAACAGCAATAAGAACAAGCCTAAGACCCAATCTAATTTACGGATCGCCATACCATACAAGAATACAGAAGCTAATCCAGAGGCTCAATACCTTTTTCGTTATCGGCTCTCCGGATAATTATGATATAGGAAAGGAAAGAAATCCAAGTGAGGATAACCTTGCAGAAATTTATCCCTCAAAGGATGAAGAAGAGATATGGACAAACAGTGCCTACTATCTTGACACTAAAGGTGAGATTATCAATAAGTATGATAAGATAAAACTTACCCCCTTTGGAGAGCATTTCCCATATGGAAAAGTCTTTCCCTTTCTTCAGAAAATTCTCGACAGGTTCACTGATAGTGCTGGATTTACAGCTGGAAATCAATATACAGTATTTGAGCATGAAAAACTTAAATTCAGTGTGGTGATCTGCTGGGAGGGTACCTATGGATACTTCATCCGAAGATTTGTGCAAAATGGCGCTGATTTCATTATTAATATATCAAATGATATGTGGACCAGGACAAAGGCCGGTCACTTTCAACACTTCAGCATGACAAAGTTCAGGGCAATTGAGAACAGAATATGGTATACACGAGCTGGCAATGATGGAGTAACAGCAATAATAAATCCCCATGGAGAGATCATAAAAATATTGCCCATTAAGGAAGAGGGGTATCTTGTTGGAGAAGTCGGGCCAAGGGTAAGATCAACCTTTTATACAAGATATGGAGATATCCTGCCAAAGATCAGCATCGCTGTTCTCGGATTTTCCTTTATATTTTCGATCTTCATTCTAATCAAAAAACCGGTTAAATCCAGAAAACGGTAATTTTTATAAAATTTTGACAATTACTCGCATATTCATATCTTATAAATAAGTACAAATTATTAATCTGCAAGAAATCAACAAGAACTTGATAAGTTTCTGGTGCCTTCTCGCCAATTTATTGGCGCATTATTCACCAGAAACTAAATAGCTATTTGTTTAAAACTCGACTTTTAATTATTATGGATACGAAAAAACTAATACTCATAAGACATGGTGAAAGTGTTTCTAATAAAAGCCAAACTCTTACAGGAAGGACAGAATCAGAACTTACTCGAAAAGGCAGAATGCATTCGAAAAAGTCATCAATCTTTATTAAAAAAAGATACAGTGCTATTGATGCCATTTATTCGAGCCCTTTAAAAAGGGCCAGTGCAACCGCACGGATAATATCGAAAAAGGTAAATGCCCCTGTTCACCTCGATGAACTGCTTGTCGAAACAGATTTTGGAATCTGGGAGGGGCAGGGAATAGATGATCTATACCTAAAGCCAGATTGGGATACATATATATCAGACCCATTTCACTTTAGCTTTCCCGATGGAGAATCTCAACAGGATGTTAAAAAACGAATTCTTGAATTTAAAGATAGGCTTTTAACGAATAAGGACTGGAAAAATATCATTATTGTATCTCACTATACACCCATTTCATTCCTTATCTTGAGTGTTATTGGAGATAGTAATGATAAACATCCACCATTCAGGATCGACAATGCTTCAATCTCTGTTATAGAAATAGCTGAGGATTTCGAGTTTATCGGAATGCTGAACTACACCCCCTAATACTGGAGAAAACAAGTGCCCGTTATATTCATAACTGGCGGAGCAGGTTCAGGGAAAAGCCGCTTTGCTCTTAAATATTTCGAGGGAAAAAAGGATGTTACCTTTATTGCCACAGGAGTAATAACTGATCCTGAAATGGAAATGCAAATAAAAAGGCATAGGGAGGTGAGACCAGAAAGCTGGAATACTATTGAAGAACCACTCGATTTAATTAAAGCAGTAAAAAGTATAGAGGCTGATCATAAGTGTGTGATAATCGATTGTCTCAGCTTCTGGGTTTCAAATCTCATATATAATAAAAAGTATGACAGGGAAAAAATTATTGACCTTGCAAAAAATACTGCTCAGCACCTTGTTACAATTGATAAAACATCTCTTATTGTAACCAATGAGGTTGGTATGGGAATCATACCTCATACGAAAGAGGGCAGGTATTACCGAAAGGTTCTTGGAGAGGTAAATCAGATCTTTGCAGGGACAAGCAAAGAGGCATATTTTGTTGTAAGTGGGATAGGGATAAAAATAAAGTAATTGATTATTTTGGAATTTATTTTTATAATAGCTCGAACGTTTAGCTTTAAACAAATAGATAAAGATAAGTTCTGGTGAAATATTTAAATAATAATCCTTGTTTATGTTTTAATTATTGATAATATTAAAAACTCGAAGTTCATCATAATACCTCTGGGGCTATAAAAAGGCATTTTAAAAAAGACGTTTACCTTCTGGATTCCCGAATCACTATCCAAAAAGGGGTTCCGATAAAAGCCAGATGTAGAGTCTTACGTCTAACTTCGCTTATTTATATGAATGCCATCTACTAATGGGGGAAGGAATGTCAATTCTTTTAAAGAGATCAACAAGAATCCTGATTCAGGGGATAACAACAACAGAAGGAAGACAGAATACTAATCTTATGCTCGAGAACAAGGCAGAGATTGTAGCAGGTGTGAGCCCGGGAAGGTACGGTCAGGAGGTTATGGGTGTCTCTGTCTATGATAAAGTAAGTGAAGCCCTGAAAAGACACCGCGTCGATGTATCTTTAATCTTTGTACCAAAAGGAGCAGCTCTCAATGCAGCAACAGAAGCAATTCAGGAAGGTATTCCCTTAATTATAATCATCACTAAAGATATTCCAGTTACAGAAACTATTAAGATTAAGAATATAGCTCAAAAAAAGGATATAACTATTATCGGTCCTGGTTCTGCAGGTGTGTTAATTCCCGGTGAAACCAGAGCTGGGATTATATCAAATGAGTACATCCTAGAGGGAGAAATTGCGGTAGTCACAAGAACAATTGGTAATGAAAAGCGCATATGCCAGAGTTTATATAAAGAGGAGATTGGCGAAAGTGCTGTTATCAGCTTAGGTGGTGACAATATAATCGGAACAGGATATATCGAAATTCTTAAGGAGCTTGAAGAATCAGATAAAACAACGGTAGTTGTAATCGGAGGAGAAACAAAAGGAAGATTGGAAGAGGATGCTGCACGTTTTATCGCAGAATCAAAATATTCAAAACCGGTTATCGCATACCTCTTTGATAGAGAAAATAATACAGAGATTGCACTGGAGAAGGAAAAAATGTTACGCGAAGCAGGCGTAACTGTTGTTGATGATATCTGGGAGATAGGTCAAATCATTAAAGAGGCTACAATTGAGGAGTCAGAATAAATTACTCAATAATAGCATCTGTTATTCGAATGATTGCATCAGCCTTTTCCCTGTTCTTAAAAAATGGCTTTAATCTCAGGTATGAGACTATCAGACCATTTCTTCCCTCTTCTATGCGATAAGTAAAGAGCATAAGGTCGCTGATTGAAATTGCATCTATCTTTATTTCAACCATGGTTTTTGTTATACTGTTTTGCGATTCATTCCCCTTCGGTTTTATGTATTCTATATTTTCCCTTATACCAACTTCTTCAGCTACATTTTCAAGATATGTCAGAACTGAAAGAGATTTCTTTTCCTCAAACATCTCAATAAGGGTTTCATAGTGATTTTTCTCAGCTACATATCTTTCTGCAAGAACTTTAAGTTCATGAAAACGAGTCTCAAGTTCAGCCCACTCTAGCTCATACTCTTTCCTTGCCCTTAGAAGGGGAACAAAGACTATCTGGTAGATTAAAAAGGATACAAGAAGAACCAAGGCTACATATATGAAAATCTTCTCTTTATTTGAAACATTCCTTAAAAGGTTTCTTATATCCAATACCTTACTCCTCCATGACCATAATAGGCCGAAATTTGAGTCTAATTTTAATGAGAATCTTTTTACAATCTCTAAAAACTCATTTTGGAAATATTAAGAAATTACGAATTTCGGCAACAGAACCATGCTTAATATATAAAAGACATCTTTCCAAACATTCCATTCTAATACTCAGTATTTACCGTAATATCAAACACAAAGGTGACAGCAAAACCCTCACCGCTACCGGTTGTTCCAGTACTTGTTATCTCCACCTCTGAAAAATAATCAGAGTTTGAGAGTGATTCTCTTATTTTATCAATATCTGAAAAGGTCTGTGTTCTCCCATAAAACTTTATATGGCCTCTCTCAAGTATTATATCTGTATATTCAAGAACAACATCCACCGGTAAAGAAGATGATAATTCCTTTAAAAGCTGGGCACTGCTGAACTTTCTATCAGTAGCATCATGAATTTGACTAATCCTCTCCTGAATATCAGCAAGAATACGTTTTGTCTCTCCCACCTTTACAAGCGGTTTCTCAAAAACCTTCATGCTTATCTCATTCATACTTCTTTCAAGTTCAGATATATGACTCTTTTTAAACTTGATGTCAAAAAGCAGGTTTACAATAGAAAAAGATAAGAGAAAAAGAAACAAAACTCCCAGTATCGTACAGTCCTTTATACTCACATATCTCTTAGATAGTGGTAAAAACTCCTCTTTCAGCAGATTTACCCTCTTCACCTTTGTCTCATTTATACTCTTTAGGATACCGAAAGCTGCTATCATATCTGAAAAATCAAAATTTTCATGGTATGGAAAAAATGACTTATAGTTATGAATAGATATAGTCCTATAAGAAGAACCTATTTCTTCAAGCACTTCGTTAGTCAGATTTCTAAAATCATCCTTTGCATCCTGGCGTATGTTCAGGTAAATAATAGGGTAATCTGAGGCTTTAAGGAGCATCAGTAGGCCGGATACAAGCGAGTTTCTATAACTTTCATTATCACCCTTTCTGATATAAACTATATTCTTTAGTACTCTATCCTTTATATATTGTATATAGACAGAATCGTCCTGAAGATCTAAAAAGATGAAGGTATCCATATCCAGCAAAGAAGTTAAACTATGAAATACTGCAATATCAAAAGGTATAACAGCCTTCAAATTCTCCCTGTACTTTCCAAAGCTTTCAAGAATCTTCTTTATCTCATCTTTATCAATGGTAAATGATAGAACTTCATTCACCGAGGGCTTTTTCTCAAAGGTGTAAAAGTCTGTAAGATATTCGAAGTCTTGAGATGGCAAAAAATCACTAACCTCATATTTAATTACTGATTCGATTTTCTGCCTCTCTGAAAAGGGAAAGTTAAGTGTATTTCTAAAGTACTGGTGGGGAGAAATAATGTAGTAAACATTCTCTTTTATAATTCCCTCCTCATCGAGTATTTCTTCTAGAGTTCTGCCGTAGTATCTTCTAATTTCCACCTTTTCCTTTACCGGAATTTTCTCATCTATTTTAACAAGTGTATAATTATCCCCGAGCTTTTCTATAATCACTCCTCTCTTGCTTAATCCGATCCTGATATTAAAGAGATCTGTTAAAGTAGACAACCCTAAACCCCCTGCTTTGTCTCATTACAACCGCAGTAACTGTACTTATAAATTCATCTACAGTTCCATGTGCAATGATCCTGAATATATCGCTCTTTACAGTAATTAATGATTCTATTTCGTCATATAAAACATCGTATACTGATTCAACCTCTTTCAGATCTTCAACTTTATGAAAAGGATTCTCTTCCCTATACTCAATAATATCCCTGGCAATAAATTTATCCATATCCTTCGAGAGACTGAGCAAAACCGGCATTGAAGCTGTATTTATGTTAATCTTACCATCACCATACACAGTAATACAGTCATTAAGAGAATTAAGCTCCTCATCTACTCCAATGGCCCTCGAAGACGGCGGTAAAAAATAGAGATCATGATCAAAGCCTTTAATTAAGAGGAGCTCTCCACTTGTAACAACAGGCTCATTTCTCGGTAGATAGGATGGAGAAAGGGCATTGTAATATGCTTCCTCAGCTCCATAGAGCAGACTTGTATCATCTGAATCCTGCCAGTCAATGAGAGCATCTATGAGTTCCGGTTCAAGACTTAAAGCTTCAAACATTCTCGTAAGCATAGCCCTGCTTCTTTCATGAACAGTATATTCCGATTCCTGTGCTGCTACAAGTTTCTTGATGTTGAATCTTCCTTTCTCGTCCTCTATGCTCACCAACATCATCCCACTTTCAAATGGAATGGGTGGCAGGATCCCATACCATATATCCCCCGAACCATCATATTCGTTTGTATCGCTCATTAATAGAGCCAAGGCTGCCTGATAACCACCTAATGCATAGTACAAAGCCTTCTTGGAATAGGCATAGTTCACTGTCATTTTCAGGTTTATACCGCTTCTACGTGAAAACTCGAAGGCAATAAGTGAAAGAAGAGATATAAACACGAGAATAGAAATAAGAGCAAAGCCACCAATCCGCTTTTTAGGTCTCTGATATAAAAACATTAAAAAACTCTCTATACTTTTTCCCTCCCAGGGAAAATATTAGTTCCACACCATCTGGGAGCCTGTCCATTTTCCTGGTATCCCAGCTATCGTACCACTTCCCCTGACTATAAAAACGTAGCTGAAAAACAGTAAAATCATCACGAATTGTATACTGGGCTGCATTCGCAGTTTCTTCAACTTCAGATGTGAGATAATCAGTCTCTGGAGGTAAATTATTGAAAAAAATCCTTTTTTTAACAACGATCAGTTCATTATCCTTCTCGCTCTGTTCCACAGTATACTCAACGCGAATAATCTCTCCCCTTTTCCCTAATTCCATGTATGCCTGTGGAGAAACTGTTGTAAAGACCAGATTATTGCTTTTTTCCCCACCAACCTCAGACCTCTCAGATAGAAAGATTGTTTCTTCTGCCCTTCTTACATAAACAGCTCCTGATATTTCAACATCAAGCCGCTCTAAAAAGCTTCTCATATCCCTTAAAAGCTCTTCATTTCTTTTGTTAAGATCTACCACCCTGTTAACAGAAGAAAAAGAAACATAGCACACAGCAGCAATTACAGATAGTATGGCTAGCGACATTAAGAGCTCGATAAGTGTGAAGGATTTGAATCTATGCATCTTTTTTTTAATATCTTGAAATAATGGTCTGTAATTGATAGCTCTTTCCCTCCCCCCATTTCACCTCAATGGTTATGAGCTTTAAATCACTGATAAGGGGAAGTTCCAGGGATTCAATCTTCTTCTCCCACTTGAATCCATCGAATAATCCCTCTTCAAAATTACCCTCAACTATACCTGATTGGGGATATCCTTTCACAATTTCTTCTTTTAAAATCGATTCTGCTGCAAGAACAGCGGTAGTTAAATCGGATGCCTCCTTTTCTGAATTAAGGTTAAAGAGATTTCCTTTAAAAATTGCTAGCATCGATATAGAAAGTATTGTAAGGGTGATTAGAACCTCTATTAATGTAAATGCTCTTAATTTCAGCATAAAATTGCACCATACTAAGAATTAAGTTTACTATCATCTATAGTGGATTATCGTCATCATTCTTTAATTCAAAAATCCGTAATCTTACTCTCAATAAGCTACCTCAAAATCTCTGCGCCGTAGAGTCTTTTCATTCTCTTAAATGCAAACTGAGCATCATCTTTATCCAAATCTGCCACACCCTTCTTATAAACTTTTATTTTATAATCCCTGTAGGAAAGCTCAGCGACCGTATCCATGATACATATTGATGTACAAACCCCAACTACTCCCACTTCATCAATATTATTATTCTTTAAGATATCTTCTAAATTAGTTTTGTAGAATGCTGAATATCTCGTCTTTGGAACAAAATAATCATCCTCTCTTCTATCTATACCCTTTTCCACTTCCCCGCCCCATGTGCCATTAACACAGTGTGGCGGAAATCTTTTAAACTCCCCATCATCCTTTTTATGATTGTCACAGGCAAATATAATAATACTGCCCTCAGAACGATATTTATCTATAAGTTTATTAATATGGGGCACTATAAGAAGAGCATCGTTTCCGCAAAAGAGAGTTCCTTTTTTGTGGACAAAATCGTTCAACATATCTATGATAAGCAGAGCCTTATTCATTGTGTCCCTCTAAAATCTGTTAAGTTTATTAAAGTACTACTATATTTAAAGCTGATAAATTAACATTATGGAATAATTCGAATTTCGGCAATAGAAACATATCGATTTTTATTAAATCAATATTCGGATAATAATGATGAGCCACTTTATTTCAAGTTTTAATCTGTCACCTATTCTCCTGTTAGTAATTGGGTTTTGTGTGAGCACCATGAGCGGCTTTTACGGTATAGGAGGAGGGTGGCTGATAACACCAACACTAAACATCCTCGGCCTTCCAATGCCCTATGCTATCGGTACAAGCCTCGTATATATTACAATAACAGCCTTTTTGGGCACCCTGTATCATAGAAAACTAAAAAATATCAGCTACATGATTGGAATCGTTACAGGCATAATTACAGTGGCAGGATTATTTATTGGAAAGAGACTTATCTTTTATCTTGAAGGAATTGGCTCTGTAGATAACTTTGTGAGGATAATCTATATATTCTTTTTAACAATCGTTGGAACCTATATGCTTCTTGAAAAAAAGATCAATCTACAATCACTAAAAACCAGAGAGAAGGGATTAACAATTCCGCCTATTTTACTTATACATACAGACGATAAAAATATCGTTAAAGTTTCTCTCATTAAACTGCTTTTCATCGGTCTCTTTATTGGATTTCTCATAAGTACAATGGGTGTTGGAGGAGGCTTTGTACTGGTACCTATTTTCATATATATCATAAAATTGTCGGTCCCTCAGGCCATTGGAACAAGTCTATTATCCATTCTAATATCAAGCGTATCAGGATCAATTCTCTATATAACCTCACAGAGGGTTGATTGGTCGGTAGTTTTTTACCTATCATTAGCAGCAATAATTGGTACATTTATTGGAAGCTATGCTACAAGGCGCGTAAACCCTGAAAAAATAAAGGCATTTTTTGCGATAACCGCTCTTTTCGGAGTTGTCGCTGTTTTGTCAAAGCAACTAAAGTTTGAACTCCTGAGTAATATTATTATATTCAGTATTATTATTTCTATATTTCTTGTTATTATCTTTACAGCATATGTAAAAAAGTCTCGATAATACACTATCATGGATATAGAGATGGATTTGCTGCCAAGAGTAGCCATACAGGGAGAAGAGGGTTCTTTTAGTGAAGAGGCTGGAATAAAATACTGGGGTAAATCTGTAGTATTTGTTCCTAAAAAGAGCTCCGATGAAGTAATCAAAGCTGTTGAGGAAGAGGATGTGGATTATGGCTTGCTCCCGATTGAGAATTCCCTTATTGGGAGTATTTCAACTACCTATGACCTTCTTCTTGAGTCTCATCTGCCAATTATCGGTGAGGTCATTGCACCAATTTCACACTATCTCCTGGCTATTAAAAAGGTGCCCCTGAATGATATCAGAAGGATATTTTCCCATCCTGTTGCTCTCTCCCAGTGTTCAAGCTTTCTACAGAATCTGAAAAATTGCGAGATAATTCCAATATATGATACTGCTGGTAGTGCATTAAAAATTTCTAAAGAAAAGGACTCAAAATCTGCAGCAATTGCAAGTAGACTGGCTGCAAGAATATACAACCTTGAAATACTTGCTGAAAAACTGGAGGATTATCCAAATAACCAAACGCGGTTCATCATTATTTCAAAAAATGCTGCAGAAACATACCATAAAAACGCAAAAACATCGATTATTTTTACAACACTTCACCAGCCCGGGTCGCTCTATAAAGTATTGAAAGTATTCAACGATTATGGCATAAATCTCACAAAGCTCGAATCTCGTCCTCACAAAACAGAAACATGGAGATACTATTTCTATCTGGATTTTGAGGGGCATATACAGGAGTCAATGGTTAAAGAGAGCCTGGAAGAATTAAAAGAACAGACGAACTTTCTGAAAATATTGGGAAGCTATCCCATATGGACCGGTATGAAAAAGATGGAGTATGTAGAAGCTCATAAAGGTAAAGATAAATCCAGGCTTCCATTGTACAGCTATGAAAGGAAAGAGAAACGTACAGTAATCTCATTAAAAAGTCGCAACATGAGCGAGGTTTTAATTGGTAGTGGCAACTTCACGATTATAGCTGGGCCATGCTCTGTAGAGGGAAGAAAGCAGCTATTTAAAACAGCTAATCTTATTAAAGAATCAGGGGTGAAAATACTTCGCGGAGGGGCCTTTAAACCAAGAACATCTCCATACAGCTTTCAGGGCCTTGAAGAAGAAGGACTTAGGCTTCTCAAAGAGGCAAAAGACACCTATAGCTTATACATCATATCAGAGGTGGTTTCACCAGCTGATGTGGAACTGGTCTCGAAATATGTTGACATCCTTCAGGTGGGTGCACGTAACATGCAGAACTTTACACTTTTAAAAGAAATAGGTAATATAAACAAACCTGTACTTTTGAAACGGGGGATGTCTGCAACAATAGATGAGTTACTTCTCTCTGCTGAATATATACTGAAACAGGGCAATGAAAATGTTATTCTCTGTGAAAGAGGGATCAGAACATTCGAACCAACAACGAGAAACACACTCGATCTTTCCGCAGTTCCAATACTCAAAGAAAAGGCCCACCTTCCCGTTTTTGTTGATCCCAGTCATGGAACTGGCAATAGAAGACTTATTCTTCCAATGAGCAAAGCTGCAATGGCAGCAGGTGCAGATGGAGTTATTGTCGAGGTACATTTTCAACCCGAATCAGCCATGAGCGACGGAGATCAATCTCTTGATTCTTCTATGTATAGAGATTTCATAAAGGAATTAACCTGGCTTTTAGAAAGGTTAAATTCGTAGCACTTTTCCATCATCAAGGGTTATCGGAGCATCAATCGGCCCTCCAAAATCTGTCACAAGACACCCAGCTCCAATCCTGGAATACTGCGGAATCGAAATACCCTCACTAATAATCGTTAGCCCCCTTTTAAGGATATGGTAGTAATCTTTATTCTCAATATCGATTTCCCTGCCGATTATTGATCCACCTCCAATAACTCGCCCATTGCCCTTTAGTATAAGAGAATTCTCTATTATCACTCCCTCTTCTATCCTATTTAAAGGTAGTATTACAGAATTATTTACCATTGACCTTTTGCCAATATTAACGCCATTAAAAATCACCGAGTTTTTTACAACTCCCTCTACCCTTACGCCACCCCCTAACAAGCTATTAGTGATAACTCCACTTTCAGAGATAGTAATATTAGAAAGAGAGGATACCATCAATTTTCTATATATTTCAATAAAGTTTTTGAGTTTAAGATAATTCATGATTTTCAAATTCTCTCTATAATATTCAAAAGAGTTCCTCAATAGGAATGAGAATCCCGAAATATCTATAATCCTCTCAAAATTATAAAAAAAGAATTTATCAAATAGCCATGAGGCCAAATTATCACATAACCCGTCCTCCCATTTGTGCAACACATTGACCAAATCTTTCTTCTTCATAGCATACAAATCAGATGGAACCTTACCTACATGTATTTTTACAGTACCCTGTAAACCTCTCAATCTACTAGCGAGAGTACGCCAATTCAGAATCGTGATATTACCGGTTCTCCCTATAATGATATTTTCACATATCTCTTGTTTATTTAATAGATTAAGAAGCCGCTTTACTACATCCTTCTCATTGAGAGGAAAAATCGTAAAAGGAACAGAGCCTATAATCGATATGTTGAGAATATCACGAATCCTGAAATTACTCCATATAGGTAGATCAGAAAGCACGGGCCACTTTCCTATGCTTATGGGAGCAGCCTCTCCATTCTTAGATGGGATTATCCGTTTATTGCCGGTATACCTATTCCTCCTTGGGAGATTTTTGCGAATGGGCCGGTTATTCTTTTCCTTAAATAAAGATGTTTCACCCCTTTCTGTAATATCACTATCCTCTTGCAATATATCAACATCATCTCCAGATTGGTTTAATCTATTCAAAGTTTTTAAAGAAGAAATGTCTCTCTCGTAATGAGTGAAACCTATAAAGGTTCTGCTAATCACTTCATCTAATATAAGTATATGAAATCTTTCCATTCTTATATTAACATTTTATTGCAATTTATAATCGCTATAGTATAATATATATGATAAATAAGAGGAACCAAAATGGAAAACAGTACCTTTCCTTCAGAAAAAAGGGTATTCCAGATAGACAATGAGTGTTACATCGTATACCTTGGTTCAGATAGGGAAGACTATAAACCCTTTTTAAGAGTAGGCAATTCCAAATCCCTCACACAGGAAATAATTTCTAACATATATAATATAATTATTACAGACTCATACATCGGGAATCCTTCACTGGAAGCTTTTAATATTAACACAGTAAATATACATGAAAACAGGTATGTCGGTAACGAAAATACAATCAGAAAGTTCCTTGTATTTCTCAATAATTTTAATATAGAAACAAGTAAAATAACCCAGTATCAAAAAATAAAAACAGAGGACAACAAGGCTCTGGTCTTTTTCTACGACGATGGAAATGTAAACCTCAATTATGATAAAAAGTTACTTTTCGATTTAAAGAGCAGAGAAAAGAAGGATTTACACTTTATTGAAAAGACAAAATGGATAATGGCTCAGTTTCTAAAAAATTCTCTTCGATATTCCCCCTCTGACTTCAATAAACCAGGATTTGCAATGGTAAAAAATTCAGTCGTTCTGTTCAATAGAGAAAAGATTATCGCATTTTCTCTTCCAGATGATTATTTCTATACCTTTACACAATCCGGTATTGATCCTGACCTCATATCAGCCGTTATTACAGAAGATGCTACAGAATCTATAATCGATCTTTTAAAAAGAAAGAAATATAAAAAGGAAAAAATAGATGTTCTTTCAAGGAATATGCCACTTCTTAAGAGTGCCCTCGATTTATTTGAAAGCTCCAAAGAGGATTCATTAAAGTCCACTCTCTCGGATTTAACAAAAAAAAGCGCTGTTACTAAATTTGACTATACCATTAGAGCGAATAAAGATGCCCTGCGATTTAAGAATAAAGAAATTCCCTATTCTATATCAATCTCAGATAAACTTGAGAAGGCAGCTGAGAAGGAGCTTTTAATAAATCACACAAAAAAGGCTTTCACCCTCCCGGGGAGAAGTGTAAGAGAATCTGTAAAAATACCAGAAGGAATCCCTCATATTTTTATTATGGAAGAGCCGCCCATTAGGGGGCTGCTAGAGACCTTTTTCAAAGAACTATTAACCCCTTTCGTGGACCTTCTGAGCTCCGTAGAATTAGTTCTCATAAAACAGCTCGAAAGCCTCTTCAATGATATTATAAACGATACAAAATTTCACGGCAGTCTTAAAAATGTAAAGAGAGGAATAAATAGGATTAAGATTAACTCCAAGAGCAGTGTGATCTTTCTCCTCTCCAATGCCGGGGAAATATGCTCACTACTTATAAACATGAAGAAGAATAAACAGGATGCTGTTCGCTCTCTCTCAAATATAAAAGCAAGTATTAACAAACGCCTTCGATCAATAGAAACAGTTGACATCAGTCTTCCTCTCATCTGCAATCTATATATATCTGAGCAGGGCACATATAGCTTATATAGGCTATTTAAAAACACTGTTACAAAAGATGAATATAGTCTATCACAGGATATTATCAGTACCATTGAGGAAAAGGTAAGAGGAAAAAATGAATATTTTCAACAGGAAAGAAGACGACTTATAGATCTCATAGATGAATTAATGTTACCACCATCTGCTGTTGAAGCTAAAGTTAAACCAGGTGCCCGAAAAGAGGAAATGCCTGTTACAGCCCGTGAAAAAAGGAAGACCCTGATCAAAAGGATATTCATTCCTGTTGGAATTGTCCTCGTTTTAGGTATTGCTTTTTCACTTTTTTTTCTTATTCCAAGAAAGGGTAAAATTGAAACTAAAGAAGAGGAAGTAGTAATAGAACAAACCCTGAAAGTTGAGACTCCTGAAAAAACATTGGAGCCACATTTCTCTTTGAGTGATATAGAGATAACTGTTTTAGACATATACAGAGTTACAAACGAAATTGCAAAAGCAAACGGGTATAGAGAATTAGACAAAGTAGAAGAACTCGGTAAAGATCCTGACTGGATATATCCTGAGAATGTATTTTTTCTCCCCGATAAAACAAGCTGTACTGTAAAAACTGGGGATACCATTTGGTATATTGCAAATAGATACATTAAAGAAACACTTGATCATGATTGGGAAAAGTATCTCTCTATACTAAAAGAACTTGACAAAAACAAGATTAATATGAATAATAGAAAAAGGCTCATATCAGAGCTTGAATTACTTAGGGAAAGTTCATACAGCGAAAACTTTGCAAAGGAGATAGATAAAGGCCTTAAAGATTTAGCGATGAAATAGCAGTTTTAAAATTTTCTGAACACCATTTTTAGTGTTCATCAAACCTATTTAAGGAGTAAATTTATTTCGATTTATCTTTACAAGATAGTTAAAATATTTTATCATTGTAACTATAATATACTATGAATTATGAGTGACTTTATGAGTCAGAAAGGAGAGTAATATGGCAGGCGAACTTCCAAGAAGTCCAAATATCTTTCACCCTACAAAACCCTCCGCAGTAGGCTCACGACACAGCTTAGCACAGGAGGGCAGGATTCAGGAGGAAGAGTTTAAACGCCTTATAGAAGAAGAAACAGAAAAGGTTTTGAAAACAATTTCTGTTAAACTTCCCAAAGAGGTTCTGGATAAACTCGAAATAATGGGTGGAATAAAGGCAAAGCTTTACAACTATTTTAATCAGAACTATCAAAACATGTTCAACAGGTATCTGGTTACCACTGAAGATGAGCTGGTAAAAAAGGTCAGGAACTTCGTTGATAAGGAAGAAATGAAAACCCTTGCCCGGTATACACCAAAAGAGATTACCCAAATGCTCGACCAAATCGCTGGGGCAGACAAGTTTAACACCGGTGAAATTGAAAAATCAATCGTTAATATGTACGGACATCTACAGGGGCATGTTCAGAGAGGCCTAAATGACCTCGAAAATGAAACAAATGCGCTTCTGAGACAGAAAACCGATGTTGGTGCATTCATCAGGGGGGAGAATGCATATTCAATCGTTAAGTGTTCATTTAAGGATAATTCTACCAGACCGAAGACAGTTTCTGACGTAAAGCTTTCAGTAAATATTCTCGATTCAGAACTGATAAGTCCTATTTTCCAGTACCAGGCAACTGTTGAATTCTTGATCAAGGATCAAATTTCGAATACCATAATGGATCTGATTGATCGGGAACTCGAGCGTTTTAAAGACCAGCTCGTTGATGAAGGAAAGGCTGAGCTTTCCGACGGTGAAGTAATGTTTGAGAAGATGAAACGGGTTACTAACTTTACAGATGATGAAAAAGAGGATGAAAAATCGAGGCGCTATACCTTTATGGCAAAAAGCCTCATGGATAAAATTGAGGGATTGAGGGCTGAAATAGATCAGAAGGAGTTTGATCCTTTAAATATCAGGGAAACCCTTAAAAAGATCGTGGATATGGAAAATATCAGAAACAGAGGTTTTAACACAGCTGTAAACTCTATTACTTCTATCCTCGATACCAGCAAGATGGGCTACCAGTACATCGAAAATTTAAAGAATGCACGCGAAACAATAATAAGGGAGTATGAGGATACAGATCCTAACAGACTGCCAGATGAAAGATACTCGATGAGACTGAAGTACTACGATCAGGCCCAGCTTTTAAAGGAGAGAGAGGCTTACGATAAACAGGTGGAAGAGTTTGTAAAGGAGGTCCAACACCTCTGGGATGTAACAGAGATCGTATATCAAAATAGTAAATCATTCTTGCGTGTAAATGATTTCCAAGATATTGCAAAGAGGGCAAAGAACAAGATAAAGAGACAGATCAAGAGTTTATCTGGTGAGCCACTCTATGAGGATATGAAAAAAACCTGGAATGAGATAGTGTCCATTAAAGCAGGTGAGACCGATGTGGAAAAGCTGAACGAGACCTATGTCTATGAAAAAAACCTTCTCAAAAAGATGCTCAGAAAAACAAGGGAAAAGGTGCAGACGATCTACGGATACCAGAATCCAAAAACGAGGGTAATATTAGACGAGAGGATAAACTTCCTGGAAAGGGAGTTTGAAGAGTTTGAATATATCATCAACCCCTACCACATACAGCCAGGTGTAATACTCGACGTAGATATTACAAGCATTAAAAGAAAGAAGTTCACCCTAAATAGTATGGCAAATGTGCTGAATGAGTTTCTCCATGGCATCTCTAAGGGGTTTCAGGATGCTGCCTTTGCCTCTTTCAGGAGGAGAAGATCAACTATGAGGGAAGATATTGCCCAGACATTCGCTGAGGGGGAGAGTATCTCTGAAGGTCCAGCTTCATACGCTGAATCTATCGTGAGTGAAACTGCTGCATCTCCAGCAAGACAGGCTCCAGGGCCCACTGGAGTAAAAAAGAAAGCAGATGTCACTCCAACAAAAAGAAAAAAAACTGACTTTGAAGACCTAAAAGAGCTATAATCATGGACAATGAACTGAATATTCTTTCAAGAAGGTCAGGTTTTAATACAGCTCTGCGTCACTTTAAAACTGTTACAGGATACGTTCCAGAAATCACAGATGGTGTAAATCTTGCCGATCTCATCAACGAATCTCTTCAAGAGAAAGCCATTCAAAGATTCCAGGTAAAATCAATTATCAATTCACTGCTTGTTGATAAGTTCGGGTATGACTATAGGTCACACAATATTGAAAAAACAATTGAAAATGCAAAAAATGTTGTAGATACAATCTCTAAGTGGGGGAATTTACATTTTATTCTATCCTACTTCCATCCTCAAACAGGTTTGTCTGTCATAAATCCAAAAAAGGTCATGCAGTGGGAAAGCATACTCCCCCTTACAAAGGACGAATTCATAGTAGTGTACAGTGGACCTGTATTTAATAAGATTGACAACACTCTACTTAGCTCAGCAATAGCCGATTTTTTAAGTCTCCTCTATGGAATCGAGGTCAAGTCAAAAAAGGAATACCTAGGGGAAAAGAGAGAAGAGGAAGCTCCTCCAGAAGCAGAGGTTCAAGTTCTGAAAAGGAGGGTAACGCCAAGATATTCTGTACAGGTTACAAACGAGCTCTTCCACAATGGAAATGTAGAAGCATGGAAAAAGATTGTGGAGAGCTACAATACAAGTTACCCGGACCTTGAAGTACTCATCTGGTATGAGAGCGAGAGGATCAACGATATTAATGCCCTTTTTAAATGGGGTAAGGTAAAACATGGCGGACTGATCTTCTTCAGCGTTGCAGGTGAAAATGTAAAAAACGTTTCCAAACTACAGAGATACCTCTTTGAAGGTGCAAGCCCCAGATTCGAAGCTTTCCTCAGAGGAGGAGTTGGAAGGGTGCTTGACCTATTTTGATTGGTTGGGTTAAAAAATGAAAAAATTCTATTCTTTCAGCAGCACAGAATACCTCGATAGCAAAGAGACAGGAGAAATTGTCGGCATACGTGGGAAAAGGATTATGGATCTTGCATCCCTAGGGGCTCCCATACTCCCAGGCTTTATGCTTCCCAACGAAACAGTTAATGATCTGATTGCTTCATCATCAGATGCAAAAAAGTTTCTAATTGAACCTATTGCGAAAGTTGAAAGGATTCTGGGCAAACGGTATAATGATGAAAAGAATCCTCTTCTAATAAAAATTGTTGAAAGTCCACAGCTCAATATGATTCATGCATTTTCCATACATAACATTGGCCTCTGTGATAAAACCATTGGCGGATTCATAAACTTCGTCGGGGAGGATTTTGGATACCACGAATATAGAAATATCCTGATTAAAATAACCGAGCTCGAGAAAAAGACAGATATTGATAATGAAAGATTGGGTAAGATTGATGAGTTTGCTAAGCAATTAAAATCCTCCAAGAAGCAGAAAAAAATTAAGGAAACAATAGAGGAATACAAAAACCTGTACTCCAAGGAGATCTTTTCAAATGCCTATGATCAACTCTTCTTTATCATAAACCTTTTTCACTCATTCTTTCAAAAAAGCTCAAGTAATGTAGATTCCGCACTTCTACTCCAGGCAATGACCTTTGGTAATTATGGAGAGGAGAGCTACTTTGGTAGCTGCTTTACACGAGATATCATAACAGGAGAAAACGAGATAAGTGGCCAATTCTTTGTAAATGCCTTTGATGCAACTGAAACTAAGGGAAAATCTGTTACAAAAATTGATGCTGTATACCTCGAAGAACTAAAACGGTTATCTTCCGAGCTGGAGAAATACTTTAAGGAAATCCGCCAGATCCGTTTTACTGTTGAAAATGGAAGATTTTATGTAATAGATCAGATTCCTGTTCCCAATAAATCAACCCAGGCAGAAATTAAAACACTGCTCCATCTTCATTCGCAAAATATTGTTGACGACACATATGTTATCAATGCAATAAAGCCTGGAAGACTCTCTGAAATCCTGCATCCTGTTATCGACCTTAAAAGTGCAGAAAAACTCCAAAAGATTCAGGGTGGAATCGCAGGAGCTGTTGGTGCTGCAATTGGAAAGGTATATTTTTCAACAGACGAGCTCCTTAAAGCATATAAGAGGGCTACTCAGACAAACGAGGATACCAATTTCATTCTTGCTATGCCTGCATCCTTTGCAGAAGATGTGAAGGCAATTGAGGTTGCAAAAGGGGTACTTACAAGTGAAGGAGGCTATGCCTCTCACGCTCCAGTTGTTGCCAGGAGCCTTGGTAAGGTTTCACTGGTATATCCAGAGATCAGATTTGAAAAAAACTGCATTAAGATTGGAAAAAGGACAGTAAAAGAGGGTGAATACCTATCAATAAATGTACCCTATTATGAAATACCATCAATATATTTCGGCAAAGTAGACCTCATCGAACCATCACCCGAGGGAAGCGGACTTTTGGAGTTTCTTGAAATTGTTCAGAAGAATCTCGACGATTTCGATGTACATGCAAACGCCGACCAGCCGAAGGATGCTGAGCTTGCAAAGCTCTTCAAGGCAAAGGGAATAGGCCTGTGCAGAACTGAACATATGTTCTTTCATGAGAAGAGGATCAATACATTCAGGGCAATGATTATAGCTCAGGAAAGAAAAGAGAGGGAGAAGGCATTAGAAAAACTGAAAGAGATGCAGGTAGCAGACTTTTACAAACTCTTCAAGATTATGGAGGGACTTCCTGTTACAATAAGGCTTCTGGATGCTCCTCTTCATGAGTTTCTTCCACATACCAAGGAAAGTATGGCAGATTTTATTGCCTTCATGAAGGCTAAATATCCCAAGCTAAGTAAAGAGGAAATAAGGCTTCGCAGTGATATGCTCAAGGAGTTCAATCCCATGCTCGGTCACAGGGGGATTCGTATTGCAATCTCATATCCAGAAATCTACAATATGCAGGTAAGGGCTATATTCGAATCTGCATACAGCTTAAAGAAAGAAGGAATAGAGGTAATACCGGAGATTATGATCCCTCTGGTTATGAGCGCAAACGAGATTAAAACGATAAGGAACGGGAAAAAGATCGAGGGAAAATCGATACGTGGGATTAAGGATGTTGAAGAAGAGGTTCGTAAGAACTTTAAAAGCGACCCCATAGAGTACAAAGTGGGAACGATGATCGAGCTCCCTGCTGCAGCTTTACAGGCAGATAGAATTGCACGATATGCTGAGTTTTTCAGTTTTGGAACAAATGACCTGACACAAACAACAAACGGTCTCTCAAGAGACGATTTTAACTCATTCTTCACCGATTACAATGAGTTTGACCTCTTAGAGCAAAACCCCTTCAAGGTTTTGGGAGAGCAGGTAAAAGAGCTGATCAAGCTTGCAGCAGAACGGGGAAAGCTCACAAGACCTGATATTGTAATGGGAATATGTGGAGAGCATGGTGCTGAGCCTGCAAATATACCTTTTGTGAAACAGAACGGCTTAAACTACGTCTCCTGCTCACCATACGGCATACCGATAGCAAAGCTCGCCATTGCCCAGATGAATCTAAAGCAAGAAGCTTAAAACTTCGGTTGTACCAAGATAGGGACAGCGCCTGTTTTTACTTCTTCTCTGGGTATTTAGTGCCATTTTCTCACATATTGAGTAACATAGCATTTAACTATTGATATAGTTATACATTATAGTATTAGCAAGATCACTATCAAGAAGTTTGACCAGTCATTCTTTCTCATCAGAGTTCAATCCATTAAAAACTTCCCTGAACTATGTAAGATGCTTCTTTAAATATATCTATCTACATCAAGAATATATCGCTTCTTCTCTTCAATCTTCACACCCCATTGGTTCTTATCAATTCCTTTTGTTTAATCAGATTTATGTTAGATTTTAAACAAAAAGGTTGTATTATTAACATAGTTTTTATATATTTATAAAAGTATTCTAAAGCAATATTTGCTTCATTACAAATCATAAAAGTTCTTACGCTTTATCTTGTTTTCTGTACGACCATCGGTAAAATTTATCTTTCATCTAATTCGGTTATATGTACTTTGGGATTATTTACGTGTATAACTTGTTTTGTAGTTTACTTAGTTATGTATGTCGCTACATTTTGGGAATTACTCTCTGCATTAATCAATCTTAATTTTTAACCAACAGTAAGTGAGGATTATTTTTTGGTTGTTCTTGCGGTAGTGTTCTTAAGAAGTACTCCTCTATACGGAAGTGTAGGTCGACATTTGGTGGATATTTTGATTTAATTATTAGTGGCTTTTTAAAAACAAGTATAATTATTGTTAAGCTTCCAGGGATCTACATAGAATTAGTAGACGGTTTATAATTATTTATGCAATAATCGGTTATAGGTATGGGACTTAAAAGAGCAGGCCTGTTTAATAAAATAGAAAAGAAAAATGATGAGGTTTTAATTAATCGATTAAAGCTATAAACATAGGAGGTATAAAATGAAATTATCATTCAATACATGGGTTTATTCTAGCTTCCCTGCATGGTTACCTGCATATCCTATTGGGTATATCATAGAAAGTTTGGCAAAAATAGGGTATGATGGTATTGAGTTGGGCTGCGCGAGTCCGGTTGCCTATCCACCATATATGACTAAAGCAGATCGGGAACGTATAGTGAACTTACTGAAAGAAAATAACATTAGTATCTCATCAGTTCTTCCAGCTCCTGGTGGAGGATGTGGGAATAATGTGGCAAGCCCTATTGAAGCAGAGAGAAAACAAGCGATTCAGAGTTACAAAGATTGTATTGATCTTGCAAGTGATTTAGGTGGTAACCTGTGTCTTTATGTGGGCGGATGGGTGATATGGGGTGTTGATCAAGACCAAGCATGGGAATGGTCAAGGGAATGTTTGATTGAGATAGCAAAGCACGGAAAGGCAAAAGGGGTGATTTTGGCTATTGAACCTACACCCGCCGATAGTAATCTAGTCGAAACAGCAGACGATGCTTTAAAACTTATGCGAGAATCCAAAATGGATAATGTGAAAGTAATGTTTGATACGATTCACGCTCTGTACCGTAAGGAAATACCATCTGATTATGTTGACAAGATGGGTAATGATCTCATACATGTGCATATCTCTGATCTGGATCGTATGCCTCCCGGCACATATACAGACTTTTCTTTTTTTATTGACGCTTTACGAGCTGTGAGATATCCAGGATACCTCACAATGGAAATAGGACTTGGTGGACGTGGTATAGATGGGAACAGCTTTGCAAAGAAAGCATATGACTATATGAAAAGCATTTTGTAATCTCATAACCATGTTAGTAATACAATGATTTAGTTTTTAATTGTAGTGAGTCAAATTGTTATTTTATCAAGCATATCGTCTATAGAAGCATTGATCATGAGTATTGATGTTCGATTTGATAAGCTTTTTTCAGAATTTAGAATAAAAAACCAGTTTTTAAAAAATAGAATAGTCTTTTTGCCCCATTATACAGGCTTAGCAAAAAGGGAGAGTCTTCCCAGCGAAAATGAGATTTATTATTATACAGAAAGAGCTAAAGGAGGGACAGGTTTAATTATTGCTGGAAATTATGCTGTAAGCAAAAGTGGACAGATGCACTGTACTTTTATCGATGCATCAGATAATGAAGTTATCCCTAATTTTAAAAAAACAGCAAAGCTTGTTCACCAATATGGAGCAAAGATTTTTGGACAACTCACGCATGCTGGGCCTACCAAAATGGAAATTCCTCAACCTGATCTATGGGCTCCTTCCCAGGTAATAGAGGGAAGTTCTGGAACATATACTAAGAAAGTTGATTTAGATGAAATAAAGGATGTGGTTTTTTCATTCAAAAAAGCAGCGCAAAATCTCGTGAGAAGTGACTTTGATGGTGTTGAACTGAAGATAGGGCATGATGGGATCCTAAGGGCATTTATCTCTCCCCATTACAATAAAAGAAATGATGAGTATGGAGGAAGCTTTAAGAATAGGTTGCGAATAATAATAGAAATTATAAAGGCTGTTCGGAGTATCCTGAACGATCATCATGTACTTGGTATTCGTTTATGTATGGATGAATTTGAAGATGGTGGCTATGATCTGAAATACGCTATTGAGGTTGCAAAGTATTTAGAGACACATGGTCCAATTGATTATGTCAGTACAGATGCTGGTACAACATGGGTTAGTTTCATTATGCAGATTCCACCGATGAGTATTCCACTTGGATATGCCGAATATATGGCAGCAGCTCTTAAAAAAGAAATCAAAGTTCCGGTAATCACTTTTGGTAGGATAAACGATCCAGTGCAAGCTGAACAGATTCTTCAAAATGATAGTGCAGACCTCATCGGAATGGCAAGACAACTTGTATGTGATCCTGAGATGCCTAATAAAGCAAAAGCAGGAAACCTCGATGGTATTAGGAAATGTATAGCCTGTCTGGATGGATGTGGGATCCAAACAACTCTCAATCAACCTATACGATGCATTCAGTGTATTTCAGTCGGTAATGAGAAAGAGTACGGAATTGGTACATTGAAAAAAGCAAAAAACAAGAAACGAATAATCATTGTGGGAGGTGGAGTAGCAGGTATGAAAGCAGCAGGAATTGCTGCTAAAAGAGGACACAGTGTGATGTTGTTCGAAAGAGATAGCTTCCTTGGCGGTCAGCTCAACCTCGTAAAAAAAATACCATTTCGAAATGAATTTTCTGAGGTAGTGCGTTACCTCGACTTTCAACTTAAAAATATCGAAAATGTGAATATCCAACTCAATACGGAGGCCACAGAAGATCTTATCCTTGATGAATCACCTGATGTTGTTATTATTGCAACAGGCTCTACCAGGAATGTACCGCTCAATTTCAGAAATAAAAAAACCGCAACAAGCTGGGATGTTCTTAGTGAGCGAATAGAAATAAAGAAAGAGGTTGTAATCTTCGATCAGCTTGCCAAATCAGAAGGAGTTGGAGTAGCAGAGTATATCACAGAATATTATGAAGATATAAATATTATGTTTTTTACTCCTGCCTCACATGCTGCTGAGGATATGCATTTCCTCAATCAGGATATTATTTGCAGAAAGCTTTTTTCAAAGAATATTACGTTTTATCCCTATTATGAGTTAAAGCAAGTTAAACCAAACAAAATTACCTTTCTGCACAGGTATACCAGAAAAGAATTCATCATACACAAATACGATAATTTTATTTTTGTTGGTGATATGTACTCAAATGATATGCTTTACTGGAAACTGAAAGGGAAAATAAAAGAACTTTACAGAATAGGCGATGCATGTGCTCCAAGGATTGTTGAGTTTGCAATTCATAGCGCTGAAAGGCTTGCAAGAAGCATTTAATTCTATTCATCAGGATTTACTATGGACGATATAATGGTATGTGTAAAACAAGTGCCCAATACCATGAATATTAAGCTTGATCCTGAAACACACACCTTAATAAGAGAGGGCGTTGCATCCATAATGAATCCCTTCGATGAGTTTGCGCTTGATATAGCATTAGACTGCAAAGATAGATATGGTGTTAAGGTTGGTGTTCTCACTATGGGTCCGATTCAAGCGAAAGAAATCCTCCGATACTGCATAGAAAAAGGAGTTGATGAAGCATATCTCTTAACAGATAGCAGACTTGCCGGCTCAGATACACTGGTAACGGCAAAAGCACTGTATACTGTGATTGTAAAAACAAGTTATAAAAATATATTCTGTGGCCAGGAGTCTATTGACAGCAGCACTGGACATATCGGCCCTAGTCTGGCTGAACTTTTAGGTCTTCCTCAGGTTGTTTATGTAACTGAAATAATAGATTTGAAAGGTGGGTGGATGAAAGTAAGGTGCAAACTGGAGAAGGTATCACAAATAGTAAAGGTAAAACTTCCTGCAGTATTCACCTTCAGGAAGACCTCTCGAAAGCTAAGACCAAAGCAAACAAAGGCTTATAAATCAAAGTTAAAGGTATTCGGACTTGACAAGGTAACACTAGATGAAAATGAGGTGGGAATCAAAGGCTCACCTACTCGGGTTATTGATATAGTAATAGATGAAAGTGCATTGAACTATATAAAAATGGATGAGAATCTTTCAGCTTATGAAAGAATAAAATACATAATGAACGGTGGTGTTGAAAAAAAAGAAAACAGGATAATGTTGAAGGGCAGTTCGAAGAATACGATACAAATACTTCTGGAAAAACTGGGATTAGATTATAGTAATATCAAGAACAAAGGTTAATTACCAGAGGAATAGCAGAGATGCAGGTAAGTCCTATTTACATTGTTGATGAGTTGTGTGATGGATGCGGAGCTTGTAAGAATATCTGTGTATACGATGCTGTTAGTTTAGAGAATAGGAAGGCTATTATTGATATTGATAAATGTACCCTATGTATGATGTGTGTAAAGGTATGCAAGGTAAAAGCAATAAATATTACAGAGATAAAAAAGGATAGTGATGTATTTGGATACAGAGGTGTATGGGTATTCATTGAATATCAAGAAGATAAAATTACTCCCGGATGTCTTCAGATATTAAGTAAAGGTTATAAATTAGCAGCAAAACTCAATCAGGAATTAACTGCAGTGATAGTGGGAAGTTCAAATGAAAAAGTTGAGGAAATTAAGGATGTGGTTGATGAATATGGTGCTGATTCGGTTATTTTTTTATATTCACAAGCCATTCATTCCTATCAGGTAGAGGATGTTGCTAATATAGTATCTACAGAGATACTCCTGAGAAAACCTGCTATAGTATTGTTTCTTGGATCGTTTCTTGGAAGAGTGCTTGCCCCTAGGATAGCGGCCAAGGTGAAGACCGGTCTTACGGCGGACTGTACAGACCTCTATATCGATTATGAGGGTAAACTAGTGCAGGTGAGACCTACCTATGGCGGTAAGATCCTTGCGTCCATTGTGTGCCCATATGATAGGCCTCAGATGGCATCGGTAAGATCTAATATTTTTGAAAGTAAAAAAATTAAAAAGAATCACAAATGTGCTTCAATTCTGCTAAAGGAAGTGTGGGTTAATTCAATAGATAAAGTTAAAAGTATCGTCAATACCTTCGACGATGAAACCAGTAATTTGGGGATAGATGAAGCTCGAATTATAGTATGTGGTGGTTATGGAGTAGGGTCCAAGGAGGGATTTAATCTTCTAAAGCAGTTAGCAGACAAGCTTGGAGGAGTAGTTGCAGGTACAAGAAGCGTGGTTGATGAGGGATGGCTTGATTTTTCTCATCAGATAGGTCAGACCGGTAAAACTGTAAGACCGATGATATATATTGGATGTGGGGTATCTGGAGCAATCCATCATCTCATTGGCATGAAAAACTCAAAATTTATTATTGCGATTAATAGAGATTCTAATGCCCCAATATTTAAATATGCAGATATAGGAGTAGTTGCTGATTTGTTTGAGTTAGTGCCTAGGTTAATTGAAAGCTTTTAATAACACTAGGAGAACGTACAAGAGATATTTGTATAGATGTTTGAAATGTATTGATAATTATTTAACTGTAAAGGAGGAGTATATGAAGCTTGGGCTTAAGTCTAATTGCTATAATGATAAAAGTTGGGAAAAAACTTTAGATATTCTAAAAGAAAAAGGTATAAGTGCTGTCGAGCCCGGTGCTGGAGGATTTAATGGAAAGGCACATTGTAATCCCGCTGAATTGCTAAAAGATTCCGCGTCTATGAAAAAATTCAAAGAAGCTGCTGATAAACGAGAGATAGAGATAACCGCATTGGCTGTACACGGAAACCCTCTTCACCCACAAAAATCGTTTTCTAAAGAGCATACAGGTGATGTGGAAGCAGCAATAGAACTCGCTGGTAAGTTGGGTATAAAGGCTATAACCTGTTTTGCCGGCTGCCCTGGTGCGAGTGAGGAGTCAAGGGAGCCTAATTGGATTACCTGTCCATTCCCTCCCTATTTTGGAGATTCAGTTATCTGGCAATGGAAGCAGAGGGTGATACCATTCTGGAAAGAGATGGCAAAAAAAGCTAAAAAATCAAAAGTAAAAATTGGATTCGAGATGCATCCGGGTGATGTAGTCTATAATACTGAAACATTACTTATGCTCAGAGAGCAAGTCGGCGCGGAAGAAATAGCATGTAACTTTGACCCAAGCCATCTTTTTTGGCAAGGCATGGATCCTATTGAATCTATAATGAACCTGAAAGAAATGATTGTTCATGTACACGCAAAGGATTGTAAGATTAATAACAGAGTCGTCAAGATTCGGGGTGTAAATGATTGGAAGCATTATGGGGATATAGCAAACAGAGCATGGACGTTCAGAACAGTGGGATACGGGCACGGATTTGAGTTCTGGAATGATTTTGTGAGTATATTACGACTTATAGGCTATGATTGGGTATTGAGTATTGAACATGAAGATCCATTAATGTCAGTAAATGAAGGATTGGAAAAATCAATAGAGTTTCTCAATGATGTTTTAATTCATGAACCGGTAGGGAAAAAGTGGTGGGAGATTTAAACGTCATTATATTGGAAACCCTATAAATATTTGAATAATTTTCCGGTTAAGACTAGTATAAATATATCGGTTAAAACTGGAAAATTTCTATCGGTGTGGACACTTTGGCTAATTAAGACCCTCATAACTACATGTGATCAATTAAAACTATCGAAATTAGTTTTATCTTTTCAAAAGATCAATCGTTAAGAATAAATATTAAAAGCTGATTTATTAAAAATTATTGTCTGCTTTTATGAATGACCTATTGTTTTTCTTATCATATAAATTTCTTCACTTAAAGGATACTGCCCATATTTTAACCCTGCTTCATATAATATAATAATATTTTCAGGTTGAACATCATCTTGAATATTTTGGGCGCAACAAAATATATAACCACCACTTGGCGCATAAATAGCTATTCTTCTTTTAGCTTCTTCGATTACTTCTTGTGTTGTTCCATATGGCATAATTTTTTGAATATCTATACCTCCATGAAAACAAAGTCTATTCCCGTATGTATCTTTCAAATAAGTACTATCCATCTGATAAGCTCGAGGTTGAAGTGAATTAAGGGCATCTATTCCAACTTCTAATAATAAAGGAACCATTTCTCTAACTGCACCACAACTATGGTGAAATATTTTTGCCTTTGTTTTTGATTTTATAAAATTAATTAGTTCTTTATAATAAGGAAATATTAACTTCTCATAAAGTTTTGGTGAGATAAAACTACCTTGTTGTGTTCCAAGGTCATCATGTAGAAATATTATATCAATATATTTCCCAATGATATTCAAATATACATCCATAATAGCCAAAGAAATATCTGTAAGTTTTCGTAATAAAGTATGCGCCCATTTAGGTCTGCATATCATATCAACACTAAAATTCTCAAATCCTCTTAGCCAAAACGAAGTTTCTAAAAGACCGAATACCGCAGGTGCAGCAACTATTGAATAATCAGTATTATAATAAAGATATTCAACACGATCTTTTAATCCCTTTACTCTATGAGGATCATATGGATCAAAAAATTTATAGTTTTTTATCTCATTAATCGATTTTGCATCTCTAATTGGGTGATATATTATTTCTCCATATATTCCTTTGTATTTCCATACAAAACCAATTTCGTCAGTCCAGGTTCCATCATTTGACAATACTCTTTTATAATTTTCTCCCGCACCTATAAATACTCTTCTGAAATCTATGTCAAATTTTTGCAAAATACGTTCATCAATTTCTGTAGCCATAAGCCAATTCTCATCAATTCTTTCATATTCAACTGGTTCGAGATTTAAATATTTTTTTAAATTGTAGTAAGCATTTTTTGTGATAGTAGAAACAGCTGCACCTAAATCAATTGGAACTCTGTCAGCTTCTTCATGATTCAATACTTTTCTCACTCTTTCTCTATGGGTATATTTCATTCTTTTCTTCAATGTTTAATACATTTTATTATGTGTAACCAAATTATAGGTTGAAAAATCTCAACTCTACCCAATAATGATTTCAATGCTAACTCATAACCATTTGATGTATGGGGAGTTAATACACCATATTACTAAAAGAGCAACCTACTACTAAATGAACTTTATTGTGAGTGCCATTTTGACTAGTTCGAACGACAACTAAACATAATTAAACCTTTGTCCTTTCAGCTCCATATCTATGACCTATGATTGCAAATATAATTATTACTCCATATACAAGTTTTGTCCAAAACCCGGTTAAACCTACTGCTATTATTCCCGTTTCTAAGAAACCTATAATTAATGCACCAAGAAACGCCCCATATATTGTACCAACTCCACCCCATGTAGGAGTACCACCAAGAAAGACTGCTGCTAATGCAACTAATAGATATCCTTCACCTGAAGTTGGCCAGAAATTCAAATTTATGGTGTTGGATAATATACCAGAAAATGCACCAGAGAATCCTACTAAAATGAATGATCCAATAATTGTTTTATCTACATTTATACCCATCTCCCTCGCACTTTCTCTATTATCCCCAACAAAACGTACATGGGCCCCAAATTTGAAACGATTAAATATAAACCATAAACCTATACTAAAAACTAAAGCCCATATCATTTGTATTGGAAAGTTTATTATTCTTCCTACCATAATTTTATAAAATATACTTTTATCAAGATCTGTAAGTACCAGATTTCTACCTTGAGTTAAAACCATTATGAACCCTCTTAGTGCATACATCATACCTAAAGTGGACACCAAAGATGAAAGCTTGAGTTTAGTTATTAATAATCCATTTATTAATCCACATACTATACCAGTGATTATACCAGCAATTAAACCTAAATAAGGACTCTTTATCCAGATTGTAATATATGAAAATGACAATCCAGAAATTCCCATAACAGACCCAAAAGATAAATCTATTTCACCACTTACAATAACAAATACCAGGGATAAGGTAAGTATTATAATAATAGGTACAGATGTTAAAACTGCATTATAAATATTTACATTAAGAAAAATTTTAGGCTTAAATATTATGAAGATCATAAAAATAGCCAGAAAAACATAAGTAACATTAATTGCTCTCTGATATTTTAGAAATAGTATTTTCTTATTTATTCTAGGCATTTAAAACCTCTATAAATTGATTATGAAGAAATGGTTTATATCAATTTAGAGCCTCAACTCTATTAAAGTAAAGGTACACTATCCAAATAAGTAATTTAGGGACCATTGACCATTTGCTATTCTCATAATATCCGGTTGAATATATGATAGAGGTCAAAGAGATATCAATCCAAGAATTATACAGAGCTAATTAGAAATTAAATTTATCTTAATATCTTTTACAATCTACTTTTAGCAATATTAGTCATTTTATTAATAAGTTCATCAAGCGTTATTGTAGATTTATTTATTGAAGCCGAAATTTCTCCTCTATCCATTATGGCAAATCTTTCAGCAATGTCATAAACATGATAGATATTGTGTGTTATAAAAATACAAGAACTTCCTCTTTCTTTTATTCTCTGAACGAAATCAAAAACTTTTTTAGTTTCTAAAATAGATAAAGCCGTTGTTGGCTCATCTAAAATAACAAGGTTTGCCTTAAAAAATATTGCTCTAGAAATAGCTACTCCTTCACGCTCCCCACCAGAACATGTTAATACTTTTGATTCTGGAATGAGTAAACTTGATGTAAAGCCCATCTCTCTCATTAATTTTTCTGTTTCTATTCTTTGTTTTTTAAAATTTATATAACCAATAAAATTAGAAATTTCTCTTCCCATAAAAATATTACTTTCTAAAGATTGCTGATCTGCTAAAGCTTTATCCTGATAAACTGTCTCTATTCCTGCATTACGAGCTTCTTTTATACCCCATTTATTTAATTCTTTGCCATTTAAAAAAATTTTTCCTGAGTCGGGAGGATACAATCCTGAAATAATTTTTATTAATGTTGACTTGCCAGCACCATTATCTCCTATAAGGCCTATTATTTCATTATTTCCAACTTTAAAATTAATGTTGCCAATTGCTAGAATTGTCCCGAAATGTTTGGTAATATTCCTTAATTCCAAAAAACAATTATTCATTGAAATACACCCTTTTCATTGGATCTCTAATGAGTTATTCTAGTTTAAAAGATATCTTGAAGACCCCATTTTTGCAAATTAATTAATAAGATCTTTCTTTCTTCATTTTATAACCGTATAGCTTACCATCTTACGTTCTCTTGTATATGAAACCAGATTATCTTAGGAGTACAACACAATCATAATATTAAGAAATGAAAAAGCCCAACTCAACCCAATAATAGTTACAATGCAAACTAATAGCCATTTGTAAAATAGGGTGTTGGGCTATGGCCTATGATCATTCTATATTCAGGTAAATACTTCAAATGTATTTAAGATTTTCTTCATGTATTTGAGTTCATCTAAAAAATTCCACTTCATATTATCAAGTGTCTTTGTTAACGTCATTTACAAAAATGTTTTTATTCTTAAATACATCATTTTCATAAATCTTTCCTTTCAGATTTCAATCCTTTGCTATGTTCTATATTTATCCTCCCCCAATTTATAATATTCGTTTCCTTTCTTATCTTATAAAATATTCTATACCAAGCACTCTAAATATATTCTTTACCTTATCTAATTCCTAGTTTAGCCCAGTGTGCTACTTCTTTATAATTTGATTGATCAACAAAGACCTCACCTGACCCAGTATCTACAGTTATTAAAGAAAAACCATATTTTTGATTCAAGCAAACACTTAATACACCTAATAACCCTTCGAGGTAAGGCTGCTGGTCTATTGCTAAACTTGCATATCCTTTCTCAAATGCTTCAATTACTTTAGGAGATACATCATACCCAATATTCTTAATTTCTCCTGGTTTCTTCCCTAAAGATTCCATATAATAAGGACATGCACCAAGAAATTGACCTCCAGAGTAACTTATCAACTTTACATCGGGATTAGCTGCAACCGCCCCAGCTACTTGTGGCTGAAATAAAGTAGGATCAGCAGCTGATTCCATTGAATGTTTTATTTTTACTATATTTGCTCTAATCTCTTCGAAGGCCCTTAACATACTAACATCTCTTACCTCAAAACCTGGTTCACCCCAGTTACCATCAAGTATTACAGTGTCCCCGGCTTTAATCCCAAATTGTTCTACAGCCCTTTTACCTAATGTATATCCTAGTCTATCCCAATAAGTCCCTATATACCCTGTCTGATATTTTTCTTGAACTTTCGGAACATCGACAGCTATCATTGTTATAACAATTCCAGCTTTTTTCGCCTGATCAACTAGGGGTAATAACGCATCATCTCCTGGATAGCTCATCATTACAATACAATCTGGTTTAGCTGCTATAGCTTCTCTAAGTTGTTGTAAAATTTTCTCTGTTTGCCAACCTGACCATATGTAATCCACATCACATCCAAGAAAGTCTTGAGCAGCTTTCGCACCATTAAAAACTATTGTAGCCCATAAATCACCCTCATCACCACCACAAAAGAATCTCACCTTTATACCTGCAAATGGCTTTTCCTCCATAACACCTACTTTTTCTTCAACAGTAACTCCCTCTTCTTTTCCTGCATAAAGTGAAAAAGCGATGAAGCAAAAAATAATAATTATACTTACCAATAATAATTTAGTCTTCATTAAAATCCTCCTTATAAATATATTTTTAAACCCTTAACTAAACTCATAACTTTTTATATTAATGAGTTATAGAGGGGCTATTTTATAATATATCATCTACTCATAAAGTATTATGTTATTGGTAAAAAATCAGATGACTAAAATGTATTTCATTCTTAAAACTTTAATAATCCAGAAATCTTACTTATTTCGTTATCAAATAAATTTAAAAAAATTTAATACATAATCAAATTTTATTATGTTATATTTTAAACATATTGGTTAATTTTAAATAAATTATCAATTTTTGTCAACATATTTTTCCAAAAATATGTTGAAAATATACCATTTTAGTTTAAAATATAACATCTATCATAGATAGATAAGCTTTGGAAGACCGTTTAAAAAAACTGAACGAGTTGTAACAACATGGAAGAAAGGATTAATAAGATTACTGAGCTTCTAGCAAAAAGGGGATATATGAGTGTACTTGAACTAGCGGAAGTAATGAATGTATCCGATATGACAATTAGAAGGGATCTTGAAAAACTTGATAAAGAGGGTTTAATAAGACGCACACATGGAGGAGCGTATATTGAGCTGAGTATGTTGGAAGTCGATTATCATATACGCGAAACAGTATACCTTCCAGAGAAAGAGGCTATTGGACGTAAGGCCTATACCCTAATTCAGCCAGGAGAATCAATTTTTATCGATGCAGGGAGTACAACTTCATTCCTTGCATCATCAATAGATGATACAAAAAAACTAACGGTGGTAACACATTCTATTGTGGTTTCCCAAGCTCTAATGAATAAACATAATGTCGATACAATCATGTTGGGTGGCAAGTTACACAGTGCAACTCAATCTCTAATAGGACCTCTTACCGAAGAAGGTCTTAAAAAGTTCAAATATACAAAAGCCTTTCTTGGAACTAGTGGAATTAACCTCTCAGAGGGTCTAACCATTTCAACTATAGATGAAGTTCCAATAAAAAGGCAAGCAGCTCTTAACTCGAAACGGGTAATTTTACTTGCAGATAGTACCAAGTTCAATAAGGATGTCCTGGCTGTTTTTTTAAGGATTGATGAAATAGATACAATTATTACCGATTGGCATTTGAAAGAAACAGATCGCAAAATACTGGAAGAAAAAGGAATCGAGGTATTATTGGCTGATAAAAGGAGGATAACCAATTAAAAATTGTAATAATTTCAAAATAGTTTTTGGAGATTTAAAATTAGTATTAAAAATATCTAAAATCTAAGGGTTCTTAATTTGAATTTTCTTCCTTCAATAGAATTGGTAAAAAAAGCTGAAAAAGAAGGCTATGCTGTACCTTCATTCTGCATCTGGAATGCAGAAACAATAAAAACAGTTCTTGATTGTGCATCAGAGATGAAAGCCCCAGTCATTATTATGAATGGATGGGCTGAGTTTAAGCTTTTAAATCCTGAAGTAACTAGTGAGGTAGCACAAGAGCTAGCAAAAAAACACAAATATCCGATAGCATTGCATTTAGATCACGGGAAATCAATTCAACAGATTAAGAAAGGCCTTGTAGCAGGCTATTCATCAGTTATGCTCGATTACTCAACAAAACCTTTCGATTTAAATGTTAAGGCTTTAAAAAAGGTTGTGGAGTTGGCTCACCCTATTGGAGTAACTGTTGAAGGTGAGATAGGCGCCATCGGGAGGGTTGACATGACAACAACTGAAGGGGACTCGAACTCTCAGCTAACCAAACCAAAAGATGCTGAAGAATACGTAGCACAAACTGGTATCGATATGCTGGCTGTATCCATCGGAAATGCTCATGGTGTTTATACAAGACCTCCCAATCTTGACTTTGATAGGTTAAAAGAAATTAAAGAGGTAGTGAATATACCCCTGGTTCTTCATGGAGGATCAAGTACTCCAGAGAATCATTTAAAAAAGGCTATTTTTCTTGGGATGTCAAAAATAAATGTGGCAAGTGACTTGGTCTACACGATACGTCAATCTCTGATGAAACAGTGGAACTCGGGTGAAAATCTATATGTTCCCCTTGCTTATGCCAAAGCTGTAAAAGAAATGGCCGGAGTTGTCAGGAGATGGATCCGGTTAACTGGTGCGGAGAGAAAGGCTTAACAAAAATGATAGAATCGATTTGGATTTTTCATATATCATGCAATTTACACCCTCCAAAAGATATACTCTTCATAAACAAACAACCAATCTCTATGGTGTATGGAAATTGAACTCTGAGAACATGATCTCTTTGATCATTAGAGCAAAAACAATCATCTTGCAGCCCAGGTGATTGGCCCGGGCCCCTCCCTGTTTACTGCTTGGTCAAGGACCCTGAGTGCTTTGCTAAGTCCCTCAGCAAAAGATTTTCTTGAGTCTTCGTGTTCTATACTTATCACATGATCGTAACCCCAGAGCTGGAGTTCAGTGATAAAGCGCGACCACCAATTCAGGTCGTGGTCACCGTTCACAGGGTCTCTTCCTTCACCTATGGTTACAAACCGCCAGACTCGATCCTTCTCCTGCGAATAAGGTATAACACTGTGATTACCCTGAATGAAAGTGTTATAGAAGTCCACAAAAGTATCTTTTCCATGGCAATGTTTTATGGGACCAGTACCTAAGGTTTTATTTAGGTATCTCACTACAGCTATGGGGTCCATATTACGCCAAAAGAGGTGGCTTGGGTCAAAGTTTAGGCCCAAGGTAGTTCCATCATCGCCCACCCTTTCAAGGAGATTAAGATAGGTTTCAGGATTGTGAACAAGGAAATTGGGGTGAAGCTCAAAAGCGAGCGCTACACCGGAATCCCGTGCTTCTTTCACCAGATCCTTCCATACAAAAGATGCATATCTAAACTGTTGCTGGAATGAATCGAAATGTTCATCGGGCCATGGACAGACATTCCACCCTGGTAGTTTCCCTTGCTGAAGAACTTTCCCATTTTTATCTACTATTATATCGGCAGCCGGTAAACCGGAAAAGCAGTTCACCACTCGTACTGGTTTCTCATCTTTATCTCTAAGGAGGCACCTATCCAATCTACTCATAAGAGCAATGGCATTTTTCAGTCGATTGAGGCTTATTTCTGCGATTTCACGATCAGGGTGTAGTGGATTCCCATGGGCTGAGAGCGAAGAAAGAAAAAACCCTCTATCAACGATAGCTTCCTCAAACTCATCCCGCTTTGTAGAATCCTTTATAAAAAGCGGTGGGTCACAGTGTGCAATCCCATAGAGGCTCACCCCGACCTCGATACATTCCAAAGATGTAAATTCCTTTCTTAGGAAATCCAATACCTTCGGAAGTGGTTCCTTCGCATAAGGAGCAATAAGAAAGCCGATCTTCATTTGAATTACCTCCTTTCAATTTTTCGGAAAATCATAATTTAGAACTGTAATACTATCAAGCCGATAGTAAAAAAAGGATTACTAACTTAGTATATTCTGCCGCAATTAATAGTCTATATTAATATATTAAAAAATAATACAAACGCTAGCAGAAAAAACAACAATCAAGTCTTAAGACAATTCACGATTTGAAGGTCAGAACAATAGTAATTCTGTGTTACCCATCAAATACATAGCAGGGACAGAGATTCACTAAATGATAAAACCAAACTTGTAAACTTAGAAATTTATGTTGAAAATACTCCTTTTCTTACTTAATAAGAAAATTGCGGGTATATCTACAAAATCGGGCATACATGATTACTGCGGTCCAAAGGGTCTGTGGAAATGCCAGTAGCCTGAATATTACAAGGATTTCATGACTAAAGAGGATGCCCTTAAATAGTATGCTGAGTTTTTCAGTTTTGGAACAAATGACCTGACACAAACAACAAACGGTCTCTCAAGAGACGATTTTAACTCATTCTTCACCGATTACAATGAGTTTGACCTCTTAGAGCAAAACCCCTTCAAGGTTTTGGGAGAGCAGGTAAAAGAGCTGATCAAGCTTGCAGCAGAACGGGGAAAGCTCACAAGACCTGATATTGTAATGGGAATATGTGGAGAGCATGGTGCTGAGCCTGCAAATATACCTTTTGTGAAACAGAACGGCTTAAACTACGTCTCCTGCTCACCATACGGCATACCGATAGCAAAGCTCGCCATTGCCCAGATGAATCTAAAGGAAAATGCTTAAATTAGGGACAGCTCCTGTTTTTACTTCTTCTCTGGTTATTTAGTGCCATTTTCTCACATATTGAGTAACAGAGCATTTAATTATTGATATAGTTATACATTACTGTTTCTTGCTAAGAGCTGTTTTTATGCTTCGAGTTTGCTACGTGGCTTTATAAAGCCTGTCCGACCATGCTCCCCCTTCTGTATGAGTTTTGAAGTTATTGTTACATGAAAAAAATAGCCATCCCCCAATTTTTAACAGCATGATAAGTTCGAGTCATATACAACTCCCTTTTTATTGTGTCCTGAAGTAATATGTCCCAGAATATTAATCCATAAATAATCCACCATCTACATGCAATGTGACTCCAGTGATGTATTCAGCTTCTTTCGAAACAAAAAAAACTACTGCATTAGCCACATCCTCTGGTCGTCCTATTTTCCCCAGGGGTATCATTTTGACCAAAGACTCTATCTCTTCGGCCGGCATGGCTCGCACCATTGGTGTATCAATACTACCAGGAGCAATGGCATTGACGGTTACCCCATAAGGACCCATCTCCTTTGCTAAACGTTTTGTAAAAGCAATCACTCCTGCTTTTGAGACCACATAATTTGCACCAGATAAGATCCCTCCAGTTTTGCCAGCTATAGAAGCAATATTCACAATATTTCCCGACTTCTGTTTTTTCATTTGTTTTATGACTGTCTTTGAGCAAAGAAACACACCTTTAAGATTCACATCTATCACTCTATCCCAATCTTCTTCCTTCAGCTCTTCTATGCTTCCACGATAAAAAATGCCTGCATTATTAACCAGAATATCGATCCTTCCAAAAGTTTCAAGAGTAGTTTTAGTCATCTGATTAACTTCTTCTTCTTTAGAGACATCTGCCTTAATATATATAGCTTTTCTACCCAAAGATATAATCTTTTTCCTTACCCTTTCACCTGCAGAAACATCAATGTCACTAACCACCACTTTGCATCCTTCTCCTGCCAGAGCCATACAGATAGCCCTTCCTAAACCTTTCCCACCACCAGTTATTATTGCTACTTTGTTCACCAATCTCATTGAAGTACCTCCCCTTATAGTCTTAGTTTAGTACTCAGATTCTGCATTAAAAGCTGTGATAACTGGTAACCACCACGAATCAAACTCTCCACATCTCATCCTTTTAAAAACCAGTCTTTAGATTTATGGCGCATCCTTTTTTTGCAGATTCGTAGGTTTTTACCATAATCTCGAGAACATGTCGTGCGTGTTCACTACTAAGAAGAGGTTTTGTATCCTTCTCGATGCATTCAGCCAGATGAATAACACCATCAGCAAATGTCCATTCCATTGTATCCGGCACCCGAGTCTTAAAACGATAATTGGGAGTCAGCGAGCCGTGATATACTGGTTCAGGAATAAGCCAACCACTTAAGTTGTATTGTACTTCGTCTCTGAATATTCTCATCGGAACCTCATCATGTCCCGAGTAAAGATTAATAACCCCCCTGCTGCCGTAGAGTTCCATACGAGGACCCCTGTCGGACAGAACACAATAAGTAGCATCCAAAGTCGCAAATACAGCCTTTCCAAAATCGAGCATAATGTGCGTGTTATCATCAACCTCCTCTATTATTTTTTTACCTTTAACTGGGCCTGCTCTGACTATACGTTCTGGAATGGCTTTTCCTGAGAATGCTATTACCCTCTTAGCGGGCCCAAGTATTCCCGTTATTATATGGAGAGGATAGACTGCCAAATCGAAAACAGGTCCACCATATTCTTTATAACACCAGCTGGGATCGGTGGTACAATCAGCCCACCAGGCCACTCCCGGATGCGAAGCGCGAGCTCTGATAAAGCATATCTTACCAATGGCTCCTTCTTGTATCAGTGCCCTCAACTTTTTGGTCTCAGGATGAAGCATAAAAGGTGGTGCACATGCAATTTTGATCCTTGCCTTTCGAGCAGCCTCAATTATCCTATCAGCTTCACTAAGAGTAGTAGCAATTGGCTTTTCTGTGTAAACATGCTTACCGGCAGCAATAGCTTCCAAGGTACAGGAAGTATGCGCTTGAATGGGCGTTAAATTAACTACCATATCAATATCTGCATTTCTCAACATTTCCCTGTATTCGGTGTAGTACTTTCCAATGTTAAATTTTTCTGAAAGGTTTCTTGCCCTATCCTCAATATTGTCGCACACGGCTATAATATTAAATAATTCTTTGTGTGTAGTTTCTCTAAATCTAAACCCCGGAAAATATAGACGATCTGCGACATTTCCGCACCCTACTACGCCTACTTTTATTCCTTCCATTAGTTTTCCCTTTTTCTTTGGTTTATTATGAATATAAGATTCCAATCATTAAGGTTTCAAACCTTTCTTAGAGCAAGACTTTTTTTGCCCTATGCTCATGGCTCTTAACTAGTCATACCTCTGGCGATCCATTATCCAATATGCCGGATGACGCCTGCTACAGCCATTCCCTTACCAGCAAGCTCAGGAAATTACATGTAGAGTGCCTCCTGGTAAATAACGACTTCTCATGTAATCCCATCTACATAATAGTCATACCGCCATCCACTGCTAGGAGGTGACCGGTAACCATACTGGAGGCTTGTGAGGCCAGGAAAATTGCCGGACCTACTATCTCTTTTGGCTTACCCAATCGGCCCAGAGGTATAGTCGCCACTATAGAAGCCAGATGTGGTGAGTCAGGGTCAAGAAGATTTTTCATACTTGGTGTTTCGAACTGACAAGGAGCAATGGCATTCACCCGAATATTGTACTTCGCCCATTCCACTGCGAGCATTCTGGTCATTGAGACAATGCCTCCTTTTGCGGCTGTATAGTGAGGCCCGCCACGGGGAAGTCCTACGACTGCAGCTGTAGAAGCAATATTGATGATATTACCGCTTCTCTGTTTAATCATAATTCGGCCAACTCTCTGAGAGAAGAAAAACATTCCTTTCAGATCTACATCGATTATTCTATTCCAGTGTTCTTCTGTCACATCCTCTGAGGACTCCCTGATAAGAGTGAATGCATTATTGACAAGGATATCTATACACCCAAACTCTTTCATGGTGTATTCAACTACTCTGTTTATATCTTTTATCTTACTGATGTCACAATGAATAAAAAGTGCTTTCTTACCAAAAGATTCTACTTTCTTAATGACTTCTGTCTGCTCTTCTTTCTTAATCTCCGCTATCACAACATGTGCGTCATATTGAGCAAAACCACAAGCTATGGCTTCTCCTAATCCACTCCCTGCACCAGTTATTATGGCCACCTTCCCATCAAGATTGAACAAATCACGCATCAGTTCATCTCTCTTGAACAATTTTTTTGACCGCCTGAATTATTCGTTCCTTGTTTGGAACGACAAAATTAGCCATCACAGGACTGAAAGGTATAGGTACATGATGAGTGTTTACCCTTTTAATGGGAGCATCCAGATAGGCAAAAGCATCATCAGCAACCATAGCGGCAATTTCTGCACTAAATCCACAGGCAGAGTATCCCTCATCCACAATTACAAGGTGTCTTGTCTTTCTCACAGATTCAATAATAGTGTCCATATCGAGAGGCCATAGTGTACGAGGATCAATGACTTCCAGGGAAATCCCATCTCCCTGCAAGTCATTTGCAACATCCAGTGCGTAATGTACCATCAGACCAGTGGCTACTAAAGTTGCATCAGAACCGGCTCTTTTAATATCTGCCTCTCCCAGAGGGACAACATATTCCTCCTCTGGAACGGGCCCTTTTACCTTGAAAAGTCCCTTATGTTCCAGATATATCACAGGATCGTCATCCCGAACTGCACTAATCAAAAGCCCTTTAGCATCGTAAGGGGTTGAAGGAAGAACAACCTTGAGCCCTGGTGTATGAATGAACCAAGCATAGAACGATTGCGAGTGATGAGGCCCCATTGCATTTAAGGACCCTTGCAACGTTCCACAACTAGCTCGAATAACTAAGGGTACCCTTAGCTGACCTTTGGACATCCATCTCATTTTAGCCGCCATATTCACAATCTGATCCATCGCTACCAGGGAGAAATCCAGAAACATAAGATCTACGATAGGCCTCATTCCACACACAGCAGCTCCAACCCCTACCCCAGTAAATGCTGATTCTGAGATAGGAGTATCCCGTACTCTCTCGTCCCCAAATTCCTCCCACAGTCCTGCTGTCTGCTTAAAGGCACTCCCCCGAGGACCAATTCCTTCCCCAATTAGAAACACTGATTTGTCCTTCTGGAGTTCATTTCTTAATGCCTCCCGTATAGCTTCAAGTAAAGTGACTTCTCGAATCACACTTATCCTCCGGTTGTCGTAATGTTTTTACCTTAATTAGTTATAGAATCATGAAAATAGCGTTTATCTCTTATTTAACAGCACACCTTGCTATCTCGTCAATTCATGAAACTTAAATCAAGGCACTTTCTGGTTTGGGCCAAGGACTCTTTGATGCAAAACGCGCTGCCTCTTGTACTCTTTCCCTGATTGAATCCTCCAGCCTCTGCAGCTTTTCCTTTTGAACAATGTTCTCGGTGAGAAGCAATCTTAGCATTTTAGGAACCGGGTCTTCTAGTTTCCATCTTTCCACTTCTTTCTTTGTTCTGTATGAAGTACCAGGATCACCATCAAAGTGACCATAGAAGCGATAAGTTTTGCATTCAATCAGTATTGGACCCTTACCGCTTCTTGCCCTCTTTACGGCTTTCAAAGCCTTCTCATATACATCTAAGACATCCATCCCGTCAGCTATTACTCCAGGTATGCTGTAACTATCTGCCCGTACTGCGATGTTGTCTACTGAGGTCGATCTCTTGGTAGAAGTCGGTCCTGCATAAAGGTTATTCTCACACACAAAGATCACAGGAAGTTTCCATAATGAGGCTAAATTGAGACTTTCATGAAAAGTACCTTGATTACACGCACCATCTCCAAAAAAGCTGACAGTAACTCGCCCCGTGTCCTGTAGCTTGGATTGGAGAGCTGCTCCGACTGCCATTGGTATCGCCCCACCCACGATTCCGGATGAACCCAGAAATCCTATTTCTGGAATGTATATGTGCATACTTCCACCTCTACCTCCGCAATAACCAGTATCCCTGCCACAAATTTCGGCCATCAGTTTACCCAGGTCAGCCCCCTTTGCTATACAGTGACCGTGACATCTATGAGTACTCACCACATAGTCATCTTTCCGAAGAGCACCAATAAAACCTGCAGCTACAGCCTCCTCTCCCACATATACATGGACATGTCCTGGCGCGCTGGCTTCTCGGAACATCTGGATAGCCTTTTCTTCAAAAAGCCTCATCTCCAACATCATCATGTAGAGCTCTATCTTCTTTTTAGAGGATATTTCCATATCTGTCCCTCCCTGGAAATCGGGCTTCTCATTTTTCCGATCTCGATTGTTATATCTCTTCTTCATTCAAAATCTGAAACGTTCGTATTTCTAACATTCCCAACATATCTTGTTCTTTAATTATAGAGTACCCCCTCTTATTCTTGTCTCAATGAAGTCTCCTGTGTTACTGCTGAGGGCCCTCGTAGAAAAGTCTGTCAAAGTTCTATTCATTAATCCTTCTTATTTGTTGCAGTGCTATTACGAATATTTTTACAAAACTTATCAATACATATGTAAACAAAATAAAAATTGAAAAAGCATAAGATAACCATATAACGGTTGTAATCGCTATTCAGAACCATTTCATGCTTAGAGAGCTGGGCCTTGATTCACAATCATACTATACTAAGACAAATGTTACAGATTATTTTTTATTGTTTTAGGGAATTTCCTCAGCTTCCTCTCCAATATATGCAATAATTTCACCAACCGGTATTTCCTCGCCCTCAGTAATAATTATTTTTTTGAGTATGCCAGAATAATTTGCCTCTACTTCTATGGTTACCTTATCTGTCATTACTTCAAATAGAATTTCTTTTTCATTAATAAAATCGCCTTCTTTTTTATGCCATTTTACAATAGTTCCTGATTGCATTGTAAGACCCAATTTTGGCATTTTTATTTCATGCACTATTTTAATACCTCTTAATTTCAAATTATATATTGTTATTTTATCATGATTGCCCAAAACAGAAATTAAAAAAGCCCAACGTAAGCATATGATGGTTTTGATCGCTATTCATAACCATTTAATGCATAGGAAGTTGGGCTTCGAGTTACAACCATACCATAATGAGTTAAATGTTACAAAATATCTTTGAAATTTGAATTCTAAAAAGCCGTCAATGAAAATAAAACCGAATTCCATAAACATGGATTCCGTCTTTGGAATCATTTCATTGCGATGCTCTTTGGCCAGATATCCGGTCAATACAGTCAATCAGGGCTGGCCTCACAGTCACAATCCACCTACCTTCTTGGGGCAGGGTCAGTACACCGCCCAAACCCTATCCTATGCCAATGAGCATCGCTATCATAACCAGACCTCTTCTCGGTTATTTGAAATTCATATCCAAGTTTCAATGATCATTATACGATGAGCTCTATTCTTCCGATGTAAAATCCCATACTCAAGCATAAATTAGCGTTCTGTACTGATGCTCAACTCATTCCCATTCGCTCTTGAAGTATAGCCTCCGAAACTCCTGGAGACCTCCATAAGGACAGAAGTTCTCAGCTCCACCAACATCCTTGTTCAGTGCATTATAATAGTTTGCCTGCGCAATAGGCATGAGCCCGGCTTCCTGCAGGACAATACGCTGAGCTTCCTGGTAGAGCTTTGCTCTTTGCCCTTCATCTGTTATTTCGAGAGCCTGCAAGTGTAACTTACTAACGGTGGGATTTTCATACCAGGAGGCACCTATATAGGTTCCAAATGCTCTGCCGTCAGCAAGTCTAGACCAGTGGTCTGGATCGATGTAGAAAGGACTGAGCCCCAATATACCAATATGGTAGGCAGTTTCCGGTTTGGCAACTTCTTCACAGTAAGTTGGCCAGGTAACATATTTCATTGTCGCTTCTATACCGAGCTGATTAAGTCCAGCTACCATCATCTCAGCACTTACACGGTCAAACTCGACCCCTTTACAAATCCCGATTACCAAAGGCTCATATTTTTTATAATCTATCTCACATTTAGCAAGCTCTTCACGTGCCTTATCCAAGTCATAGCTGTAATGAAACTCCTTGTCGGGATCAAGGGAACCAAAAAGTGCATTTGGTATGTAGCCAATGTTGCGTTCCATGTAGCCGTGCATCAAGTCTTCGATAATTGTGTCATAGTCGTAAGCGTACAATATCGCTTTCCTGAAGTGGACGTCACTTGTCGGAGGTCTACGATTGTTAATTGAATTAAACTTGATATATGGACTGGGAGCCTTCATATCTTGGAGCAGCGGCGATTTCATCAGATCCTGCATCTCTACGTAACTCTTTGTCACTGGTGAGAAATGATAGGTGCCTTTTTTAAGACCGACGATTCGCGTAGCAGTCTCATACACCAGTTCAACCCGAACCTCTGACAAGTGTGGTTGATTCCAGCCATTGAAATAATCATCGAACTTCTCACAGGTCCAATAGCTTCCCGGCTCCCATTCTGTAAGTACGTAGGCGCCTGTTCCCACACCATCTTTACCGAGCCGAGTGCCGTTAGTCGCCAACCACTTGTTTCCATAATCGCCATTCTCCTCATGACGTTGCAAGACATCTTTATTCAACACAAATATAAACTGCGTGAAACCAGCAAAGGGAGAGAAAGGTTGTGTCAGGTGAAATTTAACCGTGTATTTATCAACTGCCTCAGTAGCTCCCGATTTCAGGAACTTGCTCAAAGTACCTGCCATCCCTTTTCCTCCATGGAGGAGTTTCTCTGTAGAATAAACAACGTCTTCCGCTGTCATTTCAGACCCATCATGAAAAAGCACCCCTTTCCTTAAATGGAAAGTCCACTCTTTCGCCGCAGGTCCCACCTCCCATGATTCTGCAAGCCACGGCTTCAATACTGGTGGGCTCCCTTGAAATCGTGTTAAGCCATCATACATATTCATCCTTACTATTGCCCTGGTGTAATCCGCATGTTCATGAGGATCCATTGACTTGGCCTCAGCGAATACAGCAATAACAAAAATCTTCCCTGCCTTTTCCTCAGCACCAATGAGAAAGAATCCTGCAAGTAATGAAAGCGATAAAAATGCTACTAATAGCACTTTCCAAGACCTTTTTTTCCTAAACTTTCCTTCTATCATTTTTTTCTCCTTTCAGATAGATACTAAATTTAATGATCTATCTAATTTTTCTAAAAAAGCTTTCCTTTCGTTTTAACTATTCGACCAGTTATTTCTTTAAATCTCACCTCCTTTCGTAGGTTTTACTATCATCCCACCACTCCCTCAAAGACCCGTAAGAAATTGCCCCCGATGATTTTCTCGATTTCATCATCGGAGTAACCCCTTGAAACAAGCCCCCTTGTGATATTTGGCCAATCTTCCCATTTATAGCCTTTCAAGGGGAGCAAGATATCGTTTCGATGTTCTGGTCTAAATCCAGACATATTTGCATATTCTTTGTTGAGTGCTTTCGCTAAAACCAGCATATGGTTCATTCCAGAAAAATCGGTTCCTATTCCAACAGAGTCTATGCCCCCCACTTTAACTGCATGATCAATGTGATCTAATACATCATCAAGACTGGGGTTACTTTCAGCGATAAAGCCCGGAAGAACCAGAATCCCTATGTATCCTCCTTTTTCAGCTACTGCCTTTATTTCTTCATCAGTTTTTGCCCGACTATGATCATACACTGATTTACAAATCGTATGTGTCATAGCAATGGGAACTTTGGAAACCTCAACAGCATCCATAGTCGTTTGATGACTACAATGAGAAGTATCAATAAGGATCCCCAGTTGATTCATCTTTTCGACTACCTCTACACCCAAGTAGCTTAACCCACCATCGTTCCGGTCGGTACATCCCCCTGCCACCGAATTCGTTTCATTATAGGCTAGGGTAATAATACGAATTCCCAAATCATAGAAAAGTTCCAAATTGGCTAACCTATCACAAAGGTCTAGATTGACCTGATCATTGAAAAAATGAGTTGTATTTTGTAAATTCGAAATAACAGCAGTTCTTCCTTCTTTCTTTAGTTGCCTGATATTATTAGCCTTAGTAACTGGTTTCAAGAAATCAAAATCGTTGCACAGTTTGTGGAAAAAGGCTAAATCTCTGATAGCTACTTCGTAAGAGTAGCGAGGTAATCCATGACTTCCCATAGTAATGCAGATACCATTCACCCCTGATTTTTGTATCGTTTTAATAACGGCCTTTTGGTATTGAGGATCTCTCGCTATCCGGGAAAACTTCATTCGAATTTCTTGTGCCTGAATTTCAAGTATAGGTCCACCTGCCTCAATCAAAGCGGTAATTTTGGGGATTGCCTCTGACATTACCGGAAACAAATCCTCAAATAAAACTTGAGAATCAACAACACAGGCTTTTTGATGAATTTCTTTCGCCCTTTCTTCCTGTTCTTTATTCAAAACAAACATTTTTAAAGCACCTTCACAGCTGTTATTTTGTCTCAAGCTTAGCAGTTCTCATCTAAAGCAGCGCTCAGCTATTAATCTTCAGAAGATTTTAATTTTATTGTGAGCTTCTCTGAGCCTTCCCATCTTACCCTTCTAGCTATCTCTGTTATAGCTTTGATATCTTTTATCTTTGCGAAAACGTTGACATCCAGCGTTAAATCAACAGATGTTCGTGGTCGTGCTATTCCATAGAATATGCAAAGAGAGGTAACACCCTTACCAGCCAAGTGAGGCTCATGACGTATAGAAATTGAAGAACAACAGGCTACATCTCCTGGAACGACAGCATTAGTATCGTTTTCATAGTCTAAAGTTTCAGGCATGGGAATGCCATCAATAAAAATTTCTTCCCCAGCCCACTTAGCATGAACTACCGGATTTTCGAATGGTAAAGCACTCAAAATTAGCTTGCACGTTTTAGGAGCCTCTTTCTCCAATAAATCAGCAGCAACTCTGCCCCCGCGCTCAAACTCGAAAATGATTTGTTTTGCCACGATTCCCTCCTCATTGGTTCTAGAATTTTTATTTTTACTCAGACTCATGCAAGGTTATTTAAGTACAAAACATTCTTATCTTTTTCTTTTATTTTGACATCTCTTTTGTAAACTGTCAAGATATTTTTTCATTTTTCATAAAAAAAAATGTAAAATGAAAAAAAATCTTTACAATCTCAATAATATTGTTATAATATGAATTGATTTAATTAATTTCATACTGAAGGTAAATCCTTGGAAGAATACGATAAATTTTGGGAGTATGCAACTGATGTGTTTGAAACAACTTCTAAAGCCATCTCTCAGTTATCAGCAATAATTAATAAAAAGGCTTTTAAAAACTGTGTGGAAGTTTTTAGCAAATGTAAAGGGAAAATAATTACTTCAGGTGCAGGGACATCAGGTGCTGCTGCAAAAAAAATTGCTCACTCTCTTTCCTGTATTGATAAAGCTGCTTTCTTCCTATCGCCTTCTGATGCTCTGCATGGAGCATTGGGAAGTGTAGAGAAAAATGATGTTATTATTCTTATTTCTAAGGGCGGTGAAACACCTGAAATCAATAGCATGCTTCCAAGTTTGAAAGCCAAAGGAGCTTACATAATTGGAGTAACTGAAAATGAGAAATCAATTCTGGCAAAAGAGAGTAATCTTTTGATGAAAATCAAGGTTGAGAGAGAAGCAGACCCTTTTAATATGCTTGCTACTACAAGTACTGCAGCAGTAATAACTGTTTTTGATGCGATCTGCATTGTTCTTATGCATCAAACGAAGTTCACAAAAAGGAACTTTCTGATACTACATCCTGGCGGCGCTGTAGGAAAACGCCTTTTAAATGAACAATGAGCAGTAGTATATTAAGATTTAAAAGCAGCCTTATTTGAAGACGTTGAGAATATTCAGGTTAGAGAGATTAAAAAGATCAGATTAGCGTAATATGAGCTCAAAAGAAGTTATTAATAGCTTAGATCTTTCGACAACTCAACAATAGATTGTAAGGCTGATACTTGAATGTTAAACATTAAATTAAAAACCAGTCTAGAAATGTTAATAAAGCTGGAATCAGTATTAATGCGCTGAATGCCATAAGGGGAGAGGCAAAATCCCCTGCGTGGCTTACAGATTAAGGCAGATATATTAGGGCTAACTATCAGCACTTTAGAGATAAGGGAGGCGGCCTGTATGTTTTTCATTGCTGAATTCGAAATATAGAAGAACATTTATCTCTCATTATCTCCTATCAACAATAATCTTTTAAAAAAGGAGAATTAATCTATGAACGAGAGATTCAATAAGAGGATTCCACACAATTGTATTTTAAAAACGAAAGGCATATATGACACACTAAAAAAAGCAGAGAAAAAAGGCGTTGATTTCATATTAAAAAATCCAGAAGAAATCACTAGTTCATCTATTGTCGAGGTCGCTAAAAAAGCAGGATGCAGTGAAGCAACACTGGTACGTATTTCAAAAAAGCTTGGCTATGAAGGATTTGTGGAATTAAAAGCGGATTTTATAAACCATAACAAAAAAGATGTTTACGAATTCGAATATGAAGGATTCTCAATCAAGGATGATTTCAAAGATATTATAAGGAAAACTTTTGACAACACAATTAATGCATTAAAAGATACGCTTGAAATTCTCAACATTGAGAATTATGAAAAAGCTCTAAATGCACTTCTCAAAGCGGATAAGATTTTCTTTTGTGGTGTTGGTGATGGAGCAATTACAGCTAAGGAAGCTTACAACCGATTTTTACGGATTGGTGAAAGGTCTCTCTTTAGTGAAGATCCGGACATTCAACTTATATTTGCTGCTCATCTAAAGAAAGGTGATGTATTTTTCGCATTTTCTCATTCAGGTAAAAGCAAAACAGTAATAAATACTGCTAAAATAGCAAAAAAAAGTGGTGCTACCATAATTGCAGTGACAAATTTCCCTGTTTCTCCTCTCACGAAAAATACAGATATAGTTCTTTTGACCGCTGCGTTTACCAAACATTTTACCGGAGAAGTAATATCAAAGCGTGTGACAGAACTATGCATATTAGAAAGCCTGTATATCAACTATTTGTTTAAGAAAGGTAAAAACGCAAGGGAAAAATTAAATCTTTCCGAAAGTGTAATTGCTTTAACTAAAATTTAGGATAAAACCATATAAAGATGGTTTAATTTTATGGCTTATTTAATGGGGATAGATTATGGCACGGGTGGTGCTAAGGCTTGTATTATTAATACCCTTGGTGAAGTACTGGGTTTTTCCTATCAAGAATATCCTATTATACATGAACAACCTGGTTGGTCAGAGCATGACCCTGTTTTATACTGGAAAATAGCCTGTCAATTAGTTCGGCAAACTCTGGCGCAAAGCAGAATAGATTCCAAGGAAATAGATGGAATCGCAGTATCATCTGCACTACCATCAATGGTGATGGTGGATGATAACCATCAGCCTATCGAGCGGGCATATAACCTCATGGATAGGCGTGCTGTAAAAGAAGTAGAATGGTTAAAAGACCACATCGGTGAGGAAATAATATACAATCTTTCCGGTTACCGTTTGGATGATCACCCAAGCCTAGTGAATATCCTCTGGGAAAAAAATAATCGGCCAAATTCTTTCAAACGTATTCATAAAGTACTTACGATTGACGGATATATCACCCTTAAATTGACGGGAAAAGCAGTTCTCAATCATTCAGGCGCAGCCTTTTATGGAGTTGCGTTCGATTTGAGGAGAGCACAATTCGACTCCTCAATAATGAAAGAACTAGGTCTCCCTCTCGAGATAATCCCTCAATTACATCCCTGCACTGATATAATCGGAGAAGTTACACCCCGGGCCGCTGGTGATACAGGTCTTGTACCTGGTATACCGGTTGTGGCAGGTCAGGTTGACTGTAACGCAAGCTGGCTCGGTGCCGGTGCAATTGATATCGGTGATTTCCAAAGCAATTTGGGATCAGTGGGTAATTTCGGGATTATATACAGAGATATTGACTTTATTTTTTCAGAAATTGGCCGGCAGATGATGAATTTCCCTTACACTATAGACGGAATGTACATCACTGTACCAACAACCATAACCGGAGGACAATCCATCAGATTCATACGCGATACCTTTTCCCAATTTGAATTGGAAACAGAAAGAGTATTAAAAGTGAGCTCTTATGATCTTTTAAACCTCCAGGCTGAAAAAGTTCCCATTGGTAGTGAAGGACTTATAATTTTACCTTTTCTGATGGGAGAACGTACCCCAATATGGGATATATACGCTCGAGGTGTTATTTTCGGTCTTTCCCTCAACCACACGAAAGGTCATATAGTTCGGGCCATGATGGAAGCCGTGGCCTTTGCCATGTATGATTCATTCCGGCTTATCAAAAAAGCGGGTTTGAAGGTGAATTATCCTATGATCCTCAATGAGGGTGGAGCGGTGAGCCGTCTTTGGCGAAAAATCATATCAGATGTATTCAATGTCCCCATAATTCTTGTCAAGCGCAGGACTGGAGCTCCCTATGGCGATGCCATTTTGGCAGGCGTGGGAACAGGTGTTCTTAAAGATTTTTCAGTCGCAAAACAGTGGTTTGAAGGAATTGAACCAACGGAGCCGGATCAGGAAAATCATGATAAATATATGGAGTGTTTCTCACTTTATAAAGAGATATACGAACATCTCAAAGGAGATTTCCGCACATTAGCAAAATTACGGAATAAGTTGATTTAAAAATTTCCGACTTGTGAAGGGAGCGTAAACTAACATGGAACTTTTAAAAAAACTGATGAAGCGAGAACAAGAAAACAATCCTATCAAAGTTGGGTTGGTGGGATGTGGACAGATGGGTTCAGGGATGGTACATATAACCAACACCATGCCAGGTATGAAAATCAAGGTTATAGCAGATATCGATATAAATCGACCTCGATCGACACTCAATGCTATAAATGTGCCCCCAACTTCTATATGTATCACAGATAAAGTTAACAAGGCTCAGGATGAATTGAGGAAAGGCAAGTTCGTTATTACTCAAGATGCATTACTTCTACCACAATTAGAGGACCTCGATGCAATTGTAGAAGCTACTGGAAATACAGAGACAGGTGCTCAGGTAGCCTGGAACTGTATTTTGCATTCCAAGCATATAATAATGCTTAATGTAGAGACCGATGTAACTGTCGGGTTCTTTCTTCATCACAAAGCTCAGAAATCGGGCTGTATCTATACGGTTGCAAGTGGCGATGAACCTGGCGTTTGCAAAAATTTGTACGATTTTGCTAAAAGTCTCGGTTTCGAAGTGGTTTGTGTTGGAAAGGGTAAGAATAATCCTCTCGATTTCTTTGCTGATCCAGACTCATGTGAGGAGGAAGCGAAAAGGGAAAATATGAACCCGAAGATGCTCGCTGCATTCCAGAATGGTACAAAAACAATGGTAGAAATGGCTGCAGTTTCTAATGCTACAGGTTTAATCCCTGACGTTCCGGGAATGCACGGTCAAAAAGTTGACATAGATAAATTAAATAAAGTATTAGTACCAAAAAAAGATGGAGGTATACTTGAAAATACTGGTTGCGTTGACTATTCAACGGGTAATGTCGCCCCTGGTGTTTTCCTTATCTGTACCTCATATGATGAACGTATACGTAAAGATATGAAATTTCTCAGCATGGGCGACGGTCCATACTACACTTTGTATCGACCCTATCACCTATGCAATATTGAAACACCTATTTCTGTAGCAGAAGCTGTGTTATACAAAGAAACAACTCTCGTAACTATAGGCATGTATGCTGAAGTTATCACTGTGGCAAAGAGAGACCTCAAGGTGGGAGAGATAATTGGAGATATTGGGAGCGCGGATGTTTTCCATAGAATCTATACTTTTAAGGAGGCAAAAGCATTGCAAGGCATTCCAATGGGTTTGGCTACAGGAGGGAAGATGGTCAAGAATGTAAGCAAAGGTGAGCTTATAACTTCTGATAGTATTGCTCTTGATACTTCACGACTGGTATATAAACTTCGTCAGATGCAGGATGCACTGGTTGAGGATTCAACCTTGAAAACAGCGATTAAAAAACAGAATTAGTTTTTGGATTACAAACATGAACGAAAAAATGCGAGCAGTTGTTGTTCGGGCTCCGATGCAATTCGATCTGGAGGAAGTTTCTATTCCTGCAGTACCTCCTGGCGGAATGCTGGTAAAAGTACAGGCATGTGCTTTATGCGGCTCAGATTTGCGTACTTTAAGGAGCGGTCACCGTCGGGTAACTTTTCCATGGATCATTGGACATGAACTCTGCGGGACTGTATTTGAAGTCGGTAAAAATTATTCCGGCCCCTGGAAAAAAGGGGAGATCATCGCAGTGGGACCGGTGGCCTATTGCGGAAGATGCGACTTTTGTCTTACAGGCAGATATGAGCTTTGCACTGATTATAGGGAAATCGCACAGGAATGGCCAGGAGGCTTTGCCGATTTCATAGCGATTCCTGAAGAATGTGTTCGCTTGGGAACAATACAGCGTGTACCAAAAGGACTTGATCCAGCTTTTGCTGCGATAACAGAGCCGATATCCTCATGTATCCACGCTCATGAAAAGTGCAGAATAGATTTGGGAGACACGATAGTAATCATCGGAGCAGGACCCGTTGGCTGCATCCACATGATGCTTGCCAGACTCCGTGGTGCCGATAAAATATTTTTGGTGGATACCAATCAAGACAGACTTCATCTTTCTGAAGCTTTTGAACCCGATGAACTACTTGATGCAACAAAAATTGACTTGATTGATGAAGTGAAAAAACTCACGAATGGAATGGGTGCCGATGTTGTTATTACAGCCACACCAGCACCAATTGCGGTTGTCCAGGCTGTTGAAATTGCAAAAAAGGGAGGGCGCATATTAATATTTGGCGGTCTACCAATAAATGACAGTAAACCTCCTGTTGACATCAATACCGTACACTATAAAGGACTGTTTCTTATTGGAATTACAACCTTCGCTCCGCGGCATCAGATATTAGCCATTCGGCTGGTTAACTCCAAACGACTACAAATAGATAAACTCATTACCCATCGCTTTCCACTTTCAGAATTTAAACAAGGAGCGCTTCTGGCTCTCGAAGGAAAAGTATTAAAAGGAGTATTTTTCCCAAAATAAAGTGTCGTATTCTTATTTTTCCATATTGCAATCGAAAGAGGAAGGAAAATGTTTAAAAATAATAATCAAGAAAATCTGCCTTTTTTAAAAGAAGGTATAGTGCTGCCTTCAGCTGAATTTGTGGACACCAATTTAAGAATATGCTATAAATTACAGAATATCAGGAGAGAATAATCAAAGCCTGAAGTATGACAGAGAATTAATGATTGAAGCTGTAAAGCTTTTCAGGAAAAGTGGAAAAAAAATCAAGGAGATGGCGGAAGATCTAGGTATTTGCCATGGGAACTTATCCAGGTAAGAGAGGGAGTATCAGAGGAATGCTGAGAATTTGTTTACCGGGCTGGGAAAGTTACAACCAGCTGATGAAGAGCTGAGGGGAGCAGCGCATGGAGGTTAGACTTGGCCGTAGCTTGGCCTTTTTTCATAAGAACTAATCCGTTAGCCTCATACTTCTGATGGCAACGATAAGGAAGGAGATAGAACATGTTAAAGCTGAATAAAGAGCAGGAAATAAGAGCAAAAGAAATTCACAGCGAGTCTTTAGTGATTGATTCCCAGGCATTATTGTTTGAGTCATTTCCAATATCTCCAGATATAAGTCAAAAGGTCGAGGAAGCTATTAAGTCAAATAGACCTATACTTGAAATCCAGAACGAAGAGTTTAGAATGAAATTTTCTCATATAGCCAAGGATCCTCAGTATAGAAACAACGTTGTTGAAGGTATAATGAGATCTGGAGTGGATGTATGCAATATTACGATGGGAATGTTTGGTTTGCCCCGTTACTCTTATGAGACAGCCATAAAGGATTTAGCATTTTTCTACAAGCTATGTAAGGATTTTTCCTTCTTCAAACCGGTTACCAAGACCAAAGACATCAGGAAAGCAAAAAAAGAAGGAAGCGTTGGAATTATTTTAAATCTACAAAATGCAATTTGTTTATTCAACGATAAGGTCAACCTGGACCTTCTGGACAAGATGTCTAATTTAGAACTTTTCTACGATTTGGGAATTCGTATTATTACCCTGGCTTATAATACGATGAGCCCGGTGACAGGAGGGTGTATTGAACGTAGCGATGTGGGGTTAAGCTACTTGGGTGTAGAAGTGGTCGAAAGAATGAATCAACTGAGGATGCTAATTGATACTTCACATTGTAGTCACCAAACCACTATAGATGTTCTTGAGGTATCCAGACAACCTATTGCTATGACACATACGAGTTGTAAATCCGTATATGATCATAGTCGGGCAAAGACCGATGAAGAAATTAAAGCCGTAGCTGATAAAGGCGGATATATAGGCATTTTTGTCCTCCCTGGCTTTATTGGTGAAAAGAGCGTGAGTATCAATACTGTGTTAGATCACATTGACCGTACCGTTAATTTAGGTGGGATTGATCATGTAGGGATAGGGACAGATTTTACTGGAATGACTCGTATACCAGCTCTGGCAAAGGCGATTAACAAAGAAATTTTGCGCTCTGGATTCAGACCGGAAAATAACCACGATCTATTACAAATAATGAAGGATTACAATACTTGGCAAGAAGGCTGGCCAAATATCACAAGGGGGCTTGTTTCAAGGGGATACTCCGATGATGAAATCAAAAAAATCATCGGGGGCAATTTCTTACGAGTTTTTGAAGAAGTAGTTGGATAGAACATGAAATATAAATACAAATACAGGAAGTGAGTAAGTGTCACTTTGGATTCACTGTATAAGAACGGATAATGACCTGAATAGGTTCTGAGGATGATATAGAAAGTCAGTATAATTGACTGGAGAAGAAGGCGCTTTAATGAAGATTCTGAGAATAATTATGATCAGGCTGTTTCAATTGGTACCCACTCTCCTTGGTCTTGTGACAATCGTGTTTTTCCTGACCTATCACCTTCCGGCTGATCCTGTATCTGTTGCAGCGGGTCCATTTGCAACTGCGGAACAGAGAGCTGCAATTAACAAATTATACGGCTTCGACAAACCGGTTTACATCCAGTATGTTAATTATATAAAGAGAATAATCTTGAAGGGAGATTTTGGTCGTAGCCTATACACACATCGTGAAATAGGCAAGGATATACTTAAGCGCCTCCCTGCCACTCTTGAATTAGCGGTGCCCACTCTGTGTTTAGGTGTGCTGATAGGGATTGCGCTTGGTGTTTATTCAGGCCTTCATAGAAATAGTCTTTTGGATCATGTTACCCGCGGCATAAGCATTGCAGCGATATCTCTTGCCAGTTTTTGGGTGGCAATTGAACTTCAACTCATATTCAGCTATGAGTTACCCATAGCACCTTTATTGGGTCGAATAAGAAGAGATATTCATCCGCCAAATCACATAACAGGATTTTATATCCTCGACTCCATAATAACTTTAAACGGAAGAGCATTGTTGAGCTCATTGGCTCATTTAGTGCTTCCCTCAACAGCCGCGGGACTCGTGATCATAGGAACGATAGTTCGCTTCACCAGAACAGGGGTGTTAGGAATTGTGGAAAGTGGCTATATTGAATATGGGAAGGGTATGGGCCTTTCACAGAGACTACTCATCTGGAAATACCTGTTGAAGAATGCTCTGACCGGTACGGTTGCTCAGATCGGACTGCTTTTTGGCTATGTTTTAGCATCCACATTCATAGTTGAGTATATTTTCATGTGGCCTGGAATAGGAAAGTATGCCCTAGACTCCATACTCTATCTAGATTATAAAGCAGTATTCGCAGTTACTCTGTGGACAGGCCTGGTTTATGCTAGTGGAAGTTTGCTGGCCGATATTGGACTGGTTTTGATTGATCCAAGAGAGGTAGAAAAATGACTACATACGGTCTATGGATAAAGAGATTCTTGGAAGATCGTAATGGTCTAATAGCTTTAATAATATTGATAATCCTTGTGGTCAATGCTGTTTTTGCCCCTTACATAGCCCCATATCCAGAGGATTCTACTTCAGCCGTGCATACCGACGTACTCTTACAGCCGCCAAGCCTGAAACACTTATTCGGCACAGATTTTATGGGAAGAGATATGTTAAGTCGTATTATTTTTGGTGCAAGAGTGAGTCTTATCGTTAGCGGGGTCACAACAGGTTGTGCCCTATTAATCGGCACCCTAATAGGCCTTATTGCGGGTTATTGCGAAGGTATAATAGGTTCATTTTTAATGAGAATAGCCGATATATTCGTATCTGTTCCTCAAATTGTTATGGCTCTGGCTGTAGCGGCGGCCCTTGGTCCTGGTATCAGAAATAGCATAATAGCACTTACTGTTACCTACTGGCCTTTCTGGACAAGAGTTGTTTATGCAAACATCATCTCTCTCAAGAAATCACCCTTTATTGAAGCCAGTAAAGCCATAGGAGCAGGTACTAATAGAATTCTGTTTCTCCATGTGCTACCAAACATAGCTCCCAATGTTATTGTTCGAACCACAGTAGGTATGGGGGGAACCATTCTCCTCAGCGCTCTCCTGTCTTATGTAGGATTAGGTGCACAGCCCCCAACCTCGGACTGGGGGTTAGATTTAGCAAGCTCCAGGGAGTATCTTCCTGCTGCCTGGTGGTATGCTCTCTTCCCTGGTCTTGCTATATTTCTTGCTGTAATGGCTTTCAACATGTTTGGAGATACATTAAGAGACATACTGGATCCACGTCTCAGAGTATCTAGGAAAAGAAACTAGAGATTCAGGAAAAAAGTAGAGTTATTCACCATTCCCCAGACATCTAAGTCTGGCTAGAACTGTTATGGTATAATGATAGCTTTACTCGAAGACAAGGTTGAGAGATAGGATACAACCAATGAGCAGCTTGTGTGACATCAAACAACTGACTGTAAATTACATTACGGATCAAGGAAGAGTTAAAGCGCTTGACGAGGTTAATCTCACAATAGAAAGAGGAACTGTGAGAGGTCTGGTTGGTGAAAGTGGTTGCGGCAAGTCGACTCTGGCGAAATCTATCTTACGCATCTTACCCAGCTCAGCTCAGATAGACGAAAAAAGCCAGATATTATTTCAGGGAGAGGATATGCTCAAGAAGCCCGAGAAAGAACTCAATGCCATGAGGGGGGGAAAGTTAACTCTGATTCCACAAAATCCCTCTGATTCCTTAAATCCGGTATTTACTATAGGTACTCAAATGTGGGATATAGTTGTTCCAAAGCTTTTTCCGAGTAGAGATTATCTGGGCAAAAGGAAAAAAAGGAGACAGGAGATTGCCAGACTGTTTGTAAACGAACTTAAACGGGTGCAACTCCCTTCTGCACGAATGTTGTTAAATAGATATCCTCACGAGCTCAGTGGAGGGCAGAAGCAGCGTATATTAATTGCTATAGCTCTTCTTACAAATCCCGTATTACTGGTTGCGGATGAACCAACCACAGCACTTGATGTAACAGTAGAAGCTCAAATCATACAGCTCTTGGAGATTTTGATTAAAGAACACAGAACTTCCACGTTGTATATCACTCACGACCTCTCTGTAGCAAGTAAGGTGTGTGACCTCATAACTGTTATGTATTGTGGACAAATAGTCGAATCTGCCCCAAGCATTTCTTTTTTTTCCAATCCGGCTCATCCTTATTCAAGGAAATTACTGGAGTGTTTACCAAAACCTGATAGTGAATTGGGCGAAATACCAGGCAGAGTTCCTTCTCTGATCAGCCCGCCTGAGGGTTGTAGTTTTCACCCCCGTTGTGATCGTAACTTAGCGCAGTGCTCGAAAAAAAAACCACCTCGGAAAGAAGTAACTCCTGCTCACTGGGTTTGTTGTTACAATCCTTTTTTAGAGAGGAACACGAAATTAAGTAAAAAGGTAGTGGCAAATGATTAGTAAGAACACCCTGAAAGGTGTTAACGAAGCAAGAGAGAGCAGCAAAGTTATTCTGGAGACGAAAAATCTAAAAAAGTATTTTCGTGTGAAGAGTAAGCTTCTACACTTAAATATTGGATGGATTAAAGCGGTAGACGAGGTTAGCCTCAAGATCATGAACGGAGAGATTCTTGGTCTGGTTGGCGAGAGCGGGTGCGGAAAATCTACTTTTGGTAAGACTCTTATGGGAATTTATCGACCAACTGGAGGGGAAGTATATTTTCAAGGAAATAGGGTTGATAATCTACCACCCAGAGAGATGATAAGCTTCTGTGGAACCGTTCAATACCTTCACCAGGATCCTACATCTTGTCTTGATCCATGGTGGAACATTGGAACAAGTATCAGAGAGCCATTGAGGATACACCAAAAAAATCTTTCCAGGAAAGAAATGAACCGCAAGGTTGAAGAAATACTGGAAGCAGTAGGCATGGAATCAGATTTCGGAAACCGCTATCTTCATGAATTGAGCGGGGGACAACAGCGGCGGGTTGGATTAGCACGTATTTTGATATTGAATCCCAGTGTGATTATCTTCGATGAACCTACATCAGGAACCGACGTTTCAGTTCAGGCCACTATTTTGAAGCTACTCAAAAGGATAAAGGATAAATATAAGTTGACCTATATTCATATATCCCACAACCTGGCAGTTGTTCGTTCGGTGAGTGATAGAATAGCCGTTATGTATCTGGGTGAATTTGTAGAACTTGGCGAGGCCAGGTCAATTTGGGAAGAACCACTACATCCGTACACAAGGGCTCTGTTCGCTGCTCTTCCCCAAATAGATTTTTCCCATGAGGAAGATAGGCACGAATTTACTATCACTGGTGAGCCCCCGGATCCACAAAACCCTCCTTCAGGATGTCACTTTCATCCGAGGTGTCCTATGGTGCAAGAGATATGCAGAAAAACGAAACCTGTTCTCAGAAACATCGATGCTACACGTGAAGTGGCTTGCCATATAGTTTGAGGAGGTGTATAAGTTCTATTTGAATAATTTGATTAAAATAGGGACAGCGCCTATTTTTAATTTTGCTCTGGTTATTTAGTGGGGTATTCTCACAAATTGATTAACATAGCATTTAATTATTGATATAGTTATACATTACTGTTTCCTGCTAAGAGCTGTTTTTGTGCTTCGAGTTTGCTCTGTGGATCTATAAGATCTGTCCGACCATGCTTCCTCTTTTGGACCAGTTTCGAAGCTATAGAAACATACTAAGCTTACTCGCTGCTTAAAGAGTTCGAGTATGTTTCACTCGGCTCGGCCATTCGAACACTCAACTAATATCGCCTCTCCACTAATTCTTGACAGTATCCAATTACCCTCAAAGATGCTTTTACGTAGCAAATCCTATGTAACCAACCTGTACACTAAACGTGATCTCCCAATCAGAGAGATAGCCAGACAATTAAACGTGAGTCATTCCACAGTGATTGAGTGTTTGAGGAGATTAGGTATACATGATAAAGGCTCAAGAAAAAGAGATAGATACCAAGGCCAGATCCCTTTTGGGTTTGATTATAAAAACGGCAAACTTGAAAAGAATCAGGAGGAGCAGAAGGTTATCAGGATCATCAAACAAATGAGATTGAGCGGACTTTCATTTAGAGGAATAGCAAAGGAATTGAATAAAAGACTCGTTCCCACAAAGAAAAACGGGATTTGGCAGGCCGGCACAGTGAGCACAATATTGTCAAGGGTTGGCACCCAAAAGACGGTATAATCTGGAAACTTGCCTGTCCATTTTTACCAACTCACACACCATAGGCGACATATATTAGTTAGATATGAAATAACAGATAATTATATCCTATAGAGGGATTTGATTCAATCTTTCACTATCTTCTCAAACTTAACTAGGATCATCTTGTATATCCTTGGCCTAAAAAAATATAAAACTGCTACTGAATAGTTTAATTTTAACTCCGTTGCCTTTCAGCTAAAAGAACAACATTTCTGAGCTCTTCTTCATTCTTTGCCTCCATCCACTCCTTAGTAAATCCAGGGCTCTGGATAACCTGAGCAATGGCAGATAGAACTTTTAAATGGAGAATACGATCACCGGAGGAACCGACAAAGACGAATGAAATGTGAACCAGTTGGTCTTGGGGAAAAATAATCCCAGCTTTTGCTCTGATTAATATGACTTTAAAAATATTCTTGCCTTTAATGGCAATATGTGGAATAGCCAACCCTTTACCTACTACGGTACTAGATTCTATTTCTCTCTTTAAAAATTTGTTAAACAATTCTTCGAATTTTATATCCAGGTCTTCACTCAAAATATCCGAAATTTTTCTAAAGAAATCTTCCATTTTAAGAGGCGGTTCTATATCTAAAACCCTACCTTCCTTAATCAGTTTATGAAATTTATCTTCTATAATCTCATCTCGTTGGATGACGATATCCCTTAATTCTGTAAGAAGGCTCTCTGATACTAATTCTTTATCCTTAGCGACCAATCTTTCCAAAACATGTATAAGGGCTGAGTGCTGGACTGCTCTTTTCTGTGCATAGGCCTTGTACCAGATAAATCCTAACAGAAGAAAAAGTGCAGTTAGTAAAAGCATAAATGTTCCCATCTCTATCAAAAGGAAAAGCCCTCCCACTATTCCTAATACCTGTAAATAGGGATAAAAAGGTGCATGAAACTTTGGCCTGTAACTTAAGATTTTACTTTCTCGAAACAAAATCAGGGTAAGGTTGGCAAAGATATACAGTATAATCAAGATACTGGAAGCAACCTTTACCAATAACTCCAATCTTAGAAACAGGATAACCGCAATCATAAAAAACCCAGTAAAAAGGATAGCAATATAAGGAGACTTAAACCTGGCACTTATTTTTTGAAAACTGCCAGGTAATAGTTTGTCTCTGCTCATCCCTAATGGGTATCGGGATGCGGTCATAATTGCTGAGTTGGCTGTGGAGATAAAAGCTAAAAATGCCCCTACGCTTATGACTATTTTAAAAACATTGCCTCCAAAAACAGCTCCTCCGTCAGATATAGGGGTAAGGGTTTCTTGCAAGTTTTTTGTATTTAAAACACCTATGGTTACAAGGATAACCAAAGCATACAAAACAGAAGTTACAATAAGAGAAAGCATCATGCCCAGTGGTAAGTTCTTGCCTGGATTTTTTACTTCCTCAGCTAAGGCTACTACTTTTGTTAATCCACCGTAAGAGATAAAGACAAAACTTGCTGTGGAAAACAGGGGTGTCAGCCCTTTATTAAAAAACGGTAAAAGATTTTCAGTATGTACGGCCTTTGCTCCCCAGAGTATGTAACCGAGTAGTACACCTAAAAGACCTACAACCAAAAACACTTGGAATCTGCCTGCTTCTTTTATTCCTATTAAATTCAGGAAGATAAAAAACAAACAGCATATGAGAGCAATGATATTTAGGGGGATATTAGTTATTATACTTACATAAGCACCCATACCCAATAAAGCAAAAGCGCCTTTTAAACTCAATGAAAGCCAGGTTGAAAAGCCAGCTACTGTTCCTAATAGAGGGCCAAAACCCCTCATTATATAGAAATAGTCTCCACCGGCCTTGGGCATCGCTGTGGTTAATTCTGCCATGCTTAGAAGTGTAGGAATACAAAAAACCCCTGCTATTAAATAGGATAGGATAACTGCTGGACCTGCTTTAGCAAACGCTAATCCCGGAAGAATAAACAGTCCCGAACTTATCATCGCTCCGGTTGCCACGCAGAAGATATCTAAAAGAGTAAGTTCTTTCTTTAAACCGCTCTCCATTTAGATATCCTCCTTCTTTCCTCTTCATTTAATATAATAGCGGTATATTTAACAGATAATATCCAATTTCTCCTTAACACCATCTATCTTAGACTTGGAAAATCTTTCCTAATTATTATTTATGAGTCTACTCCTATGTAAATATGGATGCCCTCCTATGCACTCATGGGTTTTAGATCGATGTGGCTTATTCTGATGACCATAGTTATAATAGCTACCTTCCCATTTTTTCTTGTAAACCTTTAAAAATCGATTGTAGGTCATTTTTGAAAGTGTATTAAAAAGGTGAGCGGTTTGATTACGTTGTCGGCACTCCTGATAACAGGATTATTTGTTCTAAACGAATAAGTTATGACGCTTTGGGGCCATGGCCGTTTCCGATATTTGAACTCGGTCATAACCGCGCACTAAATAATAATCATAATATAGTTAGCGGTTATATTTCATCATTAATTTTCTATAATATAATTGGAACAATCTGAAAAATACGGTGAGTTTTCAAAGTAGAGCAATACGGCATTTTTGGCAAAATTGGGAATATGTCTATTGCCGATTTTTTCCATCTTAAAAACCTGCACTTCGTCGAGAATTGTATTCGCCACAACACCCCATGGGGATAGTCCATTCAAATATGAGTTGATATAACTATGATTTTAAGGATAAGTAGGTTCGACCATGAAAATAAGAGATAAAAAACCCAAGTACACAATTTTCTCATTCACAGAAGGATTTCTTCCCTAGGTTTTTAAGAAAAAAAACCGGTTACCGGTTGTTCATAAAGCAATGCATTTTACGGAAAAAGGCCTCGAGAAAAAAGGGGGGAAGGGGGGAAATGTTTTTGTTTATAACAAAAAACTGCCATCCATTATATGTTAAACTAACCCATAGATATCTTTCCATTACAACCAGGCCATTGCGCCTGAAGTTGAGGCGGTTTTGTCCCAAGAAGCACAGCTTATTGCAAAGATGCTTTTTTTACTCAAAGAGCAGTTAAAGGAAATAGAGTACAGAATGGAAAACATATTGAAACACCACAAATTGGGGGGAGTATTCAAGTCATTACCTGGAGCCGGCACAGTATTGGCGGGAAAGCTGTGTGCATTATTGGGAGATAATAAAACAAGGTTTAATAAAGAAAATGAAGTCCAGGCATTATTTGGCACAGCTCCCATGAATTATCAGAGTGGGAATTATCATAGAGTGATGATGAGGAGAGCTTGTAATAAAAAGGCGAGATGGACCTTGTATCAATTTGCTTTTTCGTCGATGAAGTTTTGCACCTGGG
>CAYRKG010000002.1:0-130146 GCA_964424795.1 uncultured Spirochaetota bacterium
TAACTTTTCAGTGTGAAAAATATTATATATTTGATGAGTCTTGATCATTCCATCGTCATGAATACCCGCTCTTGTGGCATTAAAATCAGACCCAACAAGGGGATAATTTGTGGGAATGTGCTCACCAATCTCCTTTTCATAATAATTGGCAATATCCGTAATAACAGAGGTATCAATACCATTCGTTCTACCGGTCAGGGAAATATATTCGATTATTAATGCTTCAATTGGTGTATTTCCTGTTCTTTCTCCAAAACCAAGCAGTGTACCATTTGCAGTTGAGCAGCCGTAAAGCCATGCAGTAGTTGCATTTACAAGGCCCTTATGGAAATCGTTGTGGCCGTGCCATTCAAGAAGTTCCCCTGGCACACCAGCATAATCTATCATCGCTCTGACTAGTTTCGACACACTCCTTGGCAGCGCAGCTCCGGCGTATGGAACACCATAGCCAAGAGTATCACAGAGCCTTATCTTTATATCAATCTTGCTATCCTCACGTAATCTCATGAGCTTTTGTGCAAAAGGTATAACAAATCCAAATATATCAGCTTTTGTTATATCTTCAAAGTGGCAACGAATCTGAATTCCAGCATTCAGAGCTTCTTTTACAATGGCAATATACTCTTTAAAAACCTGTCTCCTAGTCTTATTCAGCTTCAAGAATATATGATAATCACTACACGATGTTAAAATGCCTGTTTCCTTTAATCCCATATTCCTTACAAGCTGCAAATCCTTCTTATTTGCTCTAATCCATCCTGTAACTTTCGGATATTCATAATTAAGGGCAAGAACCTCATCTACACCCTTTCGATCCTTTTCGCTGTATAAAAAAAATTCTGATTGACTGATAACCCCCTCTGGCCCCCCAAGTTTATGGATAAGTTTAAAAAGGTCTACCATCTGTTTTGGTGTATAGGGTGTACGTGCCTGCTGTCCATCTCTAAAGGTTGTATCACTAATATAGATATTTTTTGCAGGGCTTATAGGGATTATCCTGTTATCAAATGTGGTTTTACACACTTCAGTAAAGGGAAAGATCTCTCTAAAAAGTTTTGGTTTCTTGATATCCTCTAACTTGATGGTTCTACCTTCATAATGAGTGTTAATTGGTCCAAGCAAACCCTTGTTGTTATTCATAAAGATATCCCTTAAAGCAAAATGAAAGAGATGTACTAATATAGAATTGAAAATATAATCAATTTAAATACCTCCTGTAAAGAGATATTGCTATGGATTGTAACAGATTTTCATTGAATGCTGGAATTAAGCATCAAGAACTAATCATCTCCCTATATTGACTACGGCGTATTGTTCTATCAGCCATCTATCCCCGTAGAGGTGTAAAAAGTAGGTGTATCTCTTCTTTTCTATAAGATTTATATATTTGAAGGTTTCAATAACCTTTACTTGGGCCTCCCTCTTCTTGATATACGTTTCCTCAATCTCATAATTAATAGGAATAGTATCAGAGAAGGGAATGGTTTCAAGATTATTTTCTCCCATAAGATATTTTTTAAAAAATTCAATAACAGCAGGCTTATCAGTATCATGAGCATCAACATATTTTTTTCTTGCATTTACAAACTGCATTATAAATCTATCAAAATTAATATATAGAAAGTACTTCTCAAAATCTTTATCCATCAGTGCTGTTAATGTAAAGTCAATAACTTCGTATGGAGGCAAACTAAGTGCTTTGAACTTTTTTATTTCTTCTACTCTTTCTTTTGCCCTTACCTCTTCCGTATAGGGGGGGTTTAGTCGTAATTTTAGCTCATTTTCTGAATATATTTTCTGTTCGGGATTTGTAATGAGTTTCGGATAAAATATACCTCTAATGATATAATCCCCAGAGGCAGGAAAATCAAACCATTCACTAATATTTATTCTAACACCATAAACTTCGTTGTCCTTAAGAGCTATTTCATCACTGAGAACAGCTTCATAATGCCTCATATCAATAGCATAGTCTTTTGAATGCTCTACTCTTCGATTCGTAGTTGTGTAAATATCAAAATCAAATGTGAACAGTTTTTTATAAGATGTTATAAATAGAAAAGGGTCAATCCGCCTATTAACAATCTGAAACTCGACAATTATCGGACTACCTATGTAGTATGTCTGTTTGTTATAAAACCTTATAGTTACCCCTAAGTCTGAATATCTTTCTTCGTAGTTAGTATTATTTTGAGAATAGCCGATACTTAAACAAACAATGAAGAATATAAAAAGAAATATCGATAATCTTTTTAAATATATCATGGTTTCTCTTTAATAACTATTTTACTCTATCATCGGATAGTAATATAAATACCTGTAGTACTAATACTATATTGAAAGATAACAAAATGAAACAGGAATTTGTATGACATTAAAAAACGCACTTTTTCTTGCAGGTCTACAGGGAGTTACAGAATTTTTACCCATAAGCAGTTCGGGACATCTTGTGTTAGCCCAGCATTTTCTAGGCTTAAGTAATGTCCCTGTGCTTTTTGATATAATTCTCCATCTTGGAACAGTTACAGCCATTATAATAGTATACTATAAAGAAATAGGGGATATTTTAAAAGATCTGTATATCTGGATCTTTCATGATAAAGTAAAAAAGAGTAGCCTTAAACATGGAAACGTCAAGCTTGCCATGTATCTTATTCTTTCAACAGCAATTACCGGTCTTTTTGGATTTATATTTAAAAATAGAATAATAGACGCTTTTTACATTCCATCAATTGTACCTGTATTTTTTATAGTTACAGGTATAACTCTTTTAATAACACGGTTTATTCATGAAGGTAATAAAAGTTTAAGTGAAATAAATATCATCTATCCAGCGGTTATTGGAGCGGTTCAGGCTTTTGCTATGCTACCAGGAATTTCACGTTCAGGTTCAACAATTTCTGCAGGTTTATTCATGGGAGCGATGCGCGATTTTTCTGGAATGTATTCTTTTTTACTTTCCATACCTTCTGTTATTGGTGCATCAATCTTTGAGTTTGCAGACTCACAAAATGTAATGTTAAGTACAATCAATATAACTACAATTGTTACCGCTTTTATAATATCTTTAATCACTGGTTATATAGCATTGAGATTACTACTGCAATTTCTCAGAAAAGGCAGACTATTTGCTTTTTCATTTTACTGTTTTTCTGCAGCTATATTGGGATTTTTTATAGATTAAATAAGTGTGGAAAATAAAAAATGAAGGAAAATAAAAGGCCTGTTTACTTAGTATTCAGAATAATTCTGATAATAGCTGGAGTCTTTTTTCTTTTAATTCTCTTTAGCTTCCACCCCGATGATTCCCTGTACTTCAATAACAAGATATTAGCTAAAACTAATCACTTTCTTGGCAAAACAGGGGCAAACACGGCTGGTTTTCTCTTCTATTTTTTAGGAAGAGCATCATTTCTCTTTTCTATTTTTTTGATATACACTGGATATATTCTCCTCAAAAAATTATCAGCAATGAAAAAGATTGAGTTTTCCATCCTCGCATTCACAACAATTATTACATCTATGATACTATTTTCATTAATAGATAACGATATTCTATATAAAGGTGGCGGTATATTTGGGAGATCTATCTCAAACCAGCTTACATTGTATGTGAACAGGAAGCTGCTTCTTATCATTTTTATATCCCTTCTAACTGGAGAGCTGTTTTTTCTATTCAAACCTCCAGTAAAAGGTATATGTCGAGGTATATCGGGCTTATTAAACAGGCTAGAGGCTTTAAATTCCAGAGATACGTTTGAGCATAGTAATATTAAAGAATACCACAGTGAAAAAACAAAGAGTCTCTTTAGAAAGAGACCAAGAAGTATTAAAAAACCGCCTCTTATTCGGAGGGTTTATTACGATCGGCAGGGTAACCTATTAAAACCTGTACTCGATGCAGATAGTGCAGAGGATAGAGTCAATTCATCTGATTTTGATAATAAAGTTATATCCCAAAGAATCGATCTATTTGAAAATAGTATGGGTTCTTCTGTTAATATTGAAAAAAATCAAAAGAGCGCTATACCGGATGTTTCTCTTCTTGAGAAATCAAAGGTTACCAACAATAGAGAGAGAGAAAGGGTAACAATCAAAAAAGCCCGGGAACTTGAAAAAACTTTAGCTGATTTTGACATCGATGCAAAGGTAAGTGGAATCATAAGGGGTCCAGTTATCACAAGGTATGAACTTCAACCAGCACCTGGAGTGAAATTAAGTAGAATAGTAAACCTGAGTGATAACATCGCTCTCAGCCTTTCAGCAAAGGGTGTAAGGATAGAGGCACCGATTCCGGGAAGATCCGCAGTGGGCATTGAAATACCAAACGATATGAGCGAAATAGTTACACTTGGTGATATTATAGAAGAAGCAGAAAAAGCAGGAGAATTACCGCTTATTCTTGGAAAGGATATAGCTGGAAAAGTGGTTACAGCAGATCTAACAGAAATGCCACATCTCTTAATAGCAGGTGCAACCGGGTCTGGAAAAAGTGTATGCATTAATTCGCTAATTGTAAGTTTACTATTTCAAAAAAAGGCGGAAAATCTAAGGTTTATCATGATAGATCCTAAAATGGTTGAACTGAAAATCTATAATGGTATTCCACATCTGTTAACTGAAGTTGTGACAGATCCTAGATATGCTTCAAAGGCTTTGAGATGGGTGATTTATGAAATGGAGAACAGATACCAAATTTTGGACAAATACTATGCAAGGGATATAAAGGCATACAACCAGAAGGTAGCAGAAAAGATGCCATATATTGTTGTGATTGTTGATGAGTTCGCAAATCTTATGGCAATTTCACAGAAAGAGGTTGAGGATGCCTGTGTTAGGCTGGCTTCAATGTCCAGAGCAGTAGGAATCCATCTCATTATGTCAACTCAGAGGCCAAGTGTTGATGTGATTACTGGACTGATAAAAGCAAACTTTCCTTATAGAATCGCATTTCAAGTAGCAAGTAAAACAGATTCAAGAACTATCCTGGATTATTCTGGAGCAGAAAAACTTTTAGGTAGAGGTGATATGCTCTTTTCTCCTGCAGGGAGCACGAATATCCAGAGAATACAGGGGGCTTTTATATCAGATGAAGAATTACTTAGAATAATTAACAGCTTTCAAAAGAGAGGTGAGGGGGACTATAATCTCGACATTCTATCCTTTGATAAAGAACAAGGCTATAATGTGGATGATAGTGACCCCATTTTTGATGAGGCTGTTGAAATTGTTCTAAAGACAAAACGTGCCTCTGCATCCTTTCTCCAGAGGAGGCTTAAGATTGGATACAATAGAGCAGCACGACTCATAGAACTCATGGAAGAGAAAGGAATTATAGGACCGCCAAGGGGTAGTAAACCGAGAGAAATCTATATCGAAAGGGTGGATTGACAGATTTGGTAAATTTTACTCTTAAAACCTTGAAAAAAGATTAACAGAATGGTATATTAAAAAATATCAATAAGCTCTAAAATGTTATATTTCTCTCTTAGAAGGTGTATTTTTCCTTCCTAAAAAATAAGAACCAGTATCTCTTTGAATTATATTAGTAATAAAGAGAGCTGATATTAATTGAATTACATGGAGGATGTATATTGAAAAGGCATCTCCTTTATCTTTTTATCTTTTCACTATTGACCCTACCAATTTATGCACAGGAAGAAATAGAAGAACATCCCAGGGAAAATGTAGACATTAGCGAATCAATTAATATCGTATCTGTTACTGATATTAAAAATTTAATGTCAGAAAGGTTTAAAAGTATCAATGACTATACCGCTGATTTCGTGTGGATAAATGGAGATGTACACTACTCAGGGGAAATACAGTATAAAAAACCTGACAAGATCTTTCTTAATTTCAATGAACCACGGGATCAAAAGATTATTTCAAATGGTAACGTTCTATATATATACATCCCTTATTTAAAGGTTGTTTGTCAACAGTCGCTCGGTGAGGATACAGAATCTCCAATCTTATCAACCACTTCTGAATCGGGTTTATCAAAGCTCTTTGAAGAATACTCATTTTCATTTTATGACACAAGTACCCTTCAACCCTTTGGTAATACAAAGGCCTATCATTTAAAACTCGTACAGAAAAGTCCAAAGGTGGGATTTAAAACGATGGATTTTTGGGTATCTGAGAATGGGCTTATTCTACAATCCAACGGTATTTCGCCAAATAATGTGGAAGTGAGTTTATCATTTTCAAATATAAAGCTTAATGTAGAACTTCCTGATTATGTTTTCGACTTTGAGATACCAGTTGATGCACAAATTATAAGAAATATTATTGTTCCCTATTAAGTTACAAAAGAGGATGAGTATGAATCAGTTGGGTCAAATCTTCAAAGAGGCAAGAATGCAATCAGGGAAGTCTATTGAAGATGCTGTTAGGGAAACAAAAATTGCAAAAAAATATCTTATTGCAATTGAAAATGAAGACTTTGATATATTTCCGGGTGAAACTTACCTCCTTGGTTTTTTAAGGAATTATGCACAGTTCCTTGGACTCGATCAGGATGAAATGGTAGTAAAATATCGAGACTATAAGATACAGGAGCAACCAGCTCCAATTGAACAACTCACAGCTAGACCTAGAAATATAAGAAGAAGTTTTTTAATTGTTTTTGTTGTTTTAATGATTATAGGGGCAGTGATCTATGTGATTGTTGGAGGAAAAAAGAAGGGCGAAGTCGCTATCAAAGAAAAAGAGCAGAAAGGTAAACCAACGGAAGAGGTTTCTGCACAAAAGGAGAAAAGGGATACAGTGTTTGAAGAAGAAGAGTTAACAAAGGATTTTAAAAAGGGAGATGTCATTAAAATTCCTCAGAAAAATAGATTACACAGTATTTCCATTGATGGACTAAATGAAAACCTTAAATTCTCGATTGGAACAATTCCTTTCTCACTTTCTACAGATGAGAAAGTTGAAATAGACTTTGATAGAGATGGGAGGAAGGATCTTCTAATCCGGATAAATAGAATTGGAGAGGGGGTCGTAAACCTTACTCTGAAAAAGCTGTATAAGACAGAGTTATCAGATTCAGATCTGATCATTTCTCAAAAAGATAAAGGTGAAGATGTTACTTCTGAGGTCAGAGAGGGACCTGCGGCCAAAGAAGGGCCGCCAGAGGTAGTTATTATCAAAGAAAGCGATCTTCTTTCCAAAGTTTCAGTAGCACCAAAAACAGGTTTTCAAATTGTTTCGAGCTATGAAAAAACTGATATTAGTACACAGGTAAAGGTAAATAGTACTACCTACTTTGGATACATTATTGATGAAGAGGAAAAGCAGGATGCCCTTCTAAAGTCTGGTGATGAACTATCTTTTATTGCAAAGGATGTGTTGAGAATAATGGTGGCAAACGCACGAGGGATAGATTTAGAGATAAATAAGATACCTATTGTTCTTGGTGAAAATGGACAGGTTACAGCCAAGATTGTGAGATGGTATAGGGATAGTGAAGATAGCGACCTCTATCACTTAATTATAGACGATCTGGAGAAATAGATCACTAAATTAGGCTTTTATTAAACTAAGAGAAGTCAGGATTTAAAAGGTGATCATCACCTTTATAACCTCTTCATCTCTGCTATTTGCAACAGAAAATGCTCTACCTATTTCATCAAAGGTAAATACATGTGTTATGAGGTTTTCCTGCTCCATAATTTTCTGAGACAGAAGTTTGAAGGCTAGTGGAAAACCCCAGTTTGGGATTGCGTGCGAAGCAACAAGCCTTAATTTTTTAAAATGAAATGTATTTGCATTGAAGGTAATGTTTTCTTCTCTGAAGCTTATTCCATTAAATATGACATAAGCGCCAAAGGATGCAATATCAAAAATATCAGGAATCGTTTGGGGCGGAGATGTTACAATTACTCTTTCTACTCCATCATTTAATATATTTCTTATTTTGTGTTTCCAATCAGGTTTATCTGTATCAAAAACCATCGTAGCTCCCATCTTCTTTGCTGTTTCGATTCTCTTTTTACACCTTTTTCTATGAAAGCTTCTACCGAGCATGATAATATTCTTTGCTCCATGTGTCTTTGCCAGTTTTGTACAGAACAATCCAATTATTCCTGGGCCAGATATACATACATTTTGAAATTGATCTATATGGGCTTCACGTGTAATATCAAGAGCAACTGTTAATGGTTCTGCAACTGCCGCTTCAGTATAACTAAGATTACTGAAAGGGACAATCATACCCCTCTTCACTGTTAGAAACTCGGCCATACCCGAGCGATCATTCATGTATGTTTGAATGTTTCTACATAAAGCATAATTACCCAAAAGACATGGATAACATTTTCCACATGGAATATGGTTCTGCACAATTACACTATCTCCAGGCTTGAGATCGGCTATAGAATTGCCAATTTCATGCACGAAACCTGCTACCTCATGGCCAAGAGGAATTGGTTTACCACCCGGGTAATCATTATAAAAGTGTAGATCTGTGCCGCATATTCCACATGTTTGGATGCGCACAATGACTTCATCTTCTTTTGGTTTTACATAATCCTTATCTATAATTTCAATTCTGTTTTTTCCTGTAACCCATGCAGATTTCATCCTAAAGCTCCTCTTGAATGTTAAAAATCTGGGTGAATATAAATTTCAAGAAAAGGAATAAAGAAGAATAACAAAGGTGCCTGGTTTGCCTCCGGTGAATAATGCGCCAATAAATTGTCGAAGATGCACCAGAAGCTAATTAACCGTTTATTGAATTTCTCTTCCTTGTGTACTTTTCAATAAACCGATATGGATAGGGGAGTGGTATTTGACTTGCAGTTTTAAGATTTTCGATTTCCTCATCTGAGAGTTTCCAGCCAATGCATCCAAGATTTTCCTTTAACTGCTCAATAGTACGGGCTCCTAATATTGGCGCAGTCACTCCAGGCTGTTGAATAAGCCAGTTGAGGGCAACCTGCGCTGGAGACTTACCACTCTCTTTCCCTATTTGAATGAGTGTATCAATTACACGCCAGGTGATTTCACTTTCCCGCTGCTGGGGCTGGTCATCCCATCTGTCTTTTCTACCAACACGGCTATTGGGAGGGGGTGGTTCACCATGTCTGTACTTTCCTGTAAGCCATCCTCCTGCAAGGGGCGACCATGCAAGAACACCAAGACCTTGTTCCTGGCAGAGGGGAATGAGCTCCCATTCCGTACTTCTTACAATAAGGCTGTATTCAGGTTGTAGAGAGATAAAAGCTGCCCACCCGTTCGATCTTGAGAGCATTAAAGCTTGTTGAAGCTTTGATGCTATAAAGTTCGAAGCACCAATGTAGCGCACTTTCCCCGAACGCACTAAATCATTAAAGGTGTTTAAGGTTTCTTCAAGGGGAGTGGATCTATCAAAACAGTGCGCCTGATAGATATCTATATAGTCTGTTTTAAGTCTAAGGAGGCTTTTATCCACTTCATTAAAAATGTGCTTGCGGGTAAGCCCCGTATCATTTGGACCGCTCCCGGAGGGGAAAAATACCTTGGTAGCTATTACAAGAGAATCGCGCTCTTTTCGTTTATTAATCCAGTTTCCGACTATAGTTTCAGACACTCCATCATTGTAAATGTTTGCAGTGTCAATAATGTTCCCTCCAGATTCTATAAAATGGTTGAGCATTGCATGAGCCTCTCTTTCTTCTGCAACCCATCCAAATGTCTGTGTACCCAGGGCTACTTCAGATACCTTTAAACCAGAACGACCAAGAAATCGGTATTGCATATTTATCCCTTTCTCCTTTTAATCTAGATAAAAACAGGTCAAACCAAGAAAAACATTTTAAAAAAATAATATAATTCTTTTTAGACGTCATTAAATTAAAAATAAAAAGCTGTGCTGAGGTTTTTGTTACTCAGTTGGTTAACTCTTGACACGCTCATTTAAATACAATACTCTATCTTTAAATATACTCTTTAGTGATATCAAATTGAACAAAAGCCCAAAAATAGTTGTAATTGGAAGTGCCAATATAGATCTTATTATGCGAGTTCAAAGGGTACCTAAATCAGGAGAGACCTTACCGCAGGGAAGGTTTTCAACTGCGGCCGGAGGAAAAGGGGCAAATCAAGCTGTAACACTGGCTCTCCTTGGAGCAGATGTAGAGTTTATAGGACGTATAGGTGAAGATTATTTTGGTGAAATGGTGATACGGAGCCTTCATGAAGCTGGAGTATCGATATCTCATATCGTTCTTGATAATAACTATCACACAGGAACAGTTGTTATTCTAGTGGATTCAGAGGGTCAAAACGCTATGATCCCTGATTACGGATCGAACCTGTGCTTATGTCCTGAAGATATTGATGAGGTAACCGATTTGATAAGAACTACTGACCTTGTGCTCCTCCAGCATGAGGTACCCGAGTCGGCAAACCTAAAAGCAATATCCATTGCAGAGGAGTCTCTTGTCCCTGTTATTATTAATCCTGCCCCGATCCTTCCTTCAAACATAGATTCTCTTAAAAGATCCTATCTGATAACTCCCAATCTTGTAGAGGCTGAAGCTCTGGCAAGAGTCACAGGTGCATCTTTATCTTTCGGAAAAACAGAGGTTGAAAGGGCAAAAGAGGCGGCGTCTGTCCTGCTCAGAGCAGGGATAGGGAGGATAGTTGTTACTATAGGAGACCTGGGCTCTATATATGTTTCATCAGAAATGAAAATGACTTTTGGAGCCTTTCATGTCTCTCCAGTAGATGCTACGGCTGCGGGGGATTCATTTACAGCTGCATTATCGTATGGAATAGCCTCGGGTAAGTCTATTGAGGATTCTATACTCTTTGCCAGCGCAACCGCTGCCATTACTGTATCAAGAGCTGGAGCACAGCCATCTCTTCCCACAATGGAGGAGGTTCAGAATTTCTTAAAATCAAACACTATTGGTAAACAACCGGAGTAGTATTGAATACTTGGACTTAGTATTACTCATGGCCTACTCTCCAGGCCCTTTAGGTCAGAAAACTGTTTCGAATTTTAAAAATAGGATTAGAGAACTTCGTGAAATCCTTAACAAACATAATCAATGGAATGTTGATATTGCTGTTGATGGAGGAATGTCTGAAGATAAAATTCAGGAATACAGAGAAAATGGAGCGAATCTCTTTATTTTTAGAACATCGTGTTTATTCATACCAGGAAAAAAATTGGACATCCAAATTGATAGGATAAACAATATTCTAAATAAAATATAGGAGAAAATCATGGCTAAGTGTGGAGCATGGTGCCTTCTATGGGGTCCCACTTTCAATGAAAGCTATCTCTATCTCATCGACCATGTAAAAGGATTAGGTTTTGATGGACTGGAAATCCCTCTTGACTCTCAGATCCTAAAAGGTCTTCCCATCAAAGAAATGAAAAAAAAGCTCTTACAGAATGGTATTTCTGCTACATTCTGCGCAGGCTTAAGCCAAAATCAGAATATTGCTTCTAAAAGTAAGAGAAAACAGCGCAGTGGAACTGAATATTTGAAGCGGTGCGTGGATGTAGCAGCAGAGTTTGAAAATGATTTTCTCGCCGGGATCCTCTATGGGGTATGGGGTGGGTTTAGTGGTAACCCTCCTACAGAGGAAGAGCTCAACTGGTCAGCTGATTGTATAAGGGAAGTTGCTGATTATGCTGGGTCTCTTAATATTGATCTAGCTATAGAACCCTGCTGCAGATTCGAATGTTATTTACTTGCAACTGTAGAGGACGGCTTAAATTACATAAAAAAGGTTGGAAAGGGAAATATAGGGCTCCTCCTCGATACATTTCAAATGAATATCGAGGAAAAAAATCTTCCAGAGGCCATTATAAATGCAGGGGATAAGCTCTATCATTTTCATGTATGTGCAAGTGACCGCGGTATTCCAGGTACTGGACATATTGATTGGCCGGGAGTGTTTGATGCTTTGAAAAAGATAGGGTACAAGAGATGGCTTACAGTTGAATCATTTAGCCCTGAGCCTGGTGGTGGTGCTGGAGCTGCAGCAAAGGTATGGCGTAGACTTGCTCCAACTCCGGATGACATTGCCAGGGGTGGTTTAAAGCTCGTAAGGAAGTATCTGCCTTGAAGAAGATTTTACTAATACTAAATTAAGGTTCAAATAAGTTACAATAACAACAAGAATTTGCTTGACAAAATATCTATAACTGATAGGATATTAATGATTACATCTAGTTTTCTTCCTGCATTATACAATTCTAAATCTTGCTAGCATGGTGAGTTATAATTAGCACATTCGAGGAAGTATTTATCTCAGTAAATAGTGTAATTGAAAGTGTTTAAAATTATTATTTTAGGAACTAGTAATTTTAAAACCCAAAATAAGGGAGGTTAAGTTATGAGAAAAAAGATTATTTCTATGCTTGTAGCTGCGATCTTTCTTCTCCTACCAATGGCAATCTTTGCAGGTGGTGCAAAAGAGGCTCCACCGGAAGAGAAGGTCAAGATAATCGAGAAGGAAAAGATCGTAGAGGTTGCGCCTGAGAAGGTAGACTTCAAAGGAAGAACGCTGAGTATCTTGGTCAACGATACTCACGTACAGGTGGTAGATGCCTGGAAGCCTTTGTGGGAGAGAGAGACAGGTGGTAAGATCAATGTCATTCTTGTACCTTATGCTGGCCTGAGTGACAAGTTATGGATCGATTTCAGAACTAAGACTGGTACGATCGATACAGCAGCTATCCCATCAACATGGTTAGGCGATATAGCTGGTGGAGGCCATGTTGTAGAGCTGGATCCTCTATTTAAGAAGTATGGCTATCCTGACTGGGATGATATTCTTCCAGCAATTAAGGTGATTACAAAATGGGCTGGTAAAACTGTATCTTTCCCCTATGATGGCGATAATCACATGACCTATTATAGAAAGGATGCCCTTGAAGAACCGATGTACCAGGAGCAGTTCAAAGATAAATATGGTTATCTCTACCATCTACCACCCAAGGACTGGGATGAAGTTCGTGATATAGCAGAGTTTTTCAACAAGTGGGACTGGGATAATGACGGCGAGATAGAATATGGTGTTGCATTTATCGCCCAGCAGAAGACCCAGGCAATGTGGGAGGTTCTAAACCTCATTGCTCAGTATGCAACTAAAGCTGGTAAACCAAGCAATACCCTTTCGAACATCTTCTTCAATGCCGATACAATGGATCCTCTGTGCAAGACTCCAGGCTGGATCGAGGCATTCAGGAGGATTCAGGAGCTCACGAAGTTTGCACCTCCTGGGCTTCTTGGGTATGGTTACTCTGAGTTCAGGTATGCCTATGTCTCAGGTATCGCAGCTTTAGGTTTTGACTGGGGAGATGTTGGAATCATGGAGCAGTATCCAGATGAGTACGGCTCAAAGGTGAAAGGATTGCTCGGATACGGTCCACTTCCCGGAGCAAAGGAGTACTGGGATCATGTAAACAAAAAGTGGGTTAAAGAGGATCATCAGGTCAATTTCCTCAACTTCGGAGGCTGGGTCTGGATAATCTCAAAATATTCCAAAAATGCAGATATGGCCTATCACTGGTGTACCTATATTACAAACCCTGAGCACAGTCTTCTCGATGCATGTGGTATCCACGGCTACACAGGTGTGAATCCTTTCAGAAAGTCTCACTTTGATCCTGGTGTACTTGGCCTCTGGAAGAGGGGAGGCTGGGATGAAGAGGCTGCCAGGACCTACGGCAAGGCCATCCTGGATATCCTCACAGATCCCAATGCAGTTACTGATCTGAGGATTCCAGGGGCAGAGAAGTACTACGATGCCCTTGATACCCGCCTTGCAGAGGCATTGGCTTGGAAATCAACTCCTGAAAAGGCCTGTGAAGCTCTCTACAATGACTGGGTAAAGATTACAAAAGAGTACGGTATTGAAGATCAAAAGCGTTACTATCGTGAATCTCTGGGTCTGTAGAAAAACAGTTCCTGTTAAAATCCTCCTACCTAACCCAGGATAGGATCCTGGGTTAGGTATTCGTTAATTAATATGAAAAACAGCTGTAAAAAGACCGGTATATCATGCTAAAAGACACCAAAAATAGGATCAATAATTTTCTATTCGTTGCTTCCAGAAATTGACAGAGAGGTTTTGCGTTGGAATTAACCATGGTTCGGCGGACAAAAAGGATCAAGTGGGTATTTCTTCTTCCCTGCTTACTCTATCTTGCATTAATGGCTATTTTCCCCCTTGTATGGTCTCTATCACTATCCTTAACAAAATGGCTCGGAACAATTATGGCAAAACCGGAGTGGACTGGTTTGAACAACTACTTCGATATACTTTTCAAGGATATCAGGTTCTGGCAGGATCTCTGGTTTACCTTTCGTTTTGTGACAATAGCAGTTATTCTGGAGCTCGGGATAGGTCTAGGACTTGCGCATCTTTTACACAAAAACTTTAAGGGAAGAAACTTCTTTCGAGTTCTCTTTCTCATTCCAATGGCGTGTCCACCGATAGCTGTCGCATTTTTATGGAAGATGATGCTTCACCCCGATATTGGTGTAATCAATTCCGCTCTTCAATTAATAGGTTTTGCAAAAGTAAAATGGACAACTTCTATTGTAGTAGCTCCGTTTACAATAGTTATGGTAGATGTATGGGAATGGACCCCATTTATGTTTCTTGCACTTCTTGCTGCTTACCTTGCACTTCCAAAAGAGATCTACGATGCAGCAGCTGTTGATGGCGCATCTAACTTTCAGATATTTCGTAAAATCACTCTTCCCCTGATTACTCCGATAATTGTCACTATCGTGCTTATAAGAATCATCGATGCATTCAAGCTCTTTGAGCTTGTATTCGGGATTACAAGTGCAGGACCTGCAAATGCAACAGAGGCCCTCTCATACTATGTATATCTCACAGGGATAAAATGGTTTGATCTGGGTAAAGGGGCAGCTATGTCATGGATCTTTCTTCTTATAGTGTTGGGTATTTCAATGTTACTGTTATCTCGGTTCAGGAGGGCCACAACTTAGGAATTCGATATGAATGAAAGAAAGAATCAACGTAAAGAAGAGAGGCGACTGAAAAGAATAGGGCTCAATATTGAGAGAAGATCCCCTCATGGCTGGATCGCTCTGTGGGTGATACTAGGAATATTTACAATATGGACAATATTCCCTATCTTCTGGGCAATAGTAACATCATTCAAGCATACAGGTGAAGCCTTTGATCCAACATTTATACCATGGGTACAGTTCGAGCCAACTCTTCAGGGCTGGAAGTTCGTCTTTATAACTGCAGGGGAACGGACTATACGCTCTTTACGAAACTCTATTATCATTGCATTCTGCTCAGCAGCAATAGCCATGTTCCTCGGTGCCATGGCCGGGTATTCTCTTGCAAGATTTGTATTCCATGGGTGGAAGAACAAGGATATTGCAGTATGGATCCTCTCAAATCGTATGTTTCCTCCTGTTGCTGTTGTTATACCATATTTTCTATTTATGAGAACACTCAGATTGCTGGATAACCCTGTTTCCATTATCATGGCTCATACTGTCCTGAATCTTCCTCTTGCTGTATGGCTAATGATTGACTTTTTCAGGGACCTTCCAAGGGATCTGGAGGATGCAGCATTGATAGACGGCTGTTCACATTTAGGAGCATTTCTTAGAATTGCACTTCCCCTAGCTGCTCCCGGATTGGTGGCAGTTTATATTCTGTCATTTATCTTCTCCTGGAATGAGTTCATCTTTGTTCTGGTTCTTGGTTTCAATAAAGCAATTACAATACCGATTACCATTGCTGGAGCTTTAACAACCAAAGGCCTCGAGTTCTGGAAGGTTGCATCCATGTCCCTCATAGGTGTTATTCCGGTCGTAACATTGGCAGCCTTTGTATCCAAGTTCTTGATTCGCGGTCTTACCCTAGGTGCTATAAAAGAGTAAGCTTAGGTATAATTAGATCAATATTTTAAAACTTTAAGCAATGATTGATGGTAAAATCTTCTCTACATCCACAATTAAATAAAATAAATCCTGTATAGTATAGGGGTAATGATGACCTCATACATTCTTTCCCATGATCTTGGTACTACTGGGGATAAGGCAACGCTCTTTACAGATAAGGGCATTTTAATATCCAGTACTTTTTACGATTATCCCACATATTATCCTGATGTAGGGTGGGCAGAACAGAATCCAGATGATTATTGGAGAGCCTTCTGTAGCTCAACAAAGGCTCTTTTGAAAAAATCCAGTGTAAAAGCTGAGAATATTGCTGTAGTATCATTTTCAGGACAGATGATGGCAGCACTTCCGGTTGATAAGGATGGTGATGCCTTAAGGCGTTCTATCATCTGGGCCGATCTTCGCTCCACAGTAGAAGCAGAATCTCTTTCAAAGAGAATTGGAAGGCATAACTTCTATGAATTAACAGGGAACAGGTTAAGTGCCTCATATCCAGCTACTAAGATTATGTGGATAAAGAGAAATGAGCCAAAAATCTATAAGAATACCTATAAGTTTATTAATGCCAAGGATTATGTAGCCGCAAAATTAACAAGGAGGATTCTTTCTGACTATTCTGATGCATCTTCAATGGCCCTTCTTAATATAAAATCCCTGGATTGGGCTACCGAGATTCTAGAAGCTTCGGGAATTGATAAAGGAAAGCTTCCGGATCTTATTGAATCGACAGATGTTGTAGGGAAGGTTTGCAAACATGCATCTATGGAAAGCGGATTAATGGAAGGAACACCTGTTGTCAAAGGAGCGGGGGATGGACCCTGTGCCACTGCTGGTTCTGGAGTTGTTCAGGAAGGGGAGTCATACATATACATCGGGACATCTACATGGATGGGTCTTGCAACTAGGAGACCCTTTATTGACTCTAAAAAGAGGACTCATACTTTCTGTCATTTTACGAAAGGACTGTATGCTCCAGCAGGAACAATGCAGGCAGGCGGCGGCTCATTTCAGTGGCTAAAAAATACACTGTGCGATTGTGAATCTTCTTTGGCCAAAAAATTAAATGTGGATGTATACGAAATCCTTACACTTAAGGCAAAGGATATTTCATGTGGTTCTGGAGGCCTTATCTTTCTGCCATACTTGATGGGGGAGAGATGCCCTTTTTGGAATCCTGATGCAAGAGGGTGCTTTATCGGGCTCTCAATGCTACATTCAAAAAGCCATATGATACGCTCTGTACTAGAGGGTGTTGCATACAACATGAAGCTCATAGAAGAGGCTTTTATAGAACAGGGGGCAGATCTTTCCACTATAAGGATGATCGGAGGAGGTGCAAAGAGCCCTCTGTGGAGAACAATTTTTGCCGATGTAATGGAAAAAAGGATTGCTAGACTCAATTTTAATGAAGAGGCCACCTCAATCGGAGCAGCTATAGCTGGTGGTGTTGGTGTTGGTATGTTCTCTTCGATTATTGAGGCTCACAAATTTGTCAGGATTGAAGAAGAGGCAGTTCCAAATGCTAAGAATGTATCTGTGTATCGTGAATATTATGAAATCTTTAAAAAGAGCTATGAACAGCTTGTAAAAGTTTTTTCTGTGCTTTCTAGTTAAAAATAGGGTAGACTATTATGAATTAAGACCTTTTTATATAGAAGGTTTACGTAACTATGACAAATTTCAATACCATAGAAGATCCAGAAGTAAAACTCGATAGCATTGATTATATTCGTTCTATTGATAAGTGTGGACTTATAGCAATTGTTGAAAAACTCCCTGAACAGATTGAATATGCAAGTGGAATTGTAAAATCGAATATCTCCAAGTCTGTCAATAATATATCATCGATTGGTGTTGTAGGTGTGGGAACTACAAGGGTATGTGCCTTGATTCTAAGGTCTTTTATGGATTATTATGGTAAAGTTCCTGTTTTTTCTATAAACGACTATTCACTTCCATCCTGGGTTCGAAAGTCGACACTTCTCTTTTTTGTAAGCTTTTCAGGTAATACCGAGGAGGTTATCTCCTGTTTTGATGAGAGTTTACATTACAGTTTACATTCTTTTGCAATTACAACAGGAGGTCATCTCGAGAAAAAGGCTCAGAAGAATAGTGTCCCGATTATTAAAATTCCGAAGGAGAAACCTCCCAATAGAACTGTGTTACCATATATGCTGATACCTATGATGATGATTTGCAGTCAAATTGGATTTTTACCTATTAAATCTAAGAATTTTATAAAAGCAGCTGAGTTTCTTATAAAAAAGCGTTCAGATTTCTGTTCTGTAGAACCAACATCTTCAAATCTTGCAAAACAGATAGCTCTATACTGTCTTGATCGCATACCCCTGATCTATACTAATGATCCTATGATGAGCGGAGTAATATTACGCTGGCAATATCAGTTTAATGAAAATGCCAAAGTTCTTGCCTATTCCTCAAAGCTTCCTGAGATGAGTCACAATGAGATCGTCGGCCTTGAAGGCAGTAACCTATCATCTTCAGTAGCTCCGATATTTCTTACGACCAGAAGAAAAAAAGATAAAGTTGATGAGAGATTAACATTCACCCAATCTGTTTTAAAGGAGCGTGGCTACAACATACTGGAGATTCCAATTCCTGGAAGAGACGATCTTAGCAGTGTATTCTATGGCATATATTTGGGCGACTATATATCAGTTTATCTCGCAGTCTTGAGGGGAGTGGACCCTCATGCAGTAGAGCTGATAGATAGAATAAGGATATGAAAACTATAATGGAAACTACTTCGAGGTAAAAAATGTACATTCTGGCACACGACATTGGCACCACAGGTGATAAGGCAACACTTTTCAGCGATGAAGGTAAACTTATATCAACCTCTTTCTCTTCATATCCCACATACTATCCAGAAGTGGGGTGGGCAGAACAAAACCCCAATCACTACTGGCAAGCCTTCTGTGATTCTACAAAGACTCTCATAAATCAGGCAAAGATAAGAGCTTCTGACATAGCAGTGGTATCATTTTCTGGTCAGATGATGGCTGCCCTGCCTGTAGATGAAAACGGAACCGCATTGAGAAACTCTATCATATGGGCCGATCTGAGGTCAACTAAGCAGGCCGATGAGCTTTCAAAACGTATTAGTGAAGACAGGGTTTATAATTTAACAGGGCATAGATTAAGCGCTTCGTATTCCGCAACGAAAATTATGTGGATAAGGGAAAATGAACCGGAAATTTACAAAAACACCTTTAAGTTTATCCATGCTAAGGACTATCTTGTAACTCATCTCACAGGGAAAATTATCTCTGACTACTCCGATGCCTCAGGTATGAACCTACTGGACATTAGGAAATTGAAATGGTCTGAGGAACTCCTCGATGCAACAGAAATAGAGAATAACAAATTACCTGATCTCGTTGAATCAATAGATGTTGTTGGAAAGGTTACAAAAGAGGCCTCTTTTGAAAGTGGACTTTTGGAAGGAACATCTGTTGTTATAGGTGGCGGAGATGGGGCCTGTGCAACATGTGGATCAGGGGTAGTGGATGAAGGAGAATCTTATATCTACCTTGGAACCTCTACATGGATGGCTATTGCAACAGAGAGGCCTCTTCTCGATCCTCAGAAAAGAACGTTCACGTTCTGCCATTTCACTAAAGGTTTATATTTTCCAGCTGGAACAATGCAAGCCGGTGGTGGCTCATATCAGTGGTTAAAAAATACCTTTTGCGATTATGAAGCCATGCTAGCTTCTGAAGCAGGTGTGGATGTATATGACGTCTTGAACTTAAAGGCCCAGAAGGTCCCACCCGGTTCTGGTGGCATCATATTTTTGCCATATCTTATGGGAGAAAGAAGCCCTCTCTGGAATCCAAATGCAAAGGGGTGTTTTATTGGACTTACAATGACGCATAATAAAAGCCATATCATACGATCTGTACTTGAAGGTGTAACCTATAATATGAAACTCATAGAAGAGGCATTTATAGAACAGGGAGTTGATACATTGACAATAAGAATGATAGGTGGAGGAGCAAAAAGTAGACTTTGGAGAAGCATATTTGCTGATGTGATGGAAAAGACTATCCTGAAACTGAACTTCATTGAAGAGGCAACCTCTGCAGGAGCAGCCATTGCAGGTGGTGTAGGAGTCAGGATCTTTTCATCAATTCATGATGCTGATAAACTTGTTAAAATCGAGGAAGAGATTCCTTCGAATAAGAATAATTTTCAGGTATACAGAAAATACTATAGAATTTTCAAGGATAGTTATAAAAGGCTTATTGATATCTTTTCTATGCTCTCCTGTAAGAAATAGCAGGAACTATTTAAACTTTTCTAACTCATCCCTTGTTTCAATAATCCTGGAGACGAGCCCGTATTCTACTGCCTCCTGGGATGATAACCAAAAATCTCTATTAGAATCTTCTGTTACCTTTTTCACATCCCTTCCAATCTCTTTGGCTATGAGGAGGTTAAACTGATCTCTGATCCTCAGTATTTGATTTGCGGTTATTTCAAGGTCAGCTGCAGGGCCAACAGCACTAGTAGAGGGCTGGTGGATTAAAAATCGGGAGTTGGGAAGAGAAAATCTCTTCTGTTTATCCCCTGCAAGAAAGATAACAATTGCTGCACTTGCACAAAGCCCTGCAGTAAGGGTAATGATCGGAGGCTTTGTAAATCTAAGCATATCATAAATCCCAAAACCTGAGTCTGCACTTCCTCCCTGAGAGTTAACAATGATAGTAATTGGTTTATCTTTGGAATCTCTTTCGAGGATAATAATCTTAGAATAGATACTCTTTGCAAGCTGAGCATCAATTAATTGTGATACAATGATAGTTCTTGATTCTAAAAGCTCCTTATCAAGAAATCTTAATCTATCGAACTCCTCGTTTCTATTAGAGTTTTCCTTATTCAAATTTATTAACATGGACATTCTCCATAGAATTTAATCAAAAATAAGATACGACCCCCGAGTTTTAAATTAGAAGCAAGAAAACAATTTATTTTATGAAAATCCTAATTCTCTCGATAACTTGATATGCAAAGTTCTCATTTAAATCTAATTAAATATATTAAACTCCTTTGGTTTATGCAACAGAAAACAATTCTGATAAACTCTTCTTTTCTTAAAAAAATAAAATTTGAAATAGTAAATTTGTATGTTAATATAATGATTATGGAAAAAATATCATTGGATGATATTAAGACTGGGACTGTTCTTCAAAATTATATCTATTACGATAATAGTTTTATCGTTTTCCCAAAATATTCACAAATTACTAAAAATGAAATCGAACGGGCAAAGAGATTTAATCTGGATACGCTCTATTGCTCTAATAAAACCCCAATTATAGCCAGCACACCTGAAATAGAAACTAAAACACAAAAAGAGGCTATACAGGAGGTAAAGGCTCCTAAACCTAAAGTAGAGATAGAAAAAGAAGTAGAGAAGGATGCTTATGAAATTATCGTATCATATATCAATAAGGAATTTGATTCGGTATATCATGGGAATAAATTAGAGCTTACTAGAATATTTAGGATTGCTTCTTCTGTTGTGGAGTATGCTTTAAAGAGGCGAAAAAAAGCTCTTATTGAAATTTCAAAGGGAAGGAGCACTACCAGATTAGAGACACATTCACTAAACACAGGAATCCTTGCCGCATTATTATCCTATGAGTTAAAAATAAAAGCAAAGGATTTGATCAATATCGTTACAGGTGCAATTCTACATGACATCGGAATTCTTTTTCTACAAGACAAGAGTAACATTGAAGATGTGAGAAAACATACCATTTATGGCTTTAAGTATCTTAAAAATATTAAGGATGCAGACCCTATTACCGTTATACCGGCTCTTCAACATCATGAAAAGGCAGACGGCACTGGATATCCGCATAAACTACTATTGAAGGATTTTGAATATTCAACCAAAATAATTGCTGTATGTGATTCCTGCGATACTCAGATAAGCTGTGTTAAGTACGGAAATGATCTATCCTTACATTTAACGAAAGAGGAGTTTATCTCATGGAGAAAGGAGGATTTTGATCTGAGCATTTTTACTTCCCTGATTAACTCTTTGAAACATGTTTTTAAAGAAGGGGCATCAGTTGTTTTAAATGATGGGAGTATTGGTGCTATAAAAAAGACAAGTATCCGATTTCCCTTAAATCCTGTTATACAAATTATAGCTGATTTAGAGGAGCCAAAGACCGTTGAGTTAATTAAATCAAAGGATGTCTGGATAAAAAGTTTTATATGATATTATAGAACCACATAATAAGAAATACTAGAATAACAAGAAACATAAGGCCGCCAATAATAACAGTAAAAACTGGAAACTCTCTTTTTTTCTTTATTTCCTCTAAAACGGGAAGCTCCTCCGTGGTTGATTCTTTTGTAACTAGTTCATCATATTTTTTTAGCTTTACCTGTTCAGTTTCAACAGCCTGTCCAAATACATCATCATCCAGTTTACAGAGGATTGAATATTCCATATCCTCTCCCTTTTTTATATCGCTAACCTCCGCTGGAATTGGTATTAAGTTTCCATTAACTCGAGCTCCAAGAAGATCGATATAGTAGTTTCCTCTTATTGATTTATCATTAATTTTAACCATTATTCTATCGCCAAGCTTTAATTCATAGATGGGTATTCCGCTAACGGGGGCAAGCACAAGGTCAACGTTAATCGGAGATTCTCCTTTAACAGAAAATTGAGGAGATTTTTCTGGTGCCTTCTTTTCTCTTGATTTGTCTCTCTCCTTTCTAATATCTTCCATCCTACGATTTGAGACAGTCTCTGAGACAGTTTCTAGCTGAATGTTTCTATCCGATAGAGGTTTAATAAATATAGACTGTAGCAGGGTCTCGATTCTTGTTTCATCGTTATTCTTTATAAAAGAGAAAAGTTCTGCTCCTCTGTCCCTTTCGAATGTACTTTCAAGATAATTCTGCAAATCTAAAGAAATATTTACAGCAATATCACCTTTCCATTTAAGATTAATTATGTTCTCTTCTACAGTATACCATGGAAGATGTGGGTCAATATCAAATAGTGAACTATAATGTGAGGCAATCACCATCAAGTTTTCTGCTGTTCCTGTATACTCATTAAAGAATATAATAAAAAGACCGTACGTATTGGTTTCAACTGCTTTAAATCTTCCTTTTAGAATAATATTGTTTTCATCCTCATTTTTAGAGTTTAAGAGGTTATCTAAATCACCCACTTTCCTTACTCCTGTTAAAAAGTGTATGTTCTCTTCTGTGTTTGTTAGTATATTATTTATAATATACTCATTGAAAGATAAAATGAAAATAAAGCTTTCATTCTTTCTTGCTAAAAGATATCTGATGGCAAAATGGTCACTTATGTCCACACTATCGATTTTAATGATATCTTTTGGAGTTATAACCCTGATTACAGTATTATCGATAATGAACGGTTTTCACAACACTTTTAAAAAAAAGATTCTTGAAACAAATACCTACCATCTCATTATCCAGCCCACCTATAATAACACTTATTCTTTAGATAATATTAAATCAATTTTATCAAAGAATAAAGAAATAGTTACAACTATTCCTTATTTTAATGGAGAGGGAATTGTAAAAAGTAGATGGATAACAAGAGGAATAGTAATAAAAGCATTCCCACAGGATGTGTTTAATCTGGATGAAGGTTTTAGGAATGAGATAAAGATACCTGAAGGAGTATTTGATCTGAGTAGTGATAATAATATTATTCTCGGTGAGGAACTTGGCAATGAAGCTGGTGTCCGGATTGGTGATTATATATCGGTCTTAACATTCAGTGGAGAAGATATCTCCCTTGCAAAACCAACGTTTAAACTATTTAAGGTAGTTGGCTTTTTTAAGACAGGATACTGGGAATATGATAAAAATATGGCCTACATTTCCCTTGATGCAGCATATAAAATGTTCGGTATTAGTAAGAATGATCTATATATCGGGATAAAGATAAAGAATATATATAAAGCAGAAAAAATTGTTACATGGATCCATAAAAATGTTGAAAGAAATTACTCCATACTAACATGGATGGATGTTAATAGACCGCTATTCGAGGCTCTTCAGAATGAAAAAGTAGGAATTGGCTTTGTTGTCATGCTTATCATTGTGAGTGGAGCCTTCAATATAATAGGCTCTCTTGTAATGACAGTAATGGATAAAAGGAAGGAGATAGGCATTCTCAGGGCAATAGGGGCAAAGCCTTCACTTATAACACAAATTTTTGTTTTAGATGGATTCTATATCGGCATAATTGGAACAGCAATCGGTGTATTTGCAGGATTTTTCCTAACACTCCATATAGAGGAGATATTTACTCTTTTTGAAAATATTGTTAATGGGCTAAGGGATATTGTATATTTTCTTTATCTTATGCCTTTCAATATACCTGCGCCACCAAACTTTGAAATACTATCTGATTCTATATATTATCTTGAAGGAGTACCTGTGGAGATACATTTTAAAGATGTGCTTATCATATCTATCCTTGCAATCTTTATCAGCGTTCTTGCAGCATACTATCCTGCAAAGAAGGCCTCATTGATGAAACCAGTTGATACTATACGATACGAATGATCCTATTTTGGATTTTTTGGATGAAAGAAAAAAATGGTTATGTTGTAAAAGTACAAGGATTAAAAAAGGTTTATAAAACTGGAGATACTTACCTCACTGTGCTTGATAAGCTTACATTAAATGTTCGCAAAGGAGAGATTGTTGCAATTGTAGGAAGAAGCGGTTCTGGTAAAAGCACCATGTTAAACCTTATTGGTGGACTTGATACTCCTACAGAGGGTAGTATAAATATAAAAGGAATTTTTATAGAAAAAACTACAGAGGAAAAACTATCAGAGTTCAGAAACAGGTATATTGGATTTATCTTTCAGTTTCACCATCTTTTATCTGAATTTACGGTTGTGGAAAATATCATGATGCCACATCTTATAGGACAATTTCAAATAGATAGAGCATATAGGAAATCAATTGAATTAATGACGATGCTGGAAATTTATGATAAGAGAGATACAAAACCAGCTAGCCTTTCAGGTGGCGAGAGCCAAAGAGTAGCGATAGCACGCGCGCTTATGAATGATCCTGAAATTATTCTTGCAGATGAGCCGACAGGAAATTTAGATCTGGAAACAGCAGAAACAATAAAAAATGTCCTATTTGAGATAGTTCGAAAATTTGGACATACAATGATAATTGTAACCCATAACAGGGCAATAGCATTTGAAGCTGATCATACTTACAGGCTAAAGTATGGCTCTCTAAATCACTTGATTGATCAATCCATATAATATATATTTAACCATGTGGAGATGGGATTATGATTTGCCAAAAATGCTTAAAGAGGAATGCTCAATTTCATTCATATAAAATTATCAATAACCAGCTTATTGACATTCATCTCTGCGTCAGATGCATAAGGAATAAAAACGCTCATGAGACGGCAAATGGTATTGATGATAAACTTCACTCCTTGGTAGAAGTTCTTCTTAATTCTAATATGAAGAAAAATGGTTCATCACCAAATTTAAAATGTGATTTTTGCGGTACTACTCTCATTGATTTTCAAAAAAACGAACTTTTAGGCTGCCCTAAGTGTTATGAGATATTTTCTGCATTCATTTACAAAGGAAAGAAAAGGCCTCATAAAGATTTTCAAAAATATAATATTTTAAAAAAACATTCAGAGCTCATAGAACTTTTAAAGAAAAAATTAAAGAAGGCAGTTGAGTTTGAAGATTTTGAAAAGGCAGCGGATCTAAGGGACAAGATTCAAAACCTTGAAAAAAAGGGATTCATAAGTGACAATCGAAGATCTTGCAAAAAGTGAAGGTATATGGAATTCGGAAATAAAGGATAATTTGGATGTCGTTTTAAAAAGCAGCATCAAATTCTTTAGGAACATAGAAGGTTATGCATTTGCTCATAAATTAGGTAAAAAGGATAGAGAAAAGCTAAATAAGCTCCTGATAGAAGATATACAGAAAAATGCATACTGTACACAATTTTCAATTTATCGATTGAGCGATTTTTCATATAGAGATAAAAAGATTTTTTATGAAAGAAATATAATAAGAGACGATAGGGCCGATGAATCTATAATAGTACTATCCAAGAATCAAAATTTTTATTTTATTATAGGTGATAGGGATCATATCGAATTTGTCAATATGAAACCAGGCTTTCATTTTGATGATATTTATATATATGGAAAAAATGTAATAAATGAGATAGAAAACAAGCTCAGTTTTGTCTTCTCTCAGAAGCATGGTTATCTTAATTCACAACCGAACAGATGTGGGTCGGGAATGGAAATTATTATTACACTCCATCTTGCAGGGCTTATTATTTCAGACAGAATAAATGAAATTGCAATAAAACTTGAAAAGAATGGACTAGGTCTCAGAGGGAGTTGGCTTGAAGCTTACTATGAAATCTATAATAAAAAATCCACAGGTTTAGTTGAAAAAGAAGTTTATGAAAATGCTCTATCTAATTTTCAGAAAATAATTCAAAATGAGCGTGAAGCACGGAAGAGTATATATAATGCAAATAAAGTGCTCATTGAGGACAGAGTATGGAGGAGTTATGGTATTCTTTTATCTTCGAGATTGATCTCACTCTACGAAGCTCTTGACCTATTATCGTACCTGAGGCTTGGTATTAGCCTCGGGATAATTAATTATCTTACAATAAAAAATATAAACCTGTTGTTATATTATATACAGGATTTTCATCTTAGAAAGATATATAACATAGAGGATGAAAATAAAAATCTGGAAGAAGTTAGGGCACAATTCTTGAGAGACTATTTGAAAGAGGTAATATGATGTTTAAGGGATTAACAGAAAGGGCGCAGAGGGTAATTAATGTATTAGCGCAGGAAGAGGCTAAGAAACTAAATCACGATAAACTCCTTCCTGAACATATAGTACTTGGCTTTATTAAAGAGGGGGAGGGCGTTGCGATTAAAGCCCTGATTAACCTTGGAGTAGATTTAAATATGCTCCGTGAAGACATTATTGCTAATACAAAAAGAACTGGTGCTATTTTGCTTCTGGGAGATGTTCCCCCATCTACCAGAGCGCAGAGAGTTTTAGAACTCAGTGCTGATGAAGCACGCAATATGGGCCATAACTACATCGGTACTGAACACCTCCTTCTGGGAATTCTTAGAGAAGGGGATAGTGGTATTTTGAATGCATTTGATAAGCAGGGTATTAAGATATCGGCAATAAGAGAAGAGGTAAACAGATTGCTGGGCACAAACAAGACAGGAGTAAAGAAAAAAGCGGATCGAAGAACACCAACACTCGATGAATTTGGAAGAGATCTCACAAGCCTGGCAAAAGATAGAAAGCTGGACCCCGTTATTGGAAGGGAAAAGGAAATTAGGAGGGTAATCCAAATACTTTGCAGGAGAACAAAAAATAATCCTGTACTCATTGGAGAACCAGGTGTTGGAAAAACGGCTATTGTAGAAGGGCTTTCGCAAACTATTGTAATGGGAAAGGTACCTGAAACCCTTGTTAATAAGAGGGTGCTAACGCTGGACCTTGCCTCTTTAGTAGCAGGTACAAAATACAGGGGAGAGTTTGAGGAAAGATTAAAAAAGGTCATGTTTGAGATAAAGAGGGCTGGAAATGTGATCCTCTTTATAGATGAGCTCCATACCATTATAGGGGCAGGAGGGGCAGAGGGGGCAATTGATGCGGCTAATATGCTGAAACCTGCCCTTTCAAGGGGAGAACTACAGTGCATAGGGGCTACTACTCTCAATGAATATAAAAAATATGTTGAAAGGGATGCTGCTTTGGAGAGGCGATTCCAGCCAATCATTGTTGATGAATCAACAGTTGAGGAAACAATTGAGATTCTGAAAGGAATCAGGCAAAAGTATGAGGAACACCACAGGATAATTTATACTGAAAAGGCAATTAAAGCAGCAGCAAATCTTTCTTATCGTTATATTACTGATCGATATCTTCCGGATAAGGCAATCGATCTTATTGATGAAGCTGGTTCAAAAGTAAGGCTTGAAAATACAATGGTGCCAAAAGATTTTAAAGAGTTGGAAATGGAAATTGAAAGCTTGCGTGAAGAAAAGACACATCTTGTAGAAATACAGGATTATGAGAAAGCCGCTAAAATAAGGGATAAGACTAATATCCTTAAGGATAAGCTTGAACTAATGAAGGAGGAATGGAAGAGAGAGCTTAACAACGAAAAACCTCTTGTAGATGAAGAAGAAATTTATCAGATAACCAGTGATTTAACTGGTATACCGCTTGTGAGAATTTTAGAAAGCGAATCTCAGAAACTTCTCCGTATGGAGGACGAACTCCATAAAAAAATCGTTGCTCAGGATGAGGCTATTGAAGCTGTAAGCAGGGCAGTAAGACGATCCAGAACTGGATTAAAATCTCCAAAAAGACCATCTGGCTCATTTATATTTTTAGGTCCTACTGGAGTGGGGAAAACATACCTTGCCAAAACACTGGCAGAATTTCTGTTTGGGAGTGAAGAAGCCCTTATACGAATAGATATGAGCGAGTTTATGGAGAAGCACAATGTGTCAAGACTTGTGGGTGCTCCTCCAGGATATGTGGGATACCAGGAGGGTGGAGAACTCACTGAAAAGATAAGAAGAAAGCCATACAGTGTAATTCTTTTGGATGAGATAGAAAAGGCTCATCCTGATGTATTCAATATGCTTCTTCAGGTACTTGAAGAAGGTCAGCTTTCTGATCATCTCGGTCATACAGTTGATTTTCGAAATACTGTGATTATCATGACCTCAAACGTTGGCAGCAAAGAGATTTATAAGAGTGGGAGTTTAGGTTTTTCAATTTCAGATGACCAAAACGCGTTTTTAGATCTAAAAGATAAGGCATTGTCAGCACTCAAAAAGGTCTTTAATCCAGAGTTTTTAAACAGGGTGGATGAAGTTGTAGTCTTCCATTCACTTAAAAAGGAACATATCGGCAAAATTATTGATATCATGTTGGAAGAAAGTAACAAACCTCTGGAAGAGAAGGATATGCCCTTCAGTATAACAAAATCTGCAAGGAATTATATTATTGAAACAGGTTATGACGAAAAGTATGGAGCCCGCCCTCTTAGAAGAACAATTCAGAAAGAAATTGAAGATCCATTGGCAAATACGATCCTCAAGGGAGTCTTTAAAGCTGGTAGTAGAATCCTGGTTGATTTTGTTGATGGAAAGATAGTGTTCAAAGAGGCACGTAAAAAGAAAAAGAAAAAGGAACTGGAAAAGGCAGAGACTGCCTAAGCCATTAATTTTTAATATGATCATAGTTTTACCCTACTAACCATTAGTGAAAGAATTCTCGGATTATTCTGAATCCATATTTTTATAATGAAAGAAATTATTGAACTCTCAATTATCCTTCTCCTGTTAATATTCTCATTCATATATTCAGGTTCAGAGGTTTCGATCTTTTCTATTTCAGAGATTGAAAAGGTAAAACTTACCCGCAATAAAAGCAGAAAGAATATTCTATTACTCAAATATTTAAATCATCCCGAAAGAACGCTCATAGTGATATTAATTGGAAATATGGTAGTTAATTTGAGCGCTTCTATAATCGGCGAACAACTATCGCATACATTTTTTGTAAATAATCCGCTTTTCTATTCAGTATTAATCATGACCTCGTTGGTTTTACTTTTTGGTGAGATCTTGCCAAAGAATATTGCAGCTTTGAAACCGATAGTCTTTGCAAAAAGATTTTTAAATATATTAGAAATAACTCGCAGACTATTTAATCCTCTTATTATTATCTTCACCAAACTCATTAAAAGAAGTAAGAGTTATAAAGAGCATTCACATTTATCTAAGGAGGAGCTCATATCCGCTGTTGAGGTAAGTTCGCAGGCAGGTCTTGATAAAATATCGATAAAAATCCTAAAAAATCTTCTTGGTCTTATTGATAGACCAGTAACAGATATTATGGTTCCCAGGGCAGATATAAATGCCATTGACATAGAAAATTCTTGGATTAATATAGAACGGTTAATTGAGGAATACATCCATTCGGCGGTTATCTTTTATAGTGAAAGTATTGATAATATCATCGGTTATGTGTCAAAAATCGACCTTATTCATGTGAGAAAAAAGGACATATTTTCAAACTTGCGAGAACCTCTCTATATTCCAGAATCCAAGACAATACTACCACTATTAAGTGAATTTAAGGACCATAATAACTATATAGCAGTTATTCTCGATGAATATGGAGGAACTGTTGGACTTGTTACTCTAAAGGATGTACTTGATTCAATCTTTATTAGGGATGTACTCATTAGCAAGTTCATTCAGAAAAAAGAGAAAAATATATGGCATATACATGGAAATACGAAAATATTTGATTTAAATAGCACAATCGACCTAAATCTCCCAACTGAATTAAATACAATAAGCGGATATATTGTCAATATGGTTGGCTCTGTTCCAAGGAAAGGTTTCAGGTTGAAACTGTCTAAAAATATTACTGTTTCTATTAAAGAGAGTAGCAGCAAACAAATAGAACTATTGGAGCTTAGAAGAATTGATGGCTAAAGTGATTTATATCATAATCTTGCTTATGTTATGGGCCTTTTTTGCAGCATCAGAGACAGCTTTTATTTCTGTAAGTAGATTTAAACTCAATAACCTGAAAAAGAAAGGAAAGAAGAGGGCATCTTTAGCCTATTACCTTTTAGAGAGACCGGAGAGGCTTTTGGCAACTTCACTTGTAGGTATAAATATTTCACTTGTACTATCAGCTAATATCACTGCACTCTTATTTTTTAACATTTTCGGGAGGCCCAAGCCAATAATCTCCATAGCTGTTTTAACATTTGTATCTCTTATATTCTGTGAAATTATTCCAAAAAACCTTGCAATTAAAAAGAGCCTTAATGTAACAATATTAACTTCCATTCCAATGTATATATTTTATATTGCTTTCTTTCCCATCGGTAAGATTTTTGCCTTTCTCTCAAAGGCATTGATAAGGCTGATTAATATTTCTCATACCGGGTTAATATTAAACCTTTTTAAAAGGAAGGAAGACGTAGAAATTTTTCTAAAAGCGAGCCTTCAGAAAAGGTTAACAGAAGATGAAAGAAAGTATTTTGTAGATTCTCTAGACTTTGGGAAAAAGGTTCTCTCTGATATAATGACTCCATTGGTTGAGATACATGCTCTTCCACAAACTGAAAAAATTAAGGAATGCCATAGTTTTATTAGTAAATATAGAAACTCATATATACCAGTATATAATAAAAGAATTGACAATATTATCGGGGTGATTTATGTTCAGGACCTTTTTAATGTAAATAAAAATCTCCCTCTATCTCATATGATAAGAGAGCCGTTATTTATACCTGAAACCAAAAATATCAATGAGCTTTATAGAGAGTTGTATGAAAAAGATATTCCAATCGTCTTTGCAGTTGATGAGTATGGAGGAATCACAGGGATGTCCACAATATATGACATTGGAGAAGAGGTTATTGGTAAAATAAGTGGTTTTGAGGATAAAAAAAGTCTAATTGTAAGATTAAAAGAGGGAGAATACTTATGTGATGGAGAAGTTGAAATCGATGAAATTAGTGATATTTTGTCAATAGACATAGATTCAAACGCCTTTATAACGCTTAATGGGCTGATCAGTAGTAAGATTGGAAGAGTCCCTAAAAAGGGAGATTATATTGTTACAAATGGTTATAGATTTTCTGTTGAGGAGGGTAGTAATAGAAAAGCGGAGCTCATTAGAATATCGACTTTTAAAGGATAACGATACCATTTAAGGAGAATGAATGCGTATTATAAAAGCACTTGTTTATATTTTACTAATCTTTTTAATCCCCACATCTGTTTATCTATACGCTTCGACTATCTATGAGGGAGAAACAATTGTTGCTATTGACCTGGAAGGCCTTATACAAAGCGATGAACTATCTGTTAGAAGTGTTATTAGTTCTAGAGTAAGGTCTCAATTTTCGCAAAAGGTAATAGACGAAGATATAAGAGCGTTATATAATCTTGACCTTTTTGTTGATATAAAGGTTGATGTTATAGAAAAAGATGAGGGTGTGCTTGTGACATTTATTTTTAGTGAACTGCCAACCATAAGGGAAGTTATTATTAAAGGAAATAAAAGGATTTCAAGGTGGGCAATAAAGGATGAAATTATTTTAAAAAAGGGTTCCGTATATCGCGAGGGAGAGGTTTATGACGATGTAATCCGGATAGTCGAACTTTATAGGGAGAAAGGGTTTCCGCGTACTGATGTAGAGTATAAAGTAATAAAAACAAAAGAAAAGGATATAAAGACCGGGAAGGAAAAAAACACAGTTGATGTAGTTTTTACCATTAAAGAGGGTAAAAGGCTAATAATAAAACCCAAGGGAATACATTTCAGCGGTAATAAAGCCGTCCGGAAAGATAAACTCCTATCAATTATGAAGACTAGGTATCGGGGATACCTGCTGTTTTCAGATGGATTTTTTCGAGAAGACGATTTTGAACTGGATAAGATTGAAATACTGAGACACTACAATTCATTAGGTTACATTGATGCTGAGATTATTAAAGTTGACAAGAAAGTTGAATTGAATGAGAAGGCACAAAGGGAAGAAATGGAGATAACTATTTATATTAAGGAGGGAGGTCAGTATAAGTTTGGTGGCGTTGTAATCGAAGGTAATGAAATATTTACTGATAATGAACTGTATTCATTAATAACCATGGAAAAAGGCCTCGTGTTCAATAAAACTCAGTGGGATTCAGATGTTCAGGCAATAAGAAATCTCCTTGCTGAAAATGGGTATATATACTTTTCAATGGATATTAAAGAGCAAAAGGATAATGAGAAGCTCGCTGTATCGTACAATATCAATATCACTGAAAACAATAAGGCTCATGTAGAGCATATTTTTATCACTGGGAATGACAAGACAAAGAAGTTTGTAATAGAAAGAGAGATAGAAGTACTTGAGGGTGAGATTTTCAATTCATACAAAATTCAAAGATCAAGGGAAAAACTGTATAATTTACAGTATTTCTCCGCTGTTCATATCGACGTAAAGCCTGGCTCTGAGTTTGGACTGGTAGACTTGATATTTGACGTTGAAGAGCAGAGAACAGGATTATTCACCTTTGGGGTAAGTTATTCAACAGCAGGATACGGTTTTTCACTTTTTGAAGAGGTAGCTGCAATTAATTTTCTCGGAAGGGGGATAAGACTTCATGAGAAGGTTGAGCTTGGCATAACCAGGCAGGCTGTGGAGGTTGGAATTGATGAACCATGGCTATTCAATACACCTACTTCTGCTGGACTTACCCTCTCCTGGGCAAGGACGGAGTATGGTACAATAAGTGGAGATTATGTTTATACATATAATGACGGGCAGATAATACCTGGTACAGATATAGAAGTGCCTGACAAAGTTACATGGGAGGATGTTGATGGTACATATGTTTATGACTACTCTGATGCAAATACAATGACTTATGTTAATACAGCTTATATGGCAGCTTTAAGATTTGGAAGAAGACTTGGGAAGTATTATGGGATTGAATCGGAAATAGCATTCTCAGTATTTCAAAATACACCTACAAGCGATAATATTCCCTTTGATCCAGGTTTAAGAGAACAATACTACAATGGGTGGCCCTGGAACTGGAAGAATCATTTAAGTTTAACAGGCTATAGGGACACAAGAGATTATGTATATTTCGCTACAAAGGGTTCCCTTATATCTCAAAGCATCACCTTATACGGGGGTCTACTCGGTGGATACAGTCATTTTATTAGACTCAATACTGATCTAAACTTCAATACAAAAACTTTCTGGGTATTCGTATTATCAGCTAGACTTAATTTTGGCTTTATTTTCCCTTATCCTGGAATGCCATTAACAATAGATGACAGTGATTATATAAGAGTCGACTGTATGAATGAAGGGAGAGGGTGGCAGAATCCAAGTCAGTGGGGATCCCTCTATTCTATAAGAGGGAGGTCAGAACTGAATTTTAGCCTTGAACACAGATTTCCGATCGAAGAAAGAGTTATATGGGGACTCACATTCTTTGATATAAGTGGCATATACGATGACCCTGCTGATTTTACTATTGACTTTAGGGAATTTTACTATAGTTTTGGTATAGGGATAAGTTTTGTAATTCCCAATTTTCCTATTAGATTATACCTTGCAAGAAGATTTAAATATGACGAGACACTCGGTATGTTTCAACTTGCAAATAGTCAGTATCTTTTTAGAAATTGGGATTTCGTATTTGCGATTGCTGGTTTCTTTTAATTAAATGGAGATAACCATGAATAAGAAGGTATTTATACCTGCTTTTGTATTTTATATGTTGATTCCATTTCTTATATTTCCAATTACACTAGTAAGAGTAGGGTATATTGATCTTGATTTAATTATTAAAACTTACACAACAAAATATCTTGAAACAGAAATATCGATCCGAGATGAATATGTTGATCAATTACAGGAGACATACAATAACAGCTTCTTTCAACTAGAAGATGAAGAAAAGAGAGATATTCAGATAAAGATACAGGATCAGAATGAAGTGCTTAATATACTCCACTACAATATCTTTTATTGGGAAAATAGTGGAGAGCTTAAGGATGATATAATATACCAAATCATACAGAGAGATATCATGGAGGCAATACAAAAAACGAGCGAATTGGAAGGATTCAGTCTCTTGCTGGATAACACTGGAAATTTTATCTACGGTAGTGAGGATATCAATCTAACCGATAAGGTTTTATTCAGACTTGATGAAAAGTTGCTAGATATTCAGGACAACGAGCCTAAAGCCCCACTTTCCTTGGAGCTAGAAGAAGATGAAGAGATAGAAGTTTTATCTAATGAAGAATAAGGTAAAAAAATCATAACATCTTATATATTTTTTATATATTACTATGATTTTAACGTGTTCTTAAGAAAAGATGGTGATACTACTGGCAACTTTATTTATATAATTTAGTAAATGAAAAGAATTCTTATAGGGGGCAATAAATGACGGATAGTAACTGCGTAATGGGCATCGAGGAAATAAAAAAGTATGTTCCTCACAGATATCCATTTCTGTTTGTTGATAAAGTAATTGACATAAGAGAAAATGGATTAATAGCTATAAAAAATGTTACAGGTAATGAGCCATTTTTTACTGGTCATTTTCCTGGATATCCAGTTATGCCAGGTGTACTCCAGATTGAGGCATTAGCACAGGCTGCAGCAGTATTTGTCAGTCAAAAGTATAATTTAAAAAACAGACCAGTTTATTTTATGAAAATAGATAAGGTAAAGTTTAGAAACCAGGTTGTACCAGGTGATACCCTTAAGCTCGATATTGTGCTGGAAAGGTTCGGTGGTAAGGTTGCAAGGGTTAAGGGAAGGGGATTTGTTAATGATAAGATTGCTTTAGAAGCAGAAATGGTTGCAATGGTCGAATTAGATTAAATAGCATTACATATTTTACTCTTTCAGGGAAAAACATTAATGGCTATACATGAAACAGCGGTAATTGATAAAAAGGCTAAAATTGGAACTGATAATGATATTGGTCCTTACGTTGTAATTGAAGGAAACGTGGTAATAGGTGACAACAATAAAATAGGACCTGGTACAATTATTACAGGAAATACGACAATTGGAAATAATAATCATATTCATGGACATGTATATATAGGGAATTTACCGCAAGATTTGAGATATAAAGGCTATGAAACTTTTCTGAAGATTGGGAATAACAATACGCTACGTGAGTTTACAACTGTACACAGAGGGACAAAAGGGGGCAGTGTAACCATAATTGGAGACAACAACTATTTAATGGTTTCTTCTCATGTTGCGCATAATTGCATATTAGGAGACAATATAGTTTTGGTTAATGGAGCGGGGCTTGCAGGTCATGTTGAGGTATTTGATCATGCATTTATAGGTGCATTCGTTGTAGTTCATCAATTTTCGAAGATTGGAAGTTACTCAATATGCGGTATACTATCCAAGATTACAAAAGATGTTCCACCTTTCATGATGGTAGACGGTAATCCTGCAATGGTGAGAGGGTTAAACTTAATTGGATTGAAGAGAAAAGAGTTTTCTCCTGAAAGAAGAGAGATAATTAAAAAGGCCTATAAAATATTATATAGAAGTGGATATAGTATTTCTCATTCTCTCAAAGAGCTGAAGAATTGGGAGGATAATGAGGATATAAGGTTATTAATTGAATTTATTGAAAGCTCAAAGCGTGGTATATTATTGAAAATCCCAAAATAAACAGGAAAATAGCATATGTCTTGCTATATTGGTATCGATGTAGGTAATTCAAGAATAGGTATTGCTATCAGCGATGAAGATAAAAAGATAGCCTTTCCCTTAGCAGTGGTTCATAGAGAAAATAATAGCTTTGGGTTCAAAAAGATGAAAAAACTTCTTGAAGGTAGGGAAATTAAGGCGTTTGTTGTAGGTCTTCCATTAAAAAGTGATGGAAAATTGAGTAAGAATTGTAAAAATATATTTAACTATGTTGAATATCTAAAAGATTTTTTTCATATTGATGTAATAACTTGGGATGAAAGGTATACAACAGTAATAGCTGAAAATACTCTATTATCTGCTAATACAAGAAGAGATAAGAGAAAAAGGGTTATTGATAAGATTGCAGCTCAAATCATACTCCAGTCTTATCTTGATCATTTGAATAAATAACTTATCTCTTTCAACCCCCCTTATTTATGATAAATATTTATAACTATTAATTATTATTTTATATATATTATTATTCTTCAACTTATAATATTTATACACATTATATTTTTTTAAAATATTTATATTGATAGATAATTGAGAATTAAACAGGGTCTATATTTGTAAATAAAGGCTTTTATTTTTGCTGAGTAGTTATATTTTCAACTATTTATTCGATAATCTTCCTGGAATATCTTTAAATATGATATAAAAAGAGGGGACTTAAATAGCAATTAGAGAAGAATGTATAGCAGAAGTAGACATAATATATCTTATAGGAAATATAACATGGGGAAAAAACTGAAGCTTACTTTTTTATAGTACTGTCCTTCTTACTATCTTTTATGTTGTCTTTTACCTTTTCAGGTTTAGGCTCATCGGATGGAGCTGAAACGCCTTTTGCAGAACTCTTACTATCAGTAGAATAAAAGCCACTTCCTTTAAAAATTACACCTATTCCTCCACTAATCAATTTCGTAAGTTCACCACCACATACAGGACATTCTTCTAATGGAGGATCTGTAATCTTCTGAAAAATTTCAAATATTTCTTCACATTTGTTACACTTATACTCATAGGTTGGCATGAAAATATCCCCTTAAAAACTGAACACCAGACATGAATTTCTATAAATATATAAATTATCATTGATAATGTCAAATATTACTTTATCCACAATAAACATATTCTTCACCAGTAGTTCTAATATTTATATTTATTCACGATTTTCTACAACATCCATAAGTTCATATATCTTTACAGGTTTTTTCTTTCCTTTCACTCGAATATTATCTAGTTCTCTAGATATAAATTTATCTTTTATTTTTTCATAAGTATATTCGCTTACGATGATATTTGTACCATAAATTTTATTTGTTCCCTCAAGCCGTGCACCGAGGTTTACATTGTCTCCCATGAGAGTGTAATCCATTCTGCTCTGAGAGCCCATATTCCCTACTGTCATGATACCTGTATTCAGGCCAATCCCAATGTTAAGCTTCTTTTCTTCAGGCCATCCGCTATTAAGCTCATGAAGTTTTTTCATCTGATCCAGAGCAGTTAGGCATGCCAGTTCAACATGGTTTGGCTGTTCTATAGGAGCATTCCAGAAGGCCATAATTTCATCACCGACATACTTATCCAGAGTTCCTTCATACTCGAATATGATCTCTGTCATAGCAGAAAGATATTCATTCAGATGAGAAACGAGCTCTTGAGGAGTTAACCTCTCCGAAAGTGTTGTAAACCCCCTAATGTCAGAGAATAGAACAGTAATCTCCTTATCCTCCCCCCCAAGCTCAAGTTTTTCCGGATGTTTGAGCAATTCGTCAACAACACTCTTGCTTACATAGTTTGAGAACATACCCTGGATAACCTTCTTCTCTTTTTCCTCAGTCAAAATTCGATATACAATCATTGTGATTAATGTGAGTACACCTGTAATAAGTGGAGCGCTGAGGTTCAAAATATATCGAGATCTATCGAACATGAAGATAACAGTAACAAAATATACAACTGCCAAAGCAAAAGTAGCTATATAGCTTACAAGAATAGATTTCCTTCCCACAATATAACTGATAAAAAGCCCAAAAACTATAATTAAAGGTATTGTAATGAAATCTTTCGAAAAAGATAAAAACTCTCTATTGAGAAGTTGAGTAACTGTATTTGCCATCATTTCTATTCCAAACATAGGGCCATATGGGGTGTTGTGAATATCCTTTAAGCCCTCGGCATACACTCCGACCAATACTAGTTTATCTTTAAAGTAACGTTTACTTACCCTATCATTCACAACGTCGGAAAAAGACCTGACCTGAAAGGTGCCTGGACTTCCATAGAAATTGATTAAAAGCGCACCCTGTTCATCTATTGGAATAATGATATCTTCTTTCCTTTTAAACTCTGGAATGGTAGCCCCCTTTAATATAATATTCTCCCCCATATTGATTTCCAGATCCTGCAACCCAACATTATAGTAAAACATTGCCATTCTTAAAACTACTGATGGGTAATATCTATCATTTATTTTCGCCACTAGGAAAATTCTTCTTACAGTTTTATCAACATCCATCAATCGGGGCTTTGTTCCAGAAAGGGCTGTAGGAGGGCCAATAATCACTCCGCTTTCAATAATCTCTTTTATTGGAGGAGTAATTTCATTAACAACCTGTTTAACATTGTCCTGAGCCAGGATACCCATATTTCCAATCTTATCTATTCTTTCTTTTATCTCTTTACTCGAACTTGGAATTTGAGTGCTTATACCAGCTAACATATCAATCACAGTACTGTCTTTATAACGAGCCAATGCGCCAACAAGAATTTTATCTTCAGTTTTATTCTGGGAATCTTCTGTGAAAAGTACGTCGAGGAGGACCCCTTTAGGCATATACTTTTCATCTTTATTGGCATTTTTAAGAAATTCAGCATAAACACTACGCTTCCATGGATATCTACCTAATTCTGCTAGGCTCTTTTCATCAAAACCGAAAATAACAATATTTTCCTTTAATCCTTTTGCTCTATCTATCTTATAAACTCCCTCGCTGATCTCTTCAGGTCGGTGAAATACATCAGTCATGAAAAAATTAAGATTCAATGATTTTGATTCAATGCCATCAATTATTATCGTATATTTCATAAGAACGATCACTATGACAATGATAAAAACCCCAATTAAGAGACTCATATTTTTTGAGCTCAATATTTTACTTCGCCCTTTTTTAGATTTCTTCATAGTATAGCCCCCTATTTAAACAGTTGTAGCTTATTCAATCATATTTCAAATGTTTAATAGACAAGATTCTGTAATACCTGATAATACTATTTAAAGTTCTTTATAAGTAAGAGCCGCTTTTCTGCAAGCTCTTTCCAGCTACTCCATTGATACTTTGATACTATTTGAGAATATTCCTCTTCAGCTTTTTCGAGTTTATCCTGTTTTTCATATATCTGTCCAAGATTGAACTTTATATGGGGAATAATGAAGTCATCACTGTATGTTTCAATAATTTTTTTATAAATTTGTTCGGCCTTTTTATACTCCTCCAATTGTTCATAACTACTCGCCTCTCCAAGAAAGCAGAGTATTGCAAGATAGGATTTTGAATTACCAGTATACCCCTTCTTGAAATACTGCAAAGCCTCTTTGTAATTTCTTATTCTATATAAATTATTGCCTATAAAATAGGCGCTCTTCAATGCAGATTTTGATCTAGGATGTTCTTCTAAAATCAGTTTAAAGTCTTCATTCAAACTTATAAGTTTTTCATTTAGTTCATCTTCTTCAATATCTTGTTTATCCACAATTTCCATATATCTAAGATATACCTTGCCAAATGCAACATTTGCTCTGTCCTCTCTTTTTGAAAGAACATAATCCACAGTAAAATAAGCAGCAGTAAGAATGACTATAGCAGAAATTGTGGTAATAATTATTTTTAGATACCCTGAAAAGAAATGCTCCAACTTTTTTATAATTTTCGTAAGAAAATCTTCATGATATGGATGTTTTACACTTTTAGCCATAGGTCACTCACTAACTTGTACATAAGATAATTCAAATCAAAGAATGGAGTAAGAGTGGGTCATGGAATAAACGATCCTTCAACTTACATCACTTTCTAAATTTTACTTATGTTCAATTCATTGATTAGCCTGGATAGATATGTCCTCTGAATTTTTAATATATCTGATGCCTTAGTCTGCTTCCATCCAGTTTTTTCTAAAACATTAATAATATAGCTCCTCTTAAAGTCATTTACAGCATTCTTTAAAGATAAAACAGGGGCTACATCTATATTTTTTACAGATATACTTTCATTCCCAATATAGAGATCCTTTCTCTTTATTATTTCATTCTTACAGAGAACTACCGATCTCTCTATTACATTCTGAAGCTCTCTTACATTTCCAGGCCAGTAGTAACTCTTTAATACGTTCATAGTATCAGTTGAAAATGTTTTTATATTCTTCTTAAGATCATCGTTAAAACCTTTTAGAAAATACTCTGCTAAAGGTTGAATATCATCTTTTCGTTCTCTTAATGGAGGAATATGAATAGGAAAAACATTTAACCGGAAGAAAAGGTCTTCTCTAAACCTGTTCTGACTTACCTCTTCATACAAATTTTTATTTGTTGCAGCTATGAGCCTGATATCAACTTTTTTTGAAGTTGTACCCCCTACCCTCTCTATTGTATGGTCCTGTAATACCCTCAGTAATTTCGATTGTAATGAATAGGATAATTCACCAATTTCATCCAAGAAGATTGAGCCACCATTTGCTAATTCAAACTTTCCCATTTTATCAGTAAAAGCATTGGTAAAAGCACCCTTTACATGTCCAAAGAGCTCGGTTTCTATTAGATTTTCTGGAATAGCTGCACAATTGACCTTTATGAAAGGCCTATTTCTTCTTTTACTCCTGTAATGTATATGCTCTGCAAAAAGCTCCTTTCCAGTACCACTTTCACCAAGTAAAAGAACCGTGGTATTGGTTGGTGCAACCTGGTCAGCCATCTCCAGCTTTTCTTTAATAATGATCGATTGACCTATAAACTGAGATGGCAATTTACCATGGGTAAGTTCCTTTTTAAGATTGATATTTTCGAATTTAATATCCTGATATAGTCTTGCATTTTCTATTGATATAGCTGCTAGATTTGAAAAGGTTTCAAGAAGGCTCTGATCCTCTAAAGTAAAGGTATTCGGACCGATTTTGTTTATTACCTCTAAAACTCCAATGGTTTTGTCTTTCAATTTTAAAGGAACACACAATATGGATTTTGTTTTATAATTGATTTTCTTACTGATATCCTTGAAAAATCTGTCATCCTTCTGTACATCAGGAACAAGAAGCGGTTTGGAGTTTTGTGCAACCCATCCTGCAATTCCTTCCCCCATTTTTAAAGTAAACTTCTTAACCTCTTTGCCCTTGTTGCCTAAGGCAACATGGAAATAGAGATTATTATGAGTTTCGTCAATAAGAAGAAGAGAAGAGGCCTCTGCTTTTACTACCCTGTTGGCAGAATCCATAATTCTGTTTAATACTTCATTGATCTCAAAGGTGGAGTTTATAAGCATACTGATTTTAAGGATCTCTTCAAGATCTTTGCCTTTTGCTGCCATTTCCATTTACTTTCCTATCTTAGATAAATCTACTAACTCTCCGAAAGTTACAGAAGCAGTTTTTGTATCTTCACTTTCCAAATATTTTGTAATTTCCTTTTCTTCAAGGTGGTTAAGATACTCTTTTGCGCTCAAGGTAACCTTCTTTTTTTCCTCATCTATATCAAGAATTATAGCCTTTACTACATCGCCTGCCTTATAAAGGGTATTGGGGGCTTCTACCTTTTCATTAGAAAGCTGAGATAAGTGAATTAATCCCTCGATATCTTCGTCAATTTTAACAAAAACACCGAAATCAGTTATACTTGTTACAGTACCAGTCACAACACTACCCTTTGGGTGCCTTGTTTTTAGATTCTCCCATGGATTTTTCTTTAACTGTTTTAAACCAAGCTGTATTTTTTTATTTTCTTTATCTATTGCTAAAACTACTACCTCTGTACTTTTCCCCTTTTTGAATATAGAGGAGGAGTTTTTTAGAGGTTTTGTCCACGACATATCATTTGAATGAAGCAACCCTACAACTCCCTCTTCCAGCTCCATAAAAACGCCAAACTTTGTAACCCGGGTTACTTTCGGTTTTATTCTAGAGCCTACAGGGTAATGAACATCGACAGTGTCCCAAGGGTTAGGGAGAACCTGTTTTAAACCAAGAGAAATGGTCTTTTTCTTTATATCAAAATCTAAAATCATTATTTCTACAATATCTCCAACTTTTAAAATTTCTTTTGGATGTCTGATTCTTTTTGTCCAAGAAAGATCAGAAATATGTAAAAGCCCTTCTATACCCTCCTCAAGTTCTATAAAAGCTCCAAACTTTATCAATTTAGTAACTGTTCCCTTATACTTACCCCCCTTTTTATACCTATTCTCAAAAGATAACCAGGGGTCTGGAACGAGTTGTTTTAATCCCAATGAAATCTTTCTGTTTAAGTTGTCCATTAAAAGGATTTTGCAATAGAGCTTTTCTCCTTTACTTACATATTTTTTTGGGTCAGTTACCTTTCCCCAGGATATATCATTAATATGTAATAGCCCATCAATTCCACCTAAATCTATAAAAACTCCATAGCTTACAATATCTTTAACTACTCCTTCAACAATGTCTCCTTCTCCCTTGGTATTGAAAAGTTCTTCAATCTTCTTTTCTTTTAACTCATCTAAATATCTCCTGTGAGAAAGAACCACATTTTTTTTATCATCAATTTTGTCTATTTTAAAGAGGAGCACCTTTCCAAGATAATCCTGCGTATTATAAACTTTCCTCATTGAGACCTGAGATATTGGAAGAAATGCTCTAAAACCTTCTACGTCAACAGTAAATCCTCCTTTAATAGATTCAATGATCTTACCCTCTATAGGAAGCCCTTCTCTATAGGATTTTGTCATACTGTTCCACTTTACAATTTCATCAGCCTTTTGTTTAGAAAGAACAAGCTTCCCATCTTTACTTTCCCTTCTAAGGATCATCACTCTTATTTTTTCACCCTGAGCTGGATCTTTTTCAAATTCACTTTTTGATATTTCTCCCTCAGATTTATATCCGATATCAACAAATACAGAATCTACTGTAACAGCAACAATTACTCCTTCTACAATTTGTCCCTCAACAAAGGATGATAGATCTTTTATGAACTCTTCTTTAAATATTTCATTTGCGGGAATATCTCGATTGTACTCTTTATCCTGTGGGTAAAAGGCATTTTGATTCTCCATGATGCAATACTCCTATTTATCCCTCTTTGACCTTACTGATAATAAAATCACATACCTCGTCGACTGTCATATGAGTCGAATCTATGTACGTAGCATCAGCAGCTTTTTTGAGAGGAGAAATATCCCGTTTGCTGTCATCTAAATCCCGTTTTTTTATCTTTTCCACTATCTCCTTAAGATTCATATCCCTGTTTTGATTTTTCTCATCATTTTTCCTTCTCTTTGCTCTCTCTTCAATTGAAGCATCTAGATAATACTTGTAGGGTGCTTCGGAGAAAACGACCGTTCCTATGTCTCTACCCTCCACTATTATATCTCTATTTTTACCCATTTTTCTCTGAAGTTCAACCATTTTTTTTCGTATAAAATCAAGACTTGATATATAACTCACATTTGCTGTTACATCATCTCTCCTTATATCCTTAGTTATATCTCTACCTTGAACAACTACTCTATCTTCATTAATAGAGAGGTTAAAATCCTGTAATGATCTTTCAATCATAGCCAGATTGTTCAACGGAACATTTTTTTCTAAAACATACAGGGTAAAAGCTCGGTACATAGAACCAGTATCTAAATATAATATTCCCAGCTTTTTTGCTATTCTTTTCGCTACAGTGCTCTTTCCAGATCCTGCTGGACCATCAATTGCGATAACCATATTTACCTCATCGGATTTCACACCCAGTAATTTATGCTATCAACATATGAGTCCTTTAACCTCTTCTTCTGTTAGCTCCCGATATTCTCCTGGAGGTAAGTTATCTAACTTGAGGCATCCGATGGCAATTCTTTTTAACTTTATAATTCCAATATTTATATGATTAAATAATCTCCTTATCTCCCTGTTCTTCCCTTCATTGATATAAATAACTATCTTTTTCAGTGTTATCTTTTCGAAGTTTACAATCGTATATTTTTTCCCTTCAATATAAACTCCATTTTTCCACCCAGCAACTAAATTGTATGGGATATTTCTATCTGTGGTAACTTCATATTTTTTTATAATACTATATGACGGATGATTTATTTTATTTGCTAAATAACCATCATTTGTCATTATAATTAGACCTTCTGACATATAGTCTAGTCTCCCGACATTGAAAATACCGAGCTCCTTATATTTTTTTTCTATAAGATCATAAATTATTCTTCTTCCTAAGGGATCACTCTTTGAGCAAAGGAATCCTCTTGGCTTATGGAGTATGAGATATACCATTGGAATATCTCTGTTTATAATATTACCATCAACTTCAATCAGAGCCTTCTCTGGAACCTTGATACCCAGCTCTCTTACAACTATACCGTTAATACGAACCCTCCCTTCCTCTATGAGTAACTCAGCTTTTCTCCTTGATGTATATCCATAACGGGAAATCAGTTTTTGTATCCTTATAGAAGCCATCTGTTTAAAACAATAATCTATTAAAGTTTGTCAAACTCGGTAATCGGTGGAAGGTCTTTAATGCTCAGTAACCCAAAATATTTTAAGAATTTATCCGTTGTCCCATACAATGTCGGTTTTCCAGGAGCATCTTTTTTACCAACAATCCTGATTACTTCAAATTCTAATAGTACCCTCAATATATACCCCACCTGTACCCCTCTTATCTTTTCAATTTCTATCTTAGTTATTGGTTGCTTATAAGCAATAATAGCAAGGGTTTCTAGGGCTTGCGGGGATAACCTCACCTTTTTTCGTACATTATAATGCTTACCAAGGTAACCATAGAGGAGTGGAGAAATTGTAAGATAGAAATCACCATTATCATTTTCTGCTATAATAAGTGAAGATTCCGAATCTCTTAGCCTTGTTTTTAGTTTTGTAATACTATTTGTTATTATCTCTTTACTTTTTCCGGTTATTTTTGAGATATAGCTTATATTAGTAGGTCTATTTTCTAAAAAAAGAAGTGCCTCTACCACCTGTATGGTATTGATTTTCTTTTTAGAATCCAAATTTATTTCTTTTTCCTCTTTATGATCTTGATATTTCCAAATAGTTTATGCTGTAATATATATATTTTCCCCATTTTCACCAATTCTAAAAGAGCTAAAAATGTAATAATCAGTTCATATCTCGTCACATCAGGTGGAAAAAGCGCGTGAAACATGAGATTTTGATTACTTATTAAATAATTCAATATTTCATCAAGTTTATCATCTATTGAAATCTCCTCCATTTCTACTAATTTAAAAAATGACCTATCTACCTCTTTCTCAACCTTTGAAAAGGCAATTATTAAATCTATTAGTGAAACCTCTTCCCAATTATCATCATCCTTAAGATCAATGCATAATTGGGTATCTCTTCTTATAAAAATTTCCTTGTTCTCAATATTTTCTCTCAACATCTGTGCAGCATTCTTATATTTCTGATATACTATCAGGTTTTCAATAAACTCTCTCCTCTCATCCGGACCTTCATCTTCAATAGCCAGTTCCTGTGGAATCAATGTTTTTGACTTTAGATACAGAAGAACCGAAATTGTAAAAATAAAATCTGAAGTTACTTCTAAATTTAACTCAGATGATCTCTTTAAAAATTGTAAAAACTGCCCAGTAATCTCTGAAATTGATATATCATGAATATTTATCTTCGAGTTCTTAGCAAGGTCCAAAAGTAGATCGAATGGACCTTCGAATTGGCCTATTTTTATTTGATATTTTTCTTCATCTCTATCCATTCAGTTTTATCTCTTCTTTATGTTTATATAGAATAACCTTATTAGCTATATCCTTCTTTATAAAATCTTTAAGTATTAGCTTCTCACTATCAACTATTAAATATTCTGTAAGCTCAGATAGAGGAATCAGAACAAAGTTTCTCTTAAATAATTCTTTATGAGGTATAGAAATGACATCTGATTCAATATGAACTCCCTCTTTATAGAGGATATCTATATCGATTAACCGCGGCCCAAATCGAAATGTCTTCTTCCTTCCCATCTCCTTTTCAATAGATTTTAAAAAGTTCAACAATTCAAATGGAGCTACCTGCTCTGAATCTGTTTTAATAACCATATTAAGAAAGTCTCGTTGATCTTTATAGCCAACAGGTGAAGTATTGTAAAGAGAAGAATAGTCTATTATTGTAAACCTTTTCTCTATTAAAGATATAGCCCGTAACAGGTTTTTTTCTCTATCTCCTAAATTAGAACCTAAACCTAGAAAAGTAGTTTTCATAGGTCTTTTATGCCAAATACATCTTCAATACTGAAAAATCCATTTTTCTGATTTGCAATAAACTTAACAGCTCGTAGTGCTCCAGATGCGTAAGTTTTTCTGCTAGTAGTTCTATGAGTAAATTCAATCCTTTCACCAGGACTTCCAAAAATAATTGTATGTTCTGAGACGACATCTGCAACTCTGAGAGCCATAATTCCAATTTCATCCTTTTCTCTTTTTCCGATAAGACCATGTCTTCCAAACACGCCTATTTCATCCAGGTTTTTTCCTTTGGCATTAGCTATAATCTTACCAAACTTTAGAGCAGTACCCGATGGTGCATCCTTCTTAAGATTATGATGTATCTCAAATATCTCAACATCATATTCATCAACAAGTAGCTCGGCTGCCTTTTTTACCAGGTAGAAGAGTGTATTCACGCCTCGGCTCATATTTGGTGATAGGATAATTGGTATCTTTTTTGAGTGGTTTTTGATTGTTTCTATCTGTTTTGGTGAAAAACCAGTAGTTCCTACTACTACTGCTTTATTATATTTTTCAGCAACCTCAATTGTAAGAAGTGCTGTTTTGCAATTTGTAAAATCAACAGCTACATCAGATTCTTCAACAACTTGTTCAAGATTAGAAGTAATACCAACGCCAATATTGTTAATACCTGCAAGAATCCCAGCATCCATACCTATATATTTTGAATTTATATCTTCCACTGCTCCAACTATTCGAATATCACGGTCTTCACTAAAGACAGCAATATTTACCCTTCCCATTCTCCCAGCAGCACCGATCATTGTAACGTTAACCATACTTTTCCCCCAGAGAGTTTTTCGCTATCAACCTTTTATGTTTAAGTGAATCTTTTTATTCGCTTTAATATCTCATTTGATAGGTGGAAAAGTCAATAGCTTTTCAACAGTAAAAAACTACTTCTTTTTTATGGGAATAGATTAATTAGGTTCTAGCAACATAGATATAGAATGTGTTAACATGTTTAGGGAATATAATTAAAAATTACCGATATTATAATATAAGACAGTTTTCATGTTTTATGTCGGATTTTCTTCTGGAACTTTACTATTCTTTTCTCCAAAAAACTTTTCTCTTATCTTATTTTCAATACTATCCCTTATCGAAGGATTATCAATAAGATATTTCTTTGCTATCTCTCTACCCTGTCCTATTCTCTCCTCTTCATAAGAATACCATGTCCCGCTCTTTTGAAGTATTCCAAGGCTTGTTCCCATATCCAGTAATTCACCCTCTTTTGAAATTCCTTTATCAAACATAACCTCAAACTCAGCTATCCTAAATGGAGGAGCAGCCTTATTCTTTGCTACCTTTACCTTTACTCGATTTCCTACTGCTTCAGCCCCTTTCTTAATCGTCTCTGTCCTTCTTATATCTAGCCTTATTGTTGAATAAAACTTCAGGGCCCTACCCCCTGTTGTTGTTTCCGGGTTTCCAAACATAACACCAATCTTTAATCTGATCTGGTTAATGAAAATTACACACGTTTTTGATTTATTAATAACAGCTGTTAATTTTCTCAGTGCCTGTGACATAAGTCTTGCTTGGAGACCCATATGGGAATCGCCCATATCTCCTTCGATTTCTGCTCTTGGAACAAGGGCCGCAACAGAATCTATGATTATCACATCTAATGCCCCGCTTCTAACAAGCGATTCAGTAATCTCAAGAGCCTGCTCCCCATTATCAGGTTGAGATACAAGAAGATTTTCTATATCAACACCTAAATTTTCTGCATACTGTGGGTCAAGAGCGTGTTCTGCATCGATAAATGCTGCGATACCTCCAGCCTTCTGTGCCTCTGCAATGATATGTAGTGAAAGTGTAGTTTTACCGGAAGATTCCGGACCATAGATTTCAATAACTCTCCCGCGTGGAACCCCCCCGATCCCCAGAGCAATATCGAGACCCAAAGAACCTGTGGAAATTGTACCTATTTTCATGTCAGTTCTACGTTCTCCAAGTTTCATTATGGAGCCTTTTCCAAACTGTTTCTCTATTCCTAACAATGCAGTCTCTAATGCCCTTTCTTTTTGCATATCTTCCATATTTGTACCTCTGATATCTGTATTTGAAAATTAAGGTATATTAAACTAAAGATAAAATCAAGCATTCTTTAAGAGAGTCTTATAAGAGATTTTACAACTTTATTTTATTATACACTGTAATTTGGGTTTTTATTTCAGAATATTCTTAACTTTTTTATCCAGGTATGACTCGAGTAGTTCGCTCTTATAGTATGGTAGGGAAATCATCCGAGGTATTTTATACTACGCTCAGACATTGTTTTCCATTCACGTGCTGTATTAATTCTTTCGCTATCTGGGTAATTTTTAATGAAATCATTAAAAATCTTAAGAGCTTTTATAAAATCTCTTCTATCGTAATATATATATCCTTTTAACAGCAGAGATTCTTCATCTTTTAAAATAATAGAATTTTCTAGCATTTTTTGAATATATATAAGCGCCTTTTCAGTATTATTGATATTATGGTAGTATTTTGCTAAATAGTATAAGGACATCTCTGAATATGTAGTATCTTTAGCCTCGTTTTCAACTTTTATAAATAGGCCTATTGCTTCTTTATATTTTTTATTCTTGTAAAGATTCTCAGCATATTCAAACAATTCCTTAACATAGTACTTTCTAACTTTTCCCGTGGTATCATATTTAATCAATTCCTCGAGAATATTTATCCCTTCATTATATTTTCCTGATTCTAAGTAAACCTGTGCTAATCCAAACTTGCTTACAGTTGTATCCAATTTCATAAAAGCATCTTTTGCACGATCATAATCCTTTGTTTTTAAATAAAGAAACCCAAGTTCTGTTTCCATTTCAGTTAGTATCTTTTCATTATCAACATCCTCAACATCAATATGAAAATTTAGAGATAATAATAAATTGATAAACTGATTTATCTTTTTTATAACTCTCGAAAGGCCAATCTGGTCTTGTTCCCTCTTTTTTCTTATTTCTTTACTAATCGTATTTATGTAATCTTCTAGTACGTCTGTTTGGTAAGCTGATGTTTTTACTAAGCCCTTTCTATGTAATTTTGACATAGAAATTATTGATTGAACATACCAATTTTGTATGGAGGAAAGCCTACTTTCTGAAATAAGGATTTTATACATAGCTATCGCTGATGTATACATCTCCTTTTTTTCATAAGTATCTGCTAGTATGTAGAGAGCAGGTGCAATTACGATTCTATAATCATAGCGTGATATAGTATCTTTTAGCAAATTTATTGACTTATCATAATTGCCCTCTTTGATATTTATAATGGCCTCATTTATCAGGGATTCTGCTTTCTGCAATCTAAGAAAGTAGTTAGTTCCATATAAACCTCCAGCAATCAAGATAATCGCAAAAAACAAAAACAATACCTTTTTCATTTATTTTTCCCTTATTCTAGCCTTACCAGAAATTCAATTCTATCTTTCACAGTAACTCTACTTTCTCTTTCCACCAGGTGCAGCAAAACTATAAAACAAAATAAGTACACAACTCATAAAAAGAGAAGAGAGTACGTTTATATTATAAACATCGGTCAATTTCCTAAAAATGTCATCTAATAAAAATCCTCCAAGCACAGAACCTATTATTCCCATGATAAAAGCAAACCAGAATCTCCCCAGAACACTTTTTTTAAGAATAAAATATACAAAAACTGCACTTATAAATCCAATCCCAACATAAAGTCCGTATCCAATAAGATTATTGAGCCATTCTTCCATTAATATTCCCAATGTAAGAGATCATTATTCACGCTATTAATCAGGCCACCTTCCAAACTCTGCTTTTCCACTTTCTGCACCATTCTCTCCATATGCAGAAACAGCAAAGTAGAATTTTTTACCTTCCCCCTTCAATTCAATAAAAGTTTTATCAGGAGATATAGGTTTTAAATTCTCTATTTCTATAACATATTCTATTCTCGGATTATCTACATCACTTGTATAATCATAGTATTCTACCCAACCAGCTTCCATGTTTTCTAATCTAGGAATGGTTGGGTATGCATTTATATCTTTATAAATGCAATTGTAGTAAAAGGTGTCATCTATCTCTTTATACCATATTACATAACCAGAAAAATACTCTTCAGTATTATAACCTGATAAGTAAAGCTTTATATCAGACATATGTAAATCAAATGGTGGTCTCAATGCTTCTTCTATTGTATATATGCCACATCCACATAAAATAAATGGTAATGCCGAAAATATTAATGTTAGAATTTTTATCGATAATCTTGCATAATAATTAATCATTTTCTTTGTATATTATTTTGATGAATTGTAAGTATTTTAATTAATTGTATTAAAAACACCAACTCGGTAATTTGTCATTCAAAGGGTATTTATAATAATATACTAAGTTGAGTTATTCACCAAAAACTAATTACTAAACTTCGTTATTTGCCCTTATTTTTAAAACAGAAATGCTATAAACTATTATTTTTAAGGAATTTTCTTTTGGTATAATTCAATAAGATAATCTTCTGTTCTTTTGTTTTCTAATTTTTTATAACAATTGATTAAATACTTTAAAGTAACTTCCCATTTATATTTGTATAACATAGCCATTTTCAATGGAGGTATAGCATTTTCAAAATTATTATTATGATATTTCATCTTTCCAATCTCAAGATAAGCTTTTCCGAACTTATATTTAAGTCTATTATCTTCTATGAGATTCTCAGAAATTTCATAAATACCTTGTTGAGAATAAGAATCCCAATTATTATCAAACGAAATTATACTTTCATAAACTAATAAAGATTCATTATATTTCTTCATTAAAAAATATATTTCCGCTTTTGTATATAATATTTCAAAAAATAAATCAGGTATTTGTAAAAAATCCTTATTTCTTTCAGCTACATCTAACTGAAAGAGCGCTAAATCATATAACCCTTCACCACTATAAATCTTAGCAAGTTTCAGACTAACCTCAGGATATACACTTCTCTCTGCTCCTGACTGATTATTTACCTTACTTATTGCCTTTTTATATTCAAAAATAGCTTTACCAATCTCTCCATTTTTATAGTATCTGTCTCCCCTTCCCTCATAAACCCAGGCTGGCTCATTTAAATTATCAGCATAAATTAAAAGGGATGAAAAAAAAATGATAGTATTACTTACTATAATAGTTACAATCTTTTTCATAATTCTATTCTAATGTTTCCATAAATCTCTTACTTCACTAATCTTCGTCTTTGTATCCTCAAGTATATTCGACAACCATTCATTCTTGTACTTTATATCGTATCTTTCCAGCTCCCTCATAAGAGAGAGAAGCGCTTTATAGTTAGTTCTCTCTTTTGGTGGAACAGGTGCCTCTTGAGCCTTACTCTCTTGGAGCAAATCATCTGTTTCCCGGATTAGACCGCAGTTGTGTTCTAGTCTCTTGCCAAGATTTACTGCTATATTAAGAAAGAAATCAGGGGTATTCTGGGCAGCATCTTTTAAATTTTCGGGTTTAATGATGGTTATATTACAATCTGTTATTGTCTTGACTGTAGCTGTCCTTCTTTCACCCAATAACAACGCCATCTCTCCAATAACTATACCGCTTTCATTAATATCAGCAACCTTTTTACCGCCAATATAAACTTCAAGGTTGCCCCTATTTAAAATGAACATCTCACGACTTTCATCATTCTCTTCGCAGAGAATGGATCCTGCCCTTAAATTGAATGTATAATCAGTTAATTCCTCCACCTGCATCTTTAAGCTTGATTTGGTACCACCTTTCCTAAAGGCTAGCCCCTTTGTGTATACAAGACTATTTGAAAAGCGGTCAATTACCTGTATTAACCAGGCTGTTTTTATCTTTTGATATATCTTCTTAAGGGAATCAATAACCTCTACATACAGTCTGGCGTATTCTTTTGATGCCATCTCCATTCCAGAAAGTTGCTTTTCTTTATTAATATATATTCTATTTGTAATTTCTAAATATTTCGCAATGTTCTTTGTTATAGTGTATCCGATATTATATATAGATACCACTTTATAAAGATTGCTCAATGGTATCTTATCTACAGACGAATCTTCTTCTACATATGCGGACTGAAACCGGAAGTATTCTTCTCTTTCAGTTTTATATGCAATAAGAGGTTCTTCTGCACCAAAGATGATTTCATTCCCTTCCATTGAGTACCTATCATCTGGGCTTATCTCAAAAATCAGCTTCCCTTTATGCAAAATATATGCCGTATCTGCTATATCCATTACTTCATAAATCTTTTGCATATATCCTGTTCCTCACTATTGATAAAAAAATCTAAAGTGGAATTGAATTCCCATATTTATACCATCACCCTTTTCTAATCATTCATCGGAACTTGAATAGCTTCAAGTGCCTTTTTAGACTCTTCTCTCACCAGTGCATTTGAATCGTATTCTGCCTTAAATTGTAAAATATCAGAAGCCTTCTTATATTTCAGACGAGATAAACCAATAACAGCATAGTATCTTACTTTATCGTAATCAGATCTCAATGCCTCAATTAGTATCTCTCCGCCTTTTTCAGATTCCATCTCAGCAATTCCCTTGCAAGCGTACTCCGCAACCTCATGAGACTCATCAAATATAACTTCTTCTAAAGTTTCAAGAACAGATTCTCGACCCACTTTACTCAGAGCATAGGCTGCATACATCCTTAACACCTTTGTTTCATAGATATTTAGCAGTATATCTTCTAACAGCCCTAAAGATTTTTTACTCTCTATTTTTCCAAGTGCAAGAATTGCACGTGCTCTAATATCTGTATCTTCATAATCACTTTCTACAATATTTATCAATTTATCTTCAATACTTAAATCACCAATTTCTCCACAAGTATCTATTATTGCCATTTTAATCCTCTTCGAAGTTCCTCCATTGTCATAAACCGTTATCAGTGGTTGTAAAGAATTTCTCTCCTTTAACTTTCCAAGAGCATAAATAACTTCCTCTCTATAATCATCATTTTTTCCTTCACGATCCAGTTCCTTTATGAGAATATCTTTAGCCTCCATTATTTTTACCAAACCAATATAGTGTACTATATTTAAATACACTCTATGAGAGTGTTTTTCCTGAAAAACATCAAGTACTTTTTTATTAATAGTATCTCCAAGATCCTTCTGTACCCTTGAAAAGGCATTTGAAATATCTGAATCAGTTCCATACTGTAAAAGTTTAATATAGTATTCGTTATCTGAAGCAGTTATGTTATATGGTAATATGATATTTAGTATACAAACGGTAAATAATAAAAGTAAATATAATCTCATTGTCCTATAAGGCAACTTTGTAGTGTTAATAAACTAATAACAGAAGGTTCTGTTATCACAATCTATATAAATCCTGGTATTACATATAGAAGATATCGATACCAAGTACCATTTAAAACTGATTAATTAGTTTCTGGTGAATAATGCGCCAATAAATTGGCGAGAATGCACCAGAAACTTTGTCCAAGTTCTTGAACTTGGCAAGTTCTTGGTGGCTTCATTATATACAGATAATACAATGATTTACAAAATGCATTTTCTAATTGCATAAGATTTATTCGAATTAATCACCAAGAACTAATTAGATCTTTATACTAATATCGGAATATCAATATGTATATTTATTCTTCTTTGTATATTGGAGATTTCTTTCTGTTTCTCCTTGCTGCAAGTAATATCAACCCCATTAAACTATACTTTAAGGAGCATGAAACAACAATTAAGAGTAAAAAAATATCGTATTTATGGAAAGAGAAGATCTACCTATATCCAGCTATTCTACAGAGAAAATGGATAGACTACAAGTATAAAGATCGATTTATTCCTTTTGTAAAGTACGACAATATACTTCCTCTTGAACTTTCTTACAATTTTTTAAACAGTATAGGGGAATCTGTTGCAGTAAAAATTAAGTCAACTGACAAAAACTATAAAAATGTATTCTTAAAAGTTGTGAATAGTAATAACATAACGGAATTTCAGAAAAGGCTCAATAACATTACATCACATCAGGAAAATATAGTTACTTTTACAATAAAGATTCCAGGAATTTATACAATTATTATCACCGTAGAAGGAATAAATTATCATAAATCAAAAATCATCTTTTACAATGCAAACTCCCTCTTTTTAATAAAAGAGAAAAATGACAGCAGAGAAAAAAACCTCTCCGAATTGTTAAATAAAAACAACAAGAATATTGAACTATACTGTTGTTATTGCAAAAGCAGAATATACCCAATTGAATCAAAAGTTATTTCAGGTTATATCTATAAAAACTACATTCCCTTTAAGGAGTATATCGATATTAAGGGACTTGGAATGGATTACATATCTAACTTTATAATGAATATCCCTTATAATGTAAAGTATAAAAGAGGCCTTGTCCATCTTTTAAATATCATCCGTCTCGCTTCTATTGAGGATGAGCTTACCATAATCACAAACCTGTTTAAAGATGACCCTAGGTTTGCATATTTCATTACTGATAAGCTTTTTCTATTACACATGATCCCTATTATGGTAGATAGAGAACTTCAAAAAATCCTGAATAAAATTGATGATGAAATTATAGCTCAGAGCTTATTTGATGAAGATAATCTCTTAGTTTCAAAGGTCATGAGAAACATATCAAAAAGAAGAGCGCGGACTGTACGTAGTGAAATGTTTAAAACAAAAACAGACGATAATGTTGCGCTGGCCAAAGATGAAATGCATAAGCAAATAAAGACCTTTTTTGAGGAACGTATCGGAAGAGTACTGAAAATACCAGAAAGCACGAAAGTTGTATACACTGTAAGAACTCTATCTGATAGTATTGATAGACTCCGCTTAGATGATCTTCCATATCATACTGGGGACTTCATTATAACAACAGAAAATGAAATTTATCAAATCCACAATAATCAATTCACTGAAAATTGCTTAAGATATGATATTGAATCATATAAGGATTTCATATTTATTGTCAATGGGATTTCTGAAAGCAGCATCCATTTAAAGAGTGAAATTGCAATACGTTATTCATTTATTCATATATATGATTGGCAAACAAACCTTGAAAATTCTGAAATTATTGAAAATGTATCCTCCAATACAGTTATACCTATCAAATTCATATCCTCAGAACTGATTCTCACTGTAGGTGCGATTGATAGTAGAGGAAACCCAAAAGAACAGGTAATACGCTTAAAGATTAAATGAGGGCTGATTACGAATATTTATAAAGCTCAATTACTGCACCAAGAAGAGCAAGAGAATCGCCATTAATCACTGCTTCTGATATTTATTCGAATACCTCCTTTTCTCCCATTGAAATACCTCATGTACATCCCTTTTAATAAATCCTATTTTGAAGATGTCATCAATAGAATAATTGACAAAATTTTATCTATCCATAAGGGATTGAAACTTTCTGATATCTGAATTAGAAAATATTTGTAACATCTGTCCTAATATGGTATGATTATTCTAACGCCTTATATCATAATGGTTATGAAATCTCATCCGGAGCACATTCGATGGTCACAAAAGGAACTATCAAAAAAGGTGAATATTTTGACTCTGTATCAATAATGATGATTGCTAAAAGGATCAACGAATTAGAAGGTGTTCTTGATAGTGCAATTGTAATGGGTACAAAAGAAAATAAATCAATCTTAAATACTTCAAAATTATTGATTCCAAAATTTAAAAGTGCAGAAGCCACAGATCTTTTGATAGTTGTGAAGGCTGAAAATGATAAATTTGCAGATGAAGCCTTGAAAACAGTAGCAAGGCTATTTAAAGAAAAAGCAGTAAGTGTTGAAGGAAAACAAGCTTTTGTCCCAAAAAGTTTTGAGAATGCTCTCAAGATAATGCCGGAAGCTAATTTATCGTTGATATCGATCACAGGTAAATATGCTTATGACGAAGCTATGAAAGCTTTGATAAATAATATCCATGTTATGATTTTTTCAGACAATGTTCCCATTGAGAGAGAGATTGAGTTAAAAAAGTATGCCAGGCGAAAAGGCCTCCTTGTTATGGGGCCTGATTGTGGAACTGCTATTGTAAATAATACACCTCTTGGATTTGCAAATATAGTAAATAGAGGGGATATCGGTATTGTAGCAGCTTCTGGCACTGGACTTCAGGAGATTAGCTCCATAATTTCAAATGAGGGCTGCGGAATATCACAGGCAATCGGAACTGGAGGAAGAGATGTTAAAAAAGAGGTTGGTGGTATTATGTTTATTGAAGGAATTAGAGCCCTTGCAGAAGATTCTGATACAAAAGTGATCTTGCTTGTTTCAAAGCCCCCTCATAAAGATGTATTAAAAATGATCGGTAAGGAACTAATAAATATAAACAAACCTGTTATTGCTATTTTTCTTGGTGTAGAGCATGAGATTATTAAAGGTCTAGATGTCATACCTGCTCAAACACTTGAAGAGTGCGCTTTAACTGCAGTTTCACTCTCAAAAGGAACTGAAATAGACAGTTTCAGAAGCTCTCTTGAAAAAAGGGATAAACAGATTAAAAAAATTGCAGAAGGTGAAGCAAGAAAGCAGAATCTGAAACAAAAATATATACGAGGCTTATTTAGTGGTGGAACCCTTTGTGATGAAGCACAGGTTATTCTTGAAGATCTAATCGGGGATGTGTACAGCAATACACCACTTAGACCTGAAAAAAAACTAAGAGACTCGTGGGAAAGTTATAAACATACTGTCTTAGATCTTGGATGTGATGAATTTACTGTAGGCAGACCCCATCCAATGATTGATTATTCATTAAGAATTAGGAAACTATTAGAAGAAGTGAAAGATGAAGAAGTTGCAATTATCCTTCTCGATATTGTTTTAGGATATGGTTCAAATATGAATCCTGCTGAAGAGCTTGCTCCTATTATCAGAAGGATAAAAACGATTGCAAAAACAAAAAAGAGGCACCTATCAATTATCTGCTCGATAACAGGAACCCAAAAAGACCTGCAAAACAGAAAAAAAGTTGAGGATATACTAAAGGGAGTTCATGTTATTGTCATGCCAACAAATGCTGCTGCTTGTAAAATGGCTGGATATATTACCCTTAATCTGGGGATAAAGAATGGCTAAAAAGGATATCTTCAATCAGGATTTAAAGGTCATAAACACAGGACTTATTGCTTTTAAAGAAAGTTTAGAGAAAGAAAAGGTCGATGTAATTCATATAGATTGGAAACCTCCTATTGGTGATAGTTATAGTGTATTAAATGAAATAAAAGATTCTCTCCCTGAGATCAAAAATGCTAATAAAAAGGCATTAAAAATAATCCTCAATGGTAAACCATTTCTTGTGGGGCTTGCAAAAGCAATCGATGTAATTCCGGAAATGAAGAAAAATACTATACTCCATGCAGGACCACCAGTAATCTGGGATAAGATGTGTGGTCCAATGAAAGGAGCTGTAATTGGTGCTCTGATCTATGAAGGTGTAGCAAAAACCGCAGAAGAAGCCCGGGAGGTTGCGGCTTCAAGTGATATTGAGTATTCGCCATGTCATGAACATTCCACTGTAGGGCCTATGGCTGGTATTGTTTCTCCATCTATGCCAGTATTCATAATAAAAAATGAAGAATACGGGAATTTTGCTTACTGTACTATGAACGAAGGGCTTGGGAAGGTTCTGCGATACGGAGCATATGGTGAACATGTAATTAAAAAGTTAAAGTGGATGGAAAATGCGCTTTACCCGGTTTTGAAAAAGACAATTGAAAAACTTGGAAAAATCGATCTAAAAAGCATTATTGCACAGGCTCTTCACATGGGAGACGAAGTGCATAATAGAAATAGAGCTGCCACTTCTCTCTTTTACAGGATAATTGCTCCTGCCATAATCAGGACTACTTTAAAACCGGAAGTCGCAGCAGAGGTGCTTGAATTTATTCATGGTAATGACCATTTCTTTTTAAATCTATCAATGCCAGCTTCAAAAGCTACCCTAGATGCAGCCAGGAATATCGATAAAAGTAGTGTTGTTGTAGCAATGACCAGAAATGGTACTGAGTTTGGGATTCAACTTTCAGGGACCGGGAAGAAGTGGTTCACGGGTCCTGCCCCTGTGCCTGATGCCCTCTTCTTTCCAGGCTTTACAAAAGAGGATGCTAACCCTGATATTGGGGATAGTTCTATTACTGAAACCAATGGACTTGGAGGTTTTGCAATAGCATCTTCTCCCGCAATCGTTCAATTTGTCGGAGGGAAAGTCATTGATGCACTTAAATACACTCTAGATATGTATGAAATCACTGTTGCTGAAAACAATGTATATCAAATACCGAATTTAAACTTCAGGGGAACACCTACAGGAATTGATATTATCAAAGTTGTCGAAAAAGGAATTCTACCATTTATTGATACCGGGGTGGCTCATAAGGAACCAGGTATCGGTCAGGTAGGTGCAGGAGTATTAATGGCTCCATCAAAACCTTTTGAAAAAGCTCTGGCGTGGTTTTCTCATAAGGTAGGTAACATAGATAATAATTAGGACCTTCAACTGTAAATTAATGTGGTATTAGCTTCATATTCTAAATATAAAAAGAGTAATACAGACTTAAAATAATTATGCATGGAGAAGAATATGAATATTAAAGAATTTCTAAATTTTATGGATAGTGTAAAAATATACGATCTTACACAGAAATTAAGCGTTCATACTCCACCCTGGCCTAGTTATATGCCATTAGGCATTCAGTACTTCAAAAGAATAGCAGGAGCTCATATGGGACAGGGAGCAAATGGACAGATAATTACTACAAGTAACCATGTTGGCACGCATATGGACGGTGAGATACATTTTCATCCATCCGGTAGAGCTATCGGCAAGGTGCCTATAGAAGAATGGCTTGGTCAAGGTGTAATTGTTGATATTTCTGAAGAGGTAGATGATTATGATCTTTATTCTCCTGACCTTCTAATGAGCAAGGTTAAGATAATGCCCGGTGATATTCTTATAATAAATACTGGATACCATCGATATGCGTGGGATCAACCAGAATCTGATGAGATAAGATATTTTGTAAAACACCCGGGACCTGATCCTGATTTTCATAAATGGGCAGTCGATATGAAATTCAAATGGATAGGAGTAGACTGCGGTAGTGCAGACCATCCAATGAACACAATTATACGGGACTGGCATCCAAAGTTATTTCAGGCTGCTGAAAAAAAGATTAAAGAAAAATATGATAAAAGCTGGGATGAACTCTTTCCACTGGAAAAATACTATCAGGTAATGCATTTGAAACTATTTCCAAAAAAAATTGTCCATGCAGAAAATCTGGGAGGAGATATTGATAAGATAAAAAATAAAAGAGCATGGATAGGTTGCTTTCCTCTAAAAGGAATAGAACTTGAATCTTCAATGTGTCGCATAGTTGCATTTTTACCTAAATAAGAATATTATCTTAATATCAATTTTCTTGCCTTTTTGGCACAAACTTTAGTTTGCAAGAAAATATTTTTCATTGAGGCCATAGGCCTCAATTTGAGCGAAAGCGACTAATCGAGAATGTGGCTTGTCCACATCAGGAAGCATATATGATTATAACGCATGAGTTTGAATTTTTTACACCCTCATCTATGGGCGAGGCTCTTGATCTCCTTTCCAGATATAAAAATAAGGCCTCTCTGCTTGCTGGAGGTACCGATCTTGTTGTTAACATGAAGGAGGATGTTCAAGTCCCGGACTTTGTAATTGATATCAAAGGAATAGATGCTTTGCATAGGCTTGAGTTCAAGGATAATAGCTTATATATTGGAGCGACTGTTACCTTTACGGAATTGCTTGATGCAAGCATTGTGAAAGAAAAATTTCCATTGATCTGGGAAAGTGTTAAAACAGTGGCATCGGTTGGTATCAGAAACAGAGCTACTATAGTCGGAAATATCTGCTCTGCCGTACCCTCTCTGGATAGTGGACCTGCACTTCTTGTATACGAAGCGAATGTTCACATAAAAAGCGATAAAGGCGAAAGAGAGATACCAATATCCGAATGGTTCATGGGTCCGAAAAAGAATGCCTTAAAGCCAGGTGAGCTGGCTTTGGGGATTTCAATCCCATTTCCGGACAGGAAACATTCCGGCTGTTATGTCAAGCTTGGGAGGTATCGCGGTGAAGACCTTGCTCAGGCAGGTGTTGCTATTCTTGCCCTGGAACCAAATATCTTCAAAATCGCATTTTGTGCCCTGGGACCTGTTCCTCTGAGGGCTCAAAGGATTGAATCCCTTTTGAATGGAAAACGCTTAACAGATTCCCTCATTCAAAAAGCACAGGAGTTGATCCCTGAAATAATCTCACCTATCACTGATATAAGAGCAACAAAGGATTACAGACTATATATGACAAAGATTATGCTTGGCCGTGGACTAAAAGCTGCTGTTTCACGACTGCAGGGTAATGGTCCTGAACTTGGTGCAGATTTGATGGGAGGATAGTATGAAAAAAGCTATTACTTTTATTTTAAACGGTGAAAAAAGATGCGTTGAAGTAGAGGCAAACGATATTCTTCTTGATGTTTTAAGAGACAAACTTGGGATAAAGAGTCCAAAATGTGGATGTGATAGAGGTGACTGCGGGGCCTGCTCAATCCTTTTAAATGGGAAAAGTGTCAGAAGCTGTATTATCCTGGCTATAGAAATCGATGGACAGGAAATCGAAACCCTGGAAGGTCTTTCAAATAAGGAGCTTACTGATTTACAGAAGAGGTTCCTTGAGCATAACTCTTTTCAGTGTGGTTTTTGTACCCCAGGTATAATAATATCTGCTACAGAGCTTTTGAAAAATAACCCTAATCCATCCAGAGAAGAAATAAAAGAGGCTCTTAGTGGAAACTTATGCAGATGTACCGGTTATGAGCCTATTATAGATGCAATATTAAAAGAATAAAAGAGGAGTTTATAATGCACGCTTTGAGGTATGTCGGACAATCAGAACAGAGAATAGATGGATTGGAAAAAATCACTGGTGCTGCAACATATATCGATGATATTGAATTTGGCCCTAATCTTCTCCATGCAGCTTTGGTCGAAAGTCCCTATGCTCACGCAAAAATAAAGAGCATAGATGTATCGGAGGCATTAAAGCTTCCAGGGGTTATAAAAGTCGTTACAGGAAAGGATTTTCCGTATAAATTTGGATTATATATGAAAGATAGATATATCTTTGCCCAGGACAGGGTAAGATTTGTGGGAGAACAGGTAGCTGCTGTTATCGCTCGTAGCCCCAAGATTGCAAAAAAAGCAGTAAAGGTTGTAAGAGTAAAATATGAACCTCTTTCAGCAATATTTTCTCCTGAAGAAGCCTTAAAAGAGAATGCACCTATTATCCATCCAGATCTTGGCAGCTACGCTCATGTGCCCTGGTTTTTCCCAGAGGCAGAAACAAATATTGCACACTGGAGAAAAATAAGAAAAGGTGATATAGAAAGAGGATTTAAAGATGCTGATCTTATATTCGAAGATAGCTACAGGGTTCCTAGATATTCTCATTGTGCAATAGAGACTCATGGTGCTGTTGGATTATTCGACTCTTCTGGAAGACTTACAATCTGGTCAGCTTCACAGTCTCCACATACACAGAGAAATGTATTTGCAGAAGCTCTATCTCCTCTAGGTCTCAGTCATAAAGATATAAGGGTCATTACTCCATATGTAGGTGGAGGATTCGGAGGCAAAGCTGGAGTAACTATGGAAATTCTGGCAGCAGCACTGGCTATACAGGTTAAGGGAGCTCCGGTCAAGATCCTTTGGTCAAGGGAGCAGGAATTTTACAATACCTATCAAAGATTAGGTATGTTTTCTCGAATAAAGATAGGAGTGGCAAGAGATGGTACAATAACCGGGCTTGAGCATGAGCTAAAATGGGATGCTGGGGCATATGTAGAATATGGTGCAAATGTTGTAAATGCAGTTGGATTTTCTGCAACTGGTCCCTATAGAATTGACAATATTAAGATAGATTCAATATGTGTCTATACAAACCTTCCTCCAGGTGGTCCTTATAGAGGTTTTGGATATTCAGAATTCCTATTCGGTCTGGAATCACATATTTCCAGGGTAGCCCTCAAATTGGGCCTCGATCCTGTTGAATTGAGGAGGAAAAATGCTATAAAAGAGGGGGATATCCTTGCATATGGCGCCCGGATGAATCCAAATGGGCTTTTAGAGGCTATGGACAAGGTTGCACAGGAGATAGAATGGGGTAAGAAGGCTGTATCAGAGGATTCAAATAAGGTAATTGGAAAAGGGTTTGCATTATGCTGGAAGGCCCCGGCAATGCCACCGAATGCATCATCAGCAGCATTTTTAAAGTTTAATGAAGATGGAAGTATCAATATTCTTGTTTCAGGAATAGAAATTGGACAGGGATTACTTACTGTTCTTGCCCAGATAGCAGCAGAGATACTCTCAGTTCCACCTTCAAGGATCAGAGTTGAAACAGCGGATACGGATAAAAACCCATATGAATGGCAGAATGTGGCCTCTCATGTGACCTGGTCTTGCGGAAATGCAGTAAAAAGGGCAGCTTTGGATGCCCGGGAACAGATAGTAAGTCTGATCCATAGAACAAACCATTTCGAAAAGGAAACTCTCTATCTTGAAGATGAAAAGGTAAAATGTTATACAGATACAAAATTTGCACTGCCACTCAGAGATTTTGTCATTAATGGAATAATGGTTGAAGATGGTACATTTAAGGGTGGACCGATTATGGGGAGAGGTATTTTTATGCCTGAATTCAGTTCAGCAATAAGTGACCCTGAGACAGGTCAGGGTGGGCATCCAAATGTTCACTATACCGTTGGAGCTGCCGGTGTTATTCTGGAGATTGACAGAGAAACTGGAAAAATGCGAGTATTGAAGATAGCTGAAGCTCTCGATGCAGGAAAAGCTATCAACCCTGATCTCATAAAATCCCAGATGGCTGGTGGAATATTACAGGGACTCGCTACAGCACTGTACGAAGATATGAGATTCGATGAAAATGGTAAGTTACTTAATCCGAATTTTACAGACTATAAAATCCCAACTTCAATGGATATACCTGATAAATTAGTCCCAATCATAGTGGAGAGAGCTCAACCAGATGGCCCCTGGGGGGCGAGAGGTATAGGAGAGCATCCCATGCTTCCTATTGTTCCAATGATAGCAAATGCAATCGAAGATGCCATTGGAATCAGAATTAAATCAATGCCCATAACTGCTGAAAAGGTGGCACTTGCTCTTGCAGATAATAAAAAAATTGTTGATTAAAATTAAGGAGTATATATATGGCTAAGGAAGACCTTGAAAAAAAATTGAGACCCCCTCAAATGGAATTAAAGCCATATCCGCCAAAATACATTACGCTGGCGAATGGAGAAAGAATGGTTGTCAGACAGTGTACTTTTAAGGATATAGCTGTACTGCTAGGAACGATTCATCCTCTAATGGGAGTTCCAAAAGATTTTTATGATATTGTCGCTGCAAGAATATACGCTGAAATTTTAGGCTGGTACCGATACAGAGTTGCAAATGAATATGTTATTGTTGGTGCTATAGATGGAGTGATAGTTGGAATCGTTAATGGCCGTCTTGTTGATGAAAACATTGGTATGAGCTATCATACCTTAGCGGTAAAAAGAGGACTTAGAATAGGTGCTCAACTTTTTGCAGCAAAAATGGAATACCATCTTGAATATCTAAATCAAAAAGAGGTCTGGATCGTTGCTGAAAGTCCTATAGGTTTTAGAAGATGGATGATTGAATATAGTCTGGAAAATAGAAGTGATATTTATCCCAAGGTGCACCATGAATTGGGAGGAGTACCAACCCATGTTCTGACAAGAGAATTGTATGATAAAGTACGAGATCAGAAGGTTACAGGATCAAGACCAATTGATTCCCAGCTATTAGCCACTGCCGATGTTTTAGAAATGCCTGATGAATATCAACAGATACCTGGATTTAAAAGGAGAAAAAAATGAGAAAGGTGGCAGTAGTTGGGATCGGTCACACAATCTTCGGTAATCTTAGTGAATATGATCTCGTTGATATAATGAGTTTTTCCTCTTTAGATGCTCTGAAAGATGCAGGCATTCTTGAAGATAGAAGACTTATTGAACAGCTCATTGTGGCTAATATGGGTGGTGGAATCCTTAATCATCAAACAGGCATTGCCTCTTCTCTCGTAAGTAGAATAGGACTTGAACCAGCAATGGCAGAACTGGTAGAGAATGGCCCTGCAAGTGGTGCAAGTGCTGTTAAAATGGGATACATGGCCATTGCAAGCGGTATGGTGGACGTTGTCATGGTTACAGGAGGAGAATTGATGAGAGCTGTAACTGGCTGGGAAGCAACAGATTTTGTCGCTACCCTCCTTCATCCTGAAGCTGAGTATAAATATGGACTGACATTGCCTGCTTATGGAGGTATGTTCACCAGAATGTATATGGAAAGATATGGATTAACTGAAAGAGAGCTTGCTATGGTTGCAGTTAAAGACCATGAAAATGGATCCAAAAACCCTTTTGCCCATGTTGAGATACCATGTACACTTGAAGCTATTCATGATAATGAAGATGCTCATGTTGTAAATCCTTACATTGCAGAACCATTGAGGCTTTACGGAATGTGTCCTGTTTCTGACGGTGCAGCTACAGTAATTCTTTGTGCTCTGGATTCACCGAAGATGAAATATTTTAAAAAAGAGCCTATAAGAATTACAGGTATCGGCTCAGCAACAGATACTCACTGTGTTCACAATAGAAAAGACCCTCTCATCTTAGATGCTGTTAGAATTGCATCTGAAGGTGCATATAAAGGGGCCGATCTTACTCCAAAAGATATATCGTTTGCTGAATTACACGATGCCTTTGTTATCCTTGAACTTGCAATAAGCGAAGAGGCTGGATTTTTTAAACGCGGAAAAGCAAGAGAAGCAGTAGCAGGTGGTGTTACACGGATTGAAGGCGCATTCCCTATAAATACCTCAGGAGGATTAAAGGCTAAAGGTCATCCAATAGGTGCTACTGGTGTTTCGCAGATTCATGAGTTGATAAAACAGCTCAGAGGAGAAGCCGAAAAAGGAAGGCAGGTTAAAAATCCAAAAAACGGTATGGCAGTAAATTTTGGTGGATTTGGAAATAATGTAGTTACTACTATATGTTCTAAGGATTAGATAAAATGTTTGATTTTGATGTATTTGAGATGTATCAGGAGCAAAAACCTGATGTTTATTCATATAAGTGCCCAAATTGCGGTAAAATTTATTATCCAGCACCAATGATCTGTAATGAATGTAATACAAGAAGGGATCCTTCAGAGACCTATTTTTCAGCATGGGAGAAAGTTCCTCTGGAAGGAAAATGTAAATTGTTAGCCTGGACAAGGGTTTATGCTCTTCCTGAAGGTTATGAAGTACCATACCTACTCTTTGGTATAATAGAGTTTGAAAACGGGATCAGGGCCAGTGGTCGTCTTCAAGTAGAAGATCCAGAAACTGGAATGGAATTGATAGCTACTACTGATGTTGTAAAAGAAATAGGCGATGAAAAAATTTATGGATTAATATTTAGGCAAACTGCATAATGTAATGCCCTCTGAGGTTTCTTCAAAAAGAAAAGCGGGAAAGTATCTTCTAGATAATGAAAGCGTAAATAAACTAGCATATGTGTAAAAAAGAAAATGTACTTATCAGCTTTGGAGACTGTATAGTACCTGGATTATATAAAATTCACTCAAGGTATGCAAATGCTATAAACTATGTAACAGCCAATAAACTAGTCTCTTTTGTTATTAAAGAGATAGGAAATGGACCAACTAACATAGTTATGGATGGTCTGAATTTCCAAAAAATTAACTCTATCAAAATATCTGAAAAAAATATTGATACTGGAAATAATGTATTCAATCTTGAAGATAGCAAGAAATATTGCTCCAGAATTTCCTTTACAGCAGTTGATATATCTAAATTTATGAGAAACTTAGATTTTCTTGAAAAATATTTGTTGAAAAATTCTCCTTTAAAAAGCTATACATTTCTCCTGGATGATAAAAAAAGGGAAAATTTTGTATCTTCTTTCGAAAGAGCACTTATAAATAGAGTAACTGAAGGATGGAAAGAGTTTGTCAAAAACAATTATAAAAAGGGGGTAAGATTACTCAGGGGAACTGGCTACGGATCTACTCCCAGTGGAGATGATTTTATTGCAGGTTTTATTTCTGGTCTTCATTTACTACATGAAATTTTCCAAAAAAATGTTTCAAAAGTTCAAAAAATCATATATAAAGAAAGTAAAACTAATAATATTATTTCAAATAATTATATTTACTATTCATTAAGAGGATGTTTTTTTGAAAAAATGAAAAATCTCATAATCTCTCTTGTAAGTGGTAGTGAAAGTGAAATATTTTATAACACTTATAAAATACTTTTATTGGGTGAAACATCAGGAGCTGATTTTATTACAGGTTTTATCTGTTCATTGAAACTGAAATAGAGGATTTATAAAAATATATACATATTAAAAAATGAAACATCTCATAATTAAAATTAATAATTATGTTTTATTATAATTTATACTTTTTATATATTCTGATCTATTTCCTAAAGGCTTCAATATAAGAATCAGCATAAATTGCCCTATTCATTACCAACTCTGCTGTAAGCACAGCATCGATTAGTTCTTTATCCATAACATCACATATTGCAGCATCAAGACCATTATTAATAAGCATTACAATATAAGTCCTATTTATTAATTTTTTATATTTTGTATCATTCGAGATATTTGACAAACCACATACAATGTGACATGGAGGATCTGAGAATAGTTGAAATTGATTTGTTGCTTTTAGTATTTCAGTTGCCTGTTCCTGCATAAACTTCAAGGGCATAACTATTGGATCAAGGAAGATCTGCTCAGGAGAAAGCCCAAACTCCATAGCCTTCTCAATAATTTTACCTGCGTTCTCAACACGCTTATCCGCATCTTTAGGGCTTCCAGCTTCATCCATTACTAGACCAATAATCGATGCACTATGTTCTGCTACTATTGGAAAAAGTTCATTCATCTTTTCCTCTACAGCTGTTGTTGAGTTTACAAGAGGCGGAGTTTTACACACAGGCATAGCCTCTTTGAGCATTAACGGTTTGTTATTATCTATCGAAATAGGTTTATCCACTTCTTCCTGTACCATTTCAATCATCCAGCAGAGGTCTTCTGGCTTGTTTGAAACAGTTCCCAGATTTACATCTATGTATGTTGCATTTGCATTTGCCTGCTTACGAGCCCATTCCTTAATAACATCTCCATCTTTATTTAATATTGCCTCTTTTATATCTTTAAATCCAGCATTAATTCTTTCACCGATTAAAATCATACTGATATCCTCCTTATTGCATTAGTCTTTTTATAGTTTTTTGAACACTTACTATTGCTTCGGGATGAGTCATTATCAGGATATCTGCACCTGCCTGTAGATATCCTTCAGCACATACCGCCTCCCACATTGGCCCACGCTTTTCTAACTTGCCCCATCCCGGGAGAATATCCTCATCTGCAACTGCCTCCTTTACCCTGTAGGTTTCTCCTGCAACATCACATATCTGAGGAGCTGCCATGAGACTATCTCCTTTAAGCCCTGCAACACGACAGCGTTCAAGAATTGTATATACGTAATCATAACCATACCCCAATGCTGCTGTTGTCTGGAACATAATAACGTCTTTTAAATCGAATCCAGCATCTTGAAGCAGGATATTTACCTGTTTCCCTATATTAATATCAACAGGAGCCTCAGATATGATCTTGTGCTTATCAGCCTTGCAGATCGCAACAATGGTCATATAGTTGCCCTCCTTTGCCGAACCTATAAGGCAATTCTCCCCCTTTGCGACTTGTGAACATTCAGGAAGAACATGATTATCCTTTTCATCATTGCCACAACCCCAGATTATGAGAGGGACATCCACAGCCTTCAGAAGGTCCTCAACCACCTTTGCACACTCAGCTGGAGGTCGGTCCTCGCCACTCGGATCTGCACCAATCATCTTTACACTAATGAGATCAACTCCAAATACCTCCACATTCTTCTGCGCCCACTCAACCGGAGAGGCGATCTCCTTTCCTACTGCATCTTTTATTGCATCAGGCCACTCAGGGATGATATCTGAAACGAATCCAGCAATTACAGGTGTATTGGGCATATCGCCCTCGAAGTTCATAAATGGCAATGTTGATGCGCCACCGACTGTTACTGTCTTTCCACGCGTACCTCCCTCCTCTTTTGTCGCACCTATGGTAACAAGATTTATCTTGGATGTCCATTTTTCATTTACATCAGGTATTTGCATCTTTACCCCCTATTTTATTCAGAATTTGTTTAATACAGTCCTTTGCAGGAGATTTATTTAGTATACTTAAAGATTTTTGTTGAAAAATAGCTTCTTCTAATTTTACATCATATGGTATATTGCCTATATACTCCATATTCAATTCTCTAATATTTCTTTTCACCCCCTGTATCCTTTTATCACTCACCATGTTTGTAATAATATATTCTTTTTTAATATCATTCTTGAGATCTGATGAAATCTTTTTAATACTATTTGCAGTATTTAATGAAATAGGGTTATCATTCACTACAATAAGGAGCACATCAACATTATTGGTGGTTCTCCTGCTTATATGTTCAAGTCCTGCTTCATTATCCATCACAATCCAATTATAGGATGGAAAAAGGTCTTCGGAGAATTTCCTAATAAGAGTATTGAGATAACAGTAACATCCAGATCCCTCTCCTCTTCCCATTGTAAGGAGATCAAATCCCCTGGCTTCCTCTATAATCTGATGCAAACCGGCCTCAACATAGTTGGCTTTAGACATTCCAGGTGGAAAATTTTTGATCTCTTCAAGCACATCTTCACGTAACTCTCCAAGAGTTTGTTTAACCTCCATACCAAGAATAGTTCCAAGATTTGCATCTGGATCTGCATCGATTGCAAGAACAGGACCCTGTTTTTCCTCACATAATTGTAAAATGATAAGTGCTGCTATAGTTGATTTTCCTGTTCCACCCTTTCCTGCAACAGCAATACTCTTTGACACTTATTTTTCCTATTAAATTATTTCAATTGAAACTGTTCGATATCGGTATGAGGTAAAAAGAGCGCCTTTTTAAACTCTTCAACATAATCCTCAGCCCCCATTAGATCATAATAGGTGGTTGCTTTTCGTATTTCAGCGATCTTATGAAAGGCCTCTTGATAAAATGCCGCAATTTTTGCCCCCCTGATTGAGGTATTTCCTACAAACTCGATCTTCTCTATAGGTACATTTGGTATCAAACCAACAGAAATTGCATTTTCGATATTAATACGATTCCCAAACGCTCCTGCTATGTAAAAATGTTCAATATCTGAAAAATCCAAATCCAATCTCTTTGTAAGGATCCTTATAGCTGCAAAAATTGCAGCCTTTGCTGTAATTACATTTTCTATATCCGATTCAGTTATATAGATCGGCTTTGTATTTTTGGCTTGATCTTTTTGAATAAGAATATATCTCTTTAAACCTCTCTCAACCGTTATCCGATCAGTGCTGTTTTCGATAAAATCACCTGAACGGTTAATAATATTTTTCTGTAAAAGAACACTCACAAGATCAATGATACCTGAACCACAGATGCCCTTTGGAGATACATTCCCAATCGTTTGATAAGCAATCTCACCATCTTCTATAAAAACAGACTCTATTGCTCCCATCTCAGCCCTCATCCCACATGAAACACTTGCCCCCTCCAATGCTGGTCCTGCTGATGCTGAGGCGGCTACAATCCATTCCCTGCTTCCAATTACCGTTTCTCCATTTGTACCAATGTCGACCAGGAGGGAGATTTCCTCCCTTTCATGAATCTCGGTGGCAAGAATCCCAGCAGTAATGTCGCTCCCTACCCATGCACTGATACCTGGAAGGGAATAGAGTAAACCTCTCGGGTTAATCTCAATCCCGACCTCTGCAGCACGAAGTGGCGGAGGCTCCACAGAGTCTGCAACATAGGGATAGCGTCTTATATTCGGTGTTGGAAGACCAAGCAGAAAATGTCCCATTGCAGGATTACCAGCACAAACTGCAGCAGTAATATCTTTTAGGTTCACTCCATTTGTATCTGCCAGTGTTCCAATCAATCGATTAATGTCTCCAACCAACAGTTTTTGAAGTTCTTCTCTCCCTCTTTTCTCAGCAGAGATCATTCGCCTTGTTACCTCTCTCCCATAGATACCCTGGGAATTGAAACAGGCTTTTGCATCTATTGTCTTGAGGGAAATTGCATCTACCAGATGGGCAACAATAGTTGTCGTTCCCATATCAACGATTACCATAAAGTCCTTATTTTCTGTATTTCCGCCCTCAACATTCATAATTTCTGCAACATTACCACGTAAACCAATGGTTGCTGTTACACAAAAATTATTTCTTCTCAATATCTCAGGAAGAGACTTTATTATTTTGAGCCCCATCTGAGTAGCACATATTTCAAGTTTTTTACATATTGCTTCACAAACTCTTTCATGATCTGCGGTATTATTCGAAAGTGTTGGTGGATCAAGTTCAAGGTAAGCTTTTCTCACTAAGGGAAAGGGTCTATATTCCTTTAAAAGCACTGTCTGTTCAAAGTTTTGAAAACGTTCAGAATCTCTATCTGCTCTTATCCTTTCTTTTGCAAGAGTTTCTTCAGGAATTTCAACAACCAGATCGCCCTCGACAGTAGTCATACATGCAAGTACAAACCCATTTTTTATCTCTTCGCGGGTTAACTTTGTGGAAACCTCTGCAGATACATCACCCTCTTTTACAATCATCTTACAGCGTCCACATATTCCATCTCCACCACAAAGATTATTGATTGTAATCTTTGCCTTTGAAACTGCATCCAAGAGCGAAGTTCCCTTTTTTATTGAAACCTCCCTCTTCTGAGGGTAAAAGGTAACTTTGCATTCCTTCATACTACAATTTCCACATATTTAATCAAAATAAGATTAAGCTTCATGTACATCCTTTTTTTAACTCTCCCTTATCATCTCATGACTTAAACTTACTCATTAAGAATGCTGGAATCTCACGAGCCGTTTCAGGGCCAATTATCACTTCCTTCCACTCAGATGTATCCTCTATTTCTGCCCTGAATATCGGAAGGAGTCCAGGAATTATCAGTTTTCGATGCTTAACCTTTTCAGCAATCTTTTGTTCCTTCAACGTTTTCACTACCTTCTCAGCAGATATTTTATCTCCTGCATAGGCATTAAGAACACCTAGGCCTTCGGTATCGACAACACATATGTAAGCAGGAACCTTGCTTCTCTCAACCTCTGATTCAACGGAGAAGTATGTAAGCGAAAAATTTGTTGTAAACATAACAGGGGCACTTTCATCAGGATTTCCAACCTCATAGAGCTTTGCATCAACTGTATTCGGAACCTGAGGATCTGTATAGATATTTTGTACGGTAACCATAATAGGAAGAAGTTCCCATGGTTCGGTATTGTTCACTAATACAATCCCTGCATACTTTGCAGCAAATATGCTTGCAGTGACAGTTTCTTCATTAGCATCATTAGATGTTATCTCTACCATTGATGGATATCCGAAAGGCCTGAAGCTTTTCTTAAGAGCCGCCCTCCTTGTTATGGTAAGAGACCTAACTGTCTCTCCAAGATTCTCGATATCAAAGGAAAGAATAATATCCTCTACTCCCTTTTCCTTAGCTTTCGCAGTTAAATCTGAAAGTTCTTCAAGGCTCTTCCCTGATATAGCGAGTGGTAATTTCAATGAAGATGCAATCTCAATGTAACCATCAATATTAGAATCATCTGCCCTGTAAATCAGAGGTCTAAAATCTTTTACTGCTTCACAAGTAGATTTCATAATTGCTTGATCTTTTCCTATGAGGATAAGAGGAACACTACTATTATTAGCAATTGACTGCGCCCTGGAAACAGGATTATCACATCCATCAATCTCTACTGCGCAGAGCTCTACTTTCAATGTTTCTCCAACCCTCTCGAATACAGACTTATTAATCACTTCACTTTTTGCAAGGGCTTCATCATTTGAAAGTAAGGCAGGAATACGAACAGCAATACCACAAGCTCGATGAAACTTCTCTTCATGCCTGAACATAACAGTTTCCTGTCCAATCTCAAACTGCATTCCTTCTTTGCCTATCTTGACTAACTTCATAGGTGGAGCAGAAGCATCTGAAAGCTCTGCCTTCGATTCCTCCGAAACATGCGGACAATCTGTCAATGCCTTCTGTTTTGCTGCAACCTGCATTGCAAATGCCATACATGTTGGAAGACCACAATCCTTACAGTTTGTCTTTGGTAGAAGTTTATAGATTTGCATTCCAGTTAAAGCCATATTTTTTCTCCCTTAAAAGAGTGATTCCATCTCAAGTGCAGGATGCCCTGCCTTCTGTAAAAATTCAACAAGTTTTTCAGGGTCTTCTGCATCTTCTTCTGTTGCTATTTTATCAAATATGTCTTGTAAACCTATTCGCTCAAGCTGAGCTTTAAACCTCTCTGCTATTTCATCCTTTAGCTGTTTCGTCATCCAGATAATCCTCTTCTGCCCTCCCTCTGCAGAAATGAACTTGGGAGATGAGATATAGACTTTACCTATTCCTGTAAATCCTGGCGTCTGAATACCACCGCCAATCTGACCTGCAAGTGTTGAGAAGGTCATACCAATGGGAGTCATTCCAGTAAAATCTCTGTCTACAATCATAATACCATTTGCCTCAGGAACTACAGCTGCTATACATTCAAAACAGCCACACGATGTCATGGGCTCTTCCATAATGGAATAGGCATTGAACCTTTTAAGGTTTCCATTTGATTTTACATCAATATATGCATTAATATTTTTCCACTGCCCCTTTACCGGGTCAATACACTCACCTTTATTTACAGGCTCATTAGGCCCATGTGCATTTATTTGATGGGAAGCCTTACAGTCGAGCCATGTATACGCACCGCATAGTCCAAGCCTCTGAGGAGTTACAATGCATACATGGTTAGGTGCATAAGATTGACAGAGTGTACATGAATAAAACTCATCAACATCCTCATCCGTCATGCCACCAATCTTGTCATCACGGTATCTGTATACCTCTTTTGCACCTTCGATCAGCTTCTTTACCTCCTTCTCATCTGTATAAAGTTTTATCTGAACTCTGTCTACGATCCTTGTAAACTCTTCATGCATCTTTGCAAGAAGAATTTCTCCAAAATGCTCTATCTTAAACCCTTTATTGAATGCCTCTTTACTGATTCTTACCCAGACAATGGAACGTTGCCCCATATGGAATATACCATTTGCACATGAAATGAACTCATGGATTCTTCTTTCAAGAACAGATTCAAAATCTTCCTGAAACTCTCTTCCTGCGACCTCTACTAAGATACCTAATGGATATGCACTGCCCTCTTCCATATCGTCAATTTCAGGGCCAATTACCTCTATTTTTCCATCTTCAACCTCTTCCATTGGCTTCATTCGAAGAAGCTCAAATGCATCGGTATATTTTCCGCCAAATTGTACGTGCATATCCTCTTTTCTCACCCTCTCTCCTTCAAATCCAGCTCCAAAGGGTACAGGTATAGGTATCTCTTCAATCTTTATCGTAAGGCCTCTTAATTCAATTGCCCTCGAGATAATCTCATCCATCTTTATTCCAGAAATGACATGTTCGTAGGTACATATGCCTGTTGGAAGTATCTCCGGGATATCGACATCAGAAATTACAGGAAAACCAAAATTGATTGCACCAGCAGCAGTGGCATATTTCTCATCAATGATAAGCTGTTCTTTTGGAACCTCGGGATCTGAACCCAGAGCCATAACAAACGCATGAACCCTGTCCTTATTGTACAGTAATATATCCCGTGCTGCTTTCAGATCTCCAGGCTCCACACCCCCAAAGGTCATTGCGGATCGTGCTGCAAAGTTTAGCGCATGAACAGCAGCAGTTATCTCTTTCCCATAGGGAACAAGAAAGGTATCCCAGTTCATTTCAATCCTCTCTTCTGCAAGCTGCTCTGCAATAGCCTTTCCACCGCAATGTCCTGCCATAAATACCAGTATATTCCGCTCCTGCAATTCCCTAATCAGCTTTACAGCTTCTTCACTCGTATTTGTTCGTCCAGCAATAGCGGCAAAACCCGGCATTCTTCCATCCACCAGCTTGATTCCCTGCATTCTTAGAACACTGTCATCTGTAAATCCAAGCCATATACCATTAACAGGATTTGGACCTATCATATATTTGAGAGATTCAATAATCTCTTCTGCAATCAATGTCGCAACACCAGAATCGAGGGTATCACCAAGATAGGGAAGCCACAGTTTATCGGATGGAATATCCGCCAGAAGGTTTTTTGCCTCCTGAAGCGAATATTCAAGGTCACCGAGCTTTTCTACCTTCTGTCCCAGAAAAAGAAGTATAATAGGAAGATAATAAGCAGTATTGGGATAGGCAATGGGGCTATCTTTTCCTTTCATATCGATCGCCTTCCCAAGGTCTTCTTCTGCCTGTTTTACGAGTTTATGCGCTCCCCTTATAGCAGCAGTTGCAATTATTTTGGACATGGCAGATCTCCTTATATATTATTGTTTGTATTTCATTGTATTAACTATCCAGAAAAATTATAGTAATTTTTAAAATAATTTAATATATACTGAATAGTTATTTTTCTATTCCCTCTTTAGTTTTAGAAATACCTTTCTCCTGCATTCAGTACATAGATCGAATATTTCATCACGAACAGGTACTTCTTTCCCTAACTTCTCAAGATAGACTCGAGGGCCAATTGGCTTACCACACTCTTTACAGATCTTCATCTCCAGCTCTGCATGCCAGTTTTTTACATTTATACTCTTTTTATCTTCAATGATCTTTATCGCTCCTGTTGGGCATACATAGGCGCATGCTGTACATCCTATGCAGACATCTTGAGCTATTTTATATGGTGTCACGACCTTTTTATGTATCCCTCTAAATGCCGTTCCTATTCCAGCTGAATGAATTAATTCATTGCATACACGTACACAGAGTCCGCATAATATACAGTTTGACTCACCTTTATCAACAGATTCAAATCTACCCTTTTCTGCCCCATACCTCTCTGCGAGCTCATTCAGAACAATAGAATCAGGAGCCCTGGATAGAAGGAGCTCGATTATGAGCTTTCTCTCCTTTTGAACTTTTGGAGAGTTTGTTTTTACAGTAAGTCCCTCTTGAACAGGATAAACGCATGAAGCATCGATCCATGTTCTCAGCTTTCCCCTCTTCTCAATGCTCATCTCAACGATACAAACCCTGCATGAGGCATAGGTGGAGAGCACCTCATGATAACAGAGGGTCGGTATGTATATACCGATAGATCTTGCGGCCTGTAAAATAGTTGTTCCTTTCGGAACCTTAGTTTTGATTCTATCTATTTCAACAGTTAAAAGATTATCCTCAGCCATTATTAGACCTTCTCTATAGCGTCAAATTTACATACGCTGTAACAGATACCACACTTCGTACATTTTTCTTGTATAATTTTATGAATGACCTTTTTCTCTCCTTCAATTGCACTTTGCGGGCAGTGCTTTCTACAGAGCCCACACGCCGTACATTCAGCTTCTATAACTCTATACTCGAAGAGCGCTCTGCAGACACCTGCGGGACACTTCTTGGCTTTAATATGTTTCTCATACTCATCTCTAAAATAGCGAATAGTCGTTAAGACTGGATTTGGAGCTGTCTTTCCAAGTGCGCAGAGCGAAGTATCCTTTATCATCTCAGAGAGCTCTTCGAGGAGCTCAATATCGCCTTCCTCTCCTTTGCCCTCAATGATTCTCTGAAGTATATTATATAGCTGATATATTCCTTCTCTGCATGGTGTGCATTTTCCGCATGATTCTTCAACAAGAAACGAGAGAAAGTACCGAGCAACATCTACCATGCATGTGTTTTCATCCATCACAATCATGCCGCCAGAACCCATCATCGATCCAACCTTGGTTAGCTCGTCAAAATCGACCGCCATATCGAGGTGGCTCTCTGGTATGCAGCCACCAGATGGGCCGCCTGTTTGAACCGCCTTAAATTTTTTTCCGTCAGGTATCCCTCCTCCAATGTCGAATATCATCTCGCGAAGAGTGATACCCATTGGTATCTCAACAAGTCCATTATTACTAATATTCCCAACAAGTGAAAAAACCTTAGTCCCCTTGCTACCTTCGGTCCCGATCTTCACATACTCTCCAGATCCTCTTGTTATAATCTTTGGGACATTTGCCCAAGTTTCCACATTGTTCAACACTGTGGGTTTTTCATGTAATCCAGCTTCAACAGTATGGGTATGCTTTACCCGAGGTTCCCCAACTTTGCCCTCGATTGAGGCCATTAAGGCTGTAGATTCACCACAGACAAAAGCACCCCCTCCCCGATTGATCTTTATATCGAATGAGAAATCACTGCCAAAGATATTTTTTCCTAAAAAGTCGTACTTCCTCGCCTCAGCAATCGCATTCTTTAAAGACTCTACAGCAAGAGGATATTCCGAACGAACATATATGTACCCCTGTGAGCTTCCTACTGCATACGCTCCTATTGTCAGACCCTCAATTACGCTGAAGGGATCACCTTCTAAGACTGCCCTATCCATATATGCGCCAGGGTCACCTTCATCTGCATTACATATAACATAGCGTGGTCTTCCAAGCGAAGCCCTGCAGTACTTCCACTTAATACCTGTGGGAAATCCTCCGCCTCCTCTCCCCCGTAACCCAGATTTTATAATCTCCTCGATTACCTGTTCTGGAGTATAATTGTTGAGCACATCATACAGAGCATAGTATCCCCCTCTTGCAATATACTCTGTAATCTGGAAGGGATTTATGAATCCACTATTTCTAAGAACTAATTTCCTCTGCTTCTTGAAGAATCGATGGTCTTTAACCTTCTTAATCCCCTCAACATTCTCGAGCTTAATATCTAACTCCATGTAGTACTCTTCATCTAGCTGACCAAGTGCATTCTTCGCTGAATACTGTCCAGAAATCCATGATGGGATGAACTCCGACAGAATATCTGTTGACATGGACGAATATACAACAGGATTAAAACCTGGAATAAAGACATTTACCATTGGCTCGAGCTGACATAGTCCAAGACATCCAGCGGTCTCAAGGATTATCTCTTCATCCAAAGCCTTCTCTTTTATGAAACTATAGATCTCCTCTGCACCGGAGGCTTTCCCACATGTTGCCATTTGAACAGCTATCTTTACCTTATCTGGAAAAATTCTCTCCTTCCCCTCCTTCTTGAGCATATCCAGATCTTCTTTTGATATTACCTTTTTTGTTACAGTACTATCCTTTATACCCATTTAGAATCGATCCTACCTTTTCGGGTTTTAGATTTCCATAGGCCTTTCCATTAATATTGATAACTGGTGCGAGACTGCAACAGCCCAGGCAACGAACAGTTTCCAACGAGAACAGCCCATCCTTCGTAGTCTCCCCCTCATCTATTCCTAAATTTGATCTAATCTCCTCCAACAGTATTGATGCTCCCTTTATATGGCAGGCAGTTCCCATACATACCTGTACCACATATCTTCCCTTTGGCTTTAATGAAAAAGCATTATAGAATGTCGCAACAGAGAAAACGCGATTTAGGGGAATATCTAGCTTTTTAGAAATCTCCTTCAGAGATTCCTCAGATAGATAGTGAAACGCATCCTGAATATCTTGGAGGATTGGCATAAGTGACTCTGTTGTTATCTCATACTTTTGAACTATTTCATCAAGAGTCTTATTTAATTCAATCACCGGTTGCTTCTCCTTTTAGAATAGCGACCTTATATTTTTTTATATAATCCTCACGTTTCTTTGCAGTAACCTCCTCTATTGAGAGATACCTTATTGCTCCTGTTATACAGGCCTCAACACATGCGGGCTCTTTCCCCTCCTTCAGTCTTTCAAAACAGAGATCACATTTTATGAGGCTCTTTCCATCAGGCCCTCTCTTTATGACACCAAATGGACAGACTAGAATGCAGGCATGGCATCCGATACATTTTTCATTGTTAAGAATTACAGGGCTCTTCTCCGATGGTCTTGAAATTGCACCTGATGGACAGACAATCACACAGGGAGCATCTTCACAGTGTCTGCAGTGAATCGGTGTAACAGTATCCTCAATCACCTCCAGAATGATCTTGGGTATCGGCCTACTCTTTTCTTTTATTGCATTAAGAAGCTCTTTACTCTGGGAATGGGCAACCGCACATGCAAGAACACAGGAATTGCAGGCCATGCACTTTTCTATATCAACCACAATTATTTTATCCATTGTCCTTCCTCTTTATTCAAAATTTACTTCAGGCTACAGGCTTAAATGCCTGTTTATATAGCATGGGTTTGAGCTTTAACTCTTTTCTCTTTTTGTCAATATGTTTGATCATTTTGTGCGCGGCCTCTATAGGATCAAGCTCGAATGCCCACTTCCCGCCAACCTCTTCTTCAATTTCATTGGTAAGATAGTTATATAAATTCTCGCTTCCCATTATCGGAAGTGGATGTCCAATCATGGTGTAAACACCGGAGGCAACAAAGTACATACCAATTGAAACTGCTTTCTCAGACATCCACTCTGGGGCAGCTCCTGCTACCGGAAGATTGGATATGTCATCACCAAGGCCACCTTCTGAAACAACATTTGTAAGAACTCTTAGGATTCTTGAGTTATCGACGCATGAACCAAGATGCAGCACAGGTGGAATCCCCACAGCACGGCATACCTCCTGAAGTCCTTCACCTGCATATTTAAACACACTTTCAGGTTGTAAAAGTCCATGTTTACCACAGCTGATTGCATTACATCCAGTAGTAACGACAACCACATCATTTTTTATAAGTTCTTTCACCATTTTGATATGGCCTTCTTCATATTCTACATTCGGATTTGAGCATCCAATAACTCCTGCAGCCCCACGGATTCTTCCTGCGATCACTGCATCGTTTAAAGGTCTATATGTAGATCTGTATTTCCCGCCAAGGAAATTAAACACAGATTCTGCGGTAAATCCTGCTACGAGTCGTTCCGTATTATCAGGGATGAATATATTATCAGGATTCCGATTTTCAAAATTGTCTATGGCTGTTTCAATTATCTTTGTAGCAATCTCTATCGCCCTATCTTCGTGGAATTCAATATGAGTAACACCCGGCATCTTTGCCTTCGGTGAAGTGGTTACCAGCTTGGTATGGAAACAGTTTGTAACAGTATTGAGTCCAGGGTACAGACACTGAACATCGACAAGCATTAACTCAACCGCTCCTGTAAGTATTGCCAGCTCCTGCTGCATTACACTTCCAGCAACTGGAATACCATGTCTCATGAGTATCTCATTAGCCGTACAACAGATACCTCCGACGTTTATTCCCTTCGCCCCTTTCTTTTTTGCCTTATCAATGAGCTCTTTCTTAATAGAGACAGTTGCAATAATATCTGAAAGCGTGGGCTCATGTCCATGAACAATTAAATTAACATAATCTTTATCTATTACTCCTAGGTTAGCAGTCGCACGTATCGGTTTTGGCGTACCAAAGAGGACGTCTGAAAGTTCAGTTGCTATCATTGAGCCTCCCCAGCCATCTGCGATAGAAGCACGCAGTCCCTGTTTCACAAGATTTTTATAATCAGTATCCACTCCCATATGGGTTCTGTGCATGATTTCTACAATCTCTCTATCAATTGCACGAGGCATAATTCCTAGATCCTTCCAGAGTTTCTGTCGTTGAGGCGGAGCACTTGTAGCCATTTTTAGTTCGCCCTCCTGCTGACCAAATTCATTAAGGGTGGCCCTTGCAACGTCACCTGCTATTTCTTTAATATCCCTTCCATCTGTTTTTATTTCATATAACTCTGCAACTTCTTTGAGCTTCCCTGCATCTTTTACTTGATAGTCACTATTTGGATCTTCTGCAACCATTAGAAGTGTATGGGCTATATCTCGACCGTGGTCTGAGTGAGCAGCAGCACCACCTGCTATCATCCGAATAAGGTTTCTTGCTGCAATGGTATCAGCATTTGCACCACAAACCCCAAATTGTGGTCCCACACCAAATGGATCTATACGACAGGGACCCATACTGCAAATCCTACAGCATATACCCAAAGTACCAAATCCACACTGTGGTTGCATCATCTCGTATCGATCCCATACTGTCTTAATATTTTCCGCAGCAGCCCTCTTAACCATAGTTTGAGAAGCTTTATCGGCAGATCTCAAGTCCTTTGCCATATTTTTCCTCCACTTTATATTTATGTTTCAACCTTACTTATATTTGAAATTGCTAAAATCTTAACTATATTTTTTACTGCTCTGATGCAGTGTATAACTTGCTATTACACTACATGCTCTGATTAAGGGTTAATTGGTTTTTACTCTGTGCACCATAGCTGTTACAGCTCGTATATATAATATGATAAGGAAGGGTTTTCATCCTTTCAATAAGGAGGAACAAAAGCCTTTCAATATGAATATCTCACGAGCCCACCGGTGCTCATTTTTCAGGTAAATCTAATTTTAAATTAAACAGAACTTTCTATGGGAATTCGTGTTAAGGCGTCAATAATCTCTTCTTCTTGTTTCAATGATTCTCTTTCAACATCCATAGGAGATATGGTTCCCAGGCTGATGTTTTTTATTGAATCTGAAGAATCAATATAACCCAGAATGTTGATGGCTTTCAATCTACTTTCTATAAAGTCTATATCTTCGGATCTTTGGATTTTATTTCCAATGATATGCAATCTATTTATTCCAATCTCCTTTGATAAATCCCGTATTCTAAATGCTGTCTCAATGCTTGTTTTATTGGGTTCAACGATTACCAGCATATGATCAACACCAATAGCAGTACCTCTCCCCAAATGTTCAATACCTGCCTCCATATCGAGAAGTACCCATTCATCCCTTGCTATAATTAGGTAAGATAGGAGATTTTTCAGGAAGGCATTTTCCGGGCATGCACAACCCCCTCCACCCTTTCTAATAGTACCCATTACAATGAGTTTTAATCCACTATAGTTTATGCAGTATTTATCAGGTATATCATCGACTTTTGGATTCATTTTAAAAAAGGGGGCTGCCTGACCGACTTTCACGCCCGTTCTCTCTGCTATTAACTCTTTGAGTTCTACAATGGGAGTTATATCGACACTTGAAGGTACGCCAAGAACTGATGCAAGATTCATATCAGGATCAGCATCAATGAGCAATACCTTCATTTTTCTTTCTTTTAGTACTCTTGCCAATAGAACTACTATAGTTGTCTTTCCAACACCGCCTTTCCCGGTTATGGCAAGCTTCATACCTATTTCCTGATGAAATTTAAGCGCAAAAAACAATCATTATTGAATAGATACTATTAGTGAATGTTTAAAAAAGCAAGATAAATAATTTATTAACAATATCATTCAAAAATTAATATCATTACAATTCTGTATTTAATATAATTCAGATTTAAATCGAAGGAAAGTAAATATTCTTAGAAGAAAGCACAAAATATGTGGTTTTACCTAGACAGATAGTGACTAATGTAATTGGACAATGTCATGAATATAGAAATCATTCACCTATTATCTTTATCAAAACCCTTTTCTTCCTTCTTCCATCAAACTCACCATAAAATATCTGTTCCCATGGTCCAAAATCGAGCCTTCCATCGGTAACTGCTACAACCACCTCTCTCCCCATAACCTGTCTTTTTAAATGTGCATCTGCATTATCTTCGAGGGTTCTATTATGTTCATACTGTGATACAGGTTCATGGGGGGCAAGCTCCTCCAGCCATTCTTTATAATCATGATGAAGTCCAGATTCATCATCATTTATAAAGACACTGGCTGTAATATGCATTGCATTAACGAGGCATATACCATCTTGAATACCGCTTTTCTTCAGAGCGTCAATAACATTTTGTGTAATATTTACAAAACCAACTCTACCAGGAATATTAAACCACAATTCTTCTCTATAAGTCTTCATTGTTCCCATTTCCTATTTTTAAAAATATATAGATTTAGTGTTTTATAATATTCAAAATTTTCAACTAAATCAATAGCTTTACTTATAAATTTCTTAGAAATTTAGGAAAAAAGGATTAATTTAAAAGATTTTCGGAAGGATATATTTTATAGTTGTTATAAAAATTCCTACAAAAATTAATCCTCAAAATAGTATAAAAATTTGACATTAAAAATTTATCGTCATAAGATTTAATAAGGGAGGTAAACATAAGATATAAATTTTATTACAATTTATTAAGAAGAACACAACACATTATTAATTCACTAGACTAGAAAAGAAGTTCTGCATCTGGTCTAATTGCACACCATATAGCATGAGACATTAATGTGTACCCACTCTGATAATAAATAGACCGCTGTAATTGACAACGTATCCTTATTTTTACACTCTGCACTCTTTACTCAAATAAGCAAGTACTATAATTGATGAGGAAATCTAATGAAAAAGATTATATTATTTACAATTTTATTCTTAAGTATTTTTTATCTTATTATTGCAGAGGAATACGATTTCAGAAAAACAAAATGGGGTATGGGCAAAGAAGAAGTTATGAATAGTGAAAGTACAACATTAATAGTAGACGAAAATGATATGTTGGTTTACCAAAGCCAAGTAGCTGATATGGAATGTTTAATAGGTTATTTTTTTACATCAAATAAGTTAACAAGAACAAGGTATCTATTCATTCATGAACATTCAAACGAAACTGACTATATCTATGATTATGAAAGGTTAAAAAATATGCTAAATAAAAAATATGATGATCCCATTATGGACGAACAATATTGGAAAGGTGATTTATATAAAGATACACCTTCGGAGTGGGGAATGGCTATCATAACTGGCAATTTGGTGTATGAATCTAAATGGATTACTGACTTAACAGAGATCCTTATGCAATTGGCAGGTGATAATTTTAAAATATTTTTTGTTATTGAATATATGAGTAAACAATTAGAAAAATTAGAAGAAGAAGCTAAAGAAAAAGAGGCACTGGAGGCTTTTTAAATTTAATCATTACTATCTAATAAAGTGTATTTTCTAATGAGGGAAATAAAACAGAGTCGCGCCATGAAAACTTTGATATTTGCGCTCTCCATGCTTATCATTATTTCGTTTTTTATATCTAACTGTCAATATCTATTAGAAGATGAATCCCCCTCAGTTGAAAATAAACCTACAGCAACTTTTACTATTACAAAATGGGAACAAGATTATGATGATTACTTTCATGAGTGGGAATATGTATATGTATATTTTGAAGTTAAAAATACAGGTTCTATAAGAATTGATTATTATCAAGTATGGTTTACCGTCACATGTACTGATGGTAGTCAATATACAGAATGGACAAACGGTTCAGATGTTTTACCAGGGACCACTGCAAGTGATTATACAATTATTGATATAGCTGGTAAGGAAGCAACTTCTGTAATTATTTACAATTATGAATTAACACATTATGACTGGTAATGAATAAATAATAAACGTCTTAATAATAGTCTTTCTAGCCATCTACGCCTGGATCTGGTTCTACTACTTTGTAAAGTATTCTATTGGATGGGGAGATAAGGAAAAGCATTACTGAATTCTGCAATGTGGATGTGAAAAGTTAGGGGAAATTATAGATCTAATTTACGTTCCATCCTAGTGCTCAATGCAAATCAATGTGCGTATATTTGTTATTAAATTCAAGGGTATATTAATTATGACAAAATCTAGAAAAGATAAAAATGAAAAACATATTGATTTAAAAACAAGAAGCCTTGAGTATTGGATTGAAGCAAACAGTAGTATTGTTAGTCATAAATCAACAATTGGAACTGATTTGGAAAACGTTGTGAAGGACCTTCTTAGGGAATATTTGCCAATAAAATTTAGTCTTGAAACAGGCTTTGTTAGGAGTCTAGAAGATATTGAATGGCAAAGTAATCAAATAGATATATTATTTACTTTAAATAATACCGGATTCCCTTTAGCAACTCTACCAACTTGCAAAGTGTTTCCTATTGAAGCTGTATTAGGGATAATGGAAGTAACAAAGTATTTATATAAAACAAAGCTAGAAGCAGATTTTGCAAAAGTAAGCGAATTATTGCATAAACATAAAAGGTATGCATTAAAGCCAATTTCTGATTTAATAGATATCTATTCAAAAATGATAGAAGATAATGCTATAGATGCTAAGGCAAAAGAATCTTTAAAACAGAAATTGGATTTCTACAATACTATTAAGAACCCGAGAAACCAAAGAGATATTTTTAATTACAATGATATGCCACCTAGATTTTTTTATTTCGCAAAGAGTGCTATTAAGGATACTAATAAGCTTTTAGGGTATATTTATGAATTTTCTCAAAAGTATGGTATAGCCTTACATGGTATGTTTATTTTAGATCAAAGGCTATATATTAGTAATCTCGGAGTATTGTATTATTACGATAATGATTATAAAGCTTTTGCTTACTTTATATTCCAACTAATCGATAGCCTTGTTTTTTATGGTGATATTCCAGGTATAATACCATTTGATAAGTACTTTGGAATTGATAAGAGGATGTTTAAAAGGTATCAAATTTTGAAAGAACCAGAGAGCTAAGAGAAAATAGCCAAGGATTGTGATCAAGCACACGATCGGGTGGGGAGATAAGGAAAAGCATTATAAATCAACTAAAAGTTAGGGGTTATACACCGTGTAAGGTGTGCAAGTCAATGATTTTATAAGTGATTTATTTATCATGTATGGTAAAAATACTCAAAAATATATAGATATAATTTTGGATAGTGTGAAACGTATTATTAGGCGCGATTTGATGAATGAAGAAGAAGAACAAAAATATGGACAAGCATTAATGAATATTCTAGCTAATAAAGATGGACCTTGTACCGTAGATAGTCCGATAAAACCAGAAGATATTTTTTTTGGAAATATTTTATTTTTACCTCTTTCAGAAATTATAAGCTCGTATACAGCGTTGAAAAATATTCCTATATACATCAGAACTTTTCCTTATAGAAAATATAATATTTCTCCTTTAGATTATTTAAGATATCATATAGAAAATTATATAAATGATCTTACAATTTTGAGAAATAGGTTGATTGCTTATTGTAATAAAATAAATAATGCATATAAGAAGACATCCTATTATGGAAAAGTTGCTAAACATACAAAAAAATTACGAAAAATTGTATTTAAATACTTTGAGAGGTATTGTGATATTAGAGATTCACATGTACATCAAATAAGATATTCAGATAATGATATGGATCGATTGTTTGCATTTGATGTCTTATCTCATTCAAATGATAAAAAATTTGTAGGTATAATTAATTTATTTTATGAGGATTCCTATAAAACTATAAGGAAAAGGTGGGTAAAAAGAATTGAAAGTGATCTTAAAGTCATTAATGATTTATTTGAATATTATTTTAACCGATTATATGATGCAATAACAAAAGATGATAATTTGCTTATAAACTAGTTAAAATATATTTTGCCGGTGTACTATTCATATAAATCGATTTAGACGGTTTACCTGCTTTGCAGCTGCAGCTACAATAACAATAGAGGGATAGATTTTTAAATCCCACATAGAGCCAAGAGAAAATAGACTAGGATTGTATTCTAATTTAATATCGGATGAGGGAAGAGAAGATAAAGTGAGTGAGTATTATGTATTAATATTCGATATATGTTCATCTACCCTAATACTAGATGATTTACATAGAACTAACCAACTGGCGAAGTATACAGAACTGATTAAGGATATTAATTCCTTTTTATCAATTAATAAAGCATTAGCTGGATAAATAGTCTATAAGTTCTTAGGTGATGGATTTATTTTAATTTTTAATGAGAATACATTAGTTGAAAATGTCTTAATATTCATTATTAGATTAGTTGATTACTGTGACAAAATCCTCAATCAATTTATTGAAGACTATATTGAAATATCTAAATTACCTAGAACTGGCATTACTATTGGTTTAGATAAAGGAATCTTATATGAACAAACAATTATTAGTAGTGAGAACAATGAATATATTGGAAGACCAATAAATATGGCAACTAGATTACTATCATCTCTCGATAGACCAAAACATACAAATAGATGCCTTATGTCAAAAAGAGTATATAATGAAATCTCGAATGAGAAGTTTAAGAAAATTTGTAGCCCAACAAATCGGATCGTAAAGAATATGGTTCCTGGAGATAAAATAAAATGTTACGAATTCCCGCCAACATTCTATAAAAATACAGATCCTAATGAATTAAGAGAACCAAGAAGAAAACCTATTGAGAAATACATTACTTATAATGAGCCAATAAAAAAAGAATTCGAATATGTTTATGCTACAGCAACAGCCTCAATTGAATATGATTATATTAATGAAAAAGAATTCATGAATGATAAAAACCAGTTTACGAATATTTTTGTATATAATCAAGCCAAAGAAGCGATAAGATGTTATTTATTAGAACGAAGAAAACGATGCACATTAAATTGGACAATAGGAATGATAAAACATACTATTTCTTGGGGATTACCAAAACAACAACTTCAAGAGATATTGAATAAAAATGAATTTAACAGATATAAAAGTTCAGAGCGTTATAAAGCTCTTATTGAAAGGTGCAAAGAAGAAAATTTATTATAATTTAATTTATTATTTTAAGGAAAGATTATGAGTAAAGTAGGTATATTCATCGATGGTGGAAATATGTTTTATGCTCAACGTAATAATCAATGGCACATAGACTGGAAAAAGGTATATGATTATTGCGCTGAGGAAGGAGAAATTGTTACTGCTTATTATTATTCAGCATCTCCATATTTCAAACATGTCAAACAAATAGAAAAACATAGAGCTTACAAATATGCAATATCTAACATAGGATATACTTTCATAGATAAACCTCTAAAAATAATAAAATCAAAAAAGAAAAAGGGCAATTTAGATATTGAGATGTCTAATAATATGTTAATGAGTATGAATTTGTTTGATATATGCTATCTATTTAGTGGAGATGGAGATTATGTTTCTACAGTGAATCATTTGAGAAATTGCGGAAAGAGAGTAATATGTGTCGCAAGAAAATTCACTACTTCAATTGATCTTAAGAATTGCGTAAATACTTTTATTAATCTTAATGATATCAGAGACAAGATAGAAAAGATATAAAAAAGAGGAGGCGTCATTATCGAACCTCCTCATTCATTTCTAAGCCCTATTCATTCACGAATAAAGGGCCGTGTATTATGTATATAACCTATCACATTTTCGACATTTGTCAAGCAATTTTTATAATTTTTTTTTAAATTTTTTAAAAAAATTAAATTTCTTTAAAAAAGTATGAAAAATGCCTAAATACAAAGGTGTCTACACTAAAAAATACAAGAAGAAAGACGGTACTGTTGTAACCAAATGGTATGATGCAAAATGATGTAAAACGGATAGAAAGACCCACGTTACCGAGCTCTATGACAAGGCAGAAGATGCACCCCGGGCTACCACAATCTTGCCCAAGAGCTCGAAAAGGGAATTTATGCAGATAAGAAAAATATTACTCTTATCTCTTTCATAAAAATATATCTTCAGGATTACCTCTTCCCCAAGGCAAAAATCTATAAGCGAACAGGTGGAGAGGATGGCATTACAGAGGATACCTGCAAACTAAAGTTTTTGTCTAAATGGTAAGAAAAGCGGTATATAATATTCTAAGATAGGTAATTAATAATATTTGTCAGTTTCTTTGCGTTTTTCTTCTATCTCAAGCAATTCTGGAGTTGTTTCAGGTCTAATTATTTTAATACTTCCTTCGACCAAATATGCCTTTCCAATATTTATCATCTCTTTCAGCTTATTATTATTTATCATGTCTTTTATATCACTGATATTTTCTGCAATTCCAGAAAGGGTATGCTTTCCATTTTCCTTTATCAGGATCAAGTACATAAAATACCTCCCCTTCTCTTTTTTGTTATTATCGGTGGACTTTTATTATTTGTAAAACAAAACAATAAAGATGTACGATACATAAAATTACAATTCAATTTTCCAAATAATCCCGCAGCTTTTTACTTCTTGTCGGATGCATCAGTCTTCTAAGAGCCTTTGCCTCTATCTGCCTGATCCTCTCCCTGGTAACATTAAATACATACCCTACCTCTTCAAGGGTGTGAGAATACCCATCATCAAGACCGAACCTCATTCTTAAAACCTTCTGTTCCTTTACAGGAAGAGTCCCCAAAACTTCATTTATCAACTCCTGAAGGAGTGCATAGGAGGTTTTGGCAGCAGGGTTGTCCGACTCTCGGTCTTCAATAAAATCACCAAGTAAGGTTTCTTCATCATCTCCTATTGGGGTTTCCAGTGAAATAGGGTCACGGGCTACGCTCTTGATTCCCTTTACTCTTGCAGTACTCCAGCCAAGCCTTTTAGCGATCTCTTCTGTAGTCGGCTCTCTGCCATACATCTGCATAAGCTGTCTTGATTCCTTAATAACCTTGTTGATCTGTTCAATCATATGAACTGGGATTCTAATAGTCCGAGCCTGATCTGAAATAGATCTCGTAATCGCCTGCCTTATCCACCATGTAGCATAGGTACTGAACTTATAACCCTTCCTATACTCAAACTTTTCCACAGCCTTTATCAAACCAATATTACCCTCTTGAACAAGATCAAAAAAATGGAGGCCACGATTCGTATATTTCTTTGCAATGCTTACGACAAGCCGTAAATTAGATTGAATAAGTTTATCCTTCGCCTTACAGATAATTTTTCTGCCATTCTGAACTTTTTCATAAATTTCTTTAATATCCCCAATGGTTTCACCAGTTTCATGTTCTATCTTTTTTAACTTGTTCTCTGTTGCCTTTATGTTGTTGTACATATCCTTAATTTCTTCTGCATATGGAAAATACTTTTCTTTGATCTTTTCTATACCTTTCCCTTTTTCTATATGCTTATAAATTGTTTTAATTTCTTTTATTGTTCTCCCTGTGCTTATCTCAATATCTGACAGAGATTTCTCCAAAGCTACGACCTTCTTTAAATAGTCATCAACCTTCTTTGATACCCTTGCGATCTCCTCCCTATTTATGTTTGCCTTTCTGAATGCCCTATATATTTCTTTTCTAACACTATCCTCTTCTTCATCTTTCTGAAAAATATTCAGCTTTTCATTTATAACCTTTTCGAGACTGTAGAACTTTCTCTTTAATTTTCTCTTATCCTCCGACGATATGTTATAGAATTTCTGGTACTCCAATAGGCTCTGTATATCTATCTTTTTATTTTTTATTTTCTCTACTGTCTTCCTTATCTCCCTTATAAAAATATTTGAGTTGAATAGCTCACGTTCAATAATAGTCTCACCCTTTTCTATCTCCTTTGCAAGTCTTACCTCTTCTTCTGCTGAAAGTAGGTTTACCTTTCCTATCTCCTTTAAATAGAGTCTTATCGGATCATCGGTATGCGGATATGCGTCATAACTGATAACTCTCTTCTCAAGAGTATCATCTTTATCCTCTTCTTTCAGAACTTCTTTATTATCCTGATCAATATCACTTTCCAGTCTATCAACAATGTTAATACTCTCTCTTGAAAGCAGTACAAATAACTCATCTATCTTATCAGAGCTCACTATAGAATATGGCAGGATATCATTGATCTGATCATAAGTAATGGTGTTATTCTGCTCTTCTGCAAGTTTAAGCAGATATTCAACTTCAGGTAAATTTTTCATATCGAACACTTGCTGACTCCCTGAGCCCTAAATAACCCAGATAACACCTAAGAGATCATAAATGTAATATGAAAATCAATGCATATGTAATCTATTATACACAGAGACTTTAGGAATTATATTGTTTTTAACTTTTTAAGTTCATTGGATTGGGCTTGTTTTTCCAACTCAAGCTCGCTTATAAGTTCTTCATTGTTTTCAAGCACAGCCTGTGATAACCTTTCGTTTATTAATACAATCTGATCTCGAATCTTTCTCATTTTGAGTTTAGTCACAATATCCATTATCGCTTCTTTTGGATTATTGTTCCAAACCTCGCTCATTAACTTTCCACTTAAATATTCAATAAACTTTTCATCATCGAGGTAATCAAAAACAGTACCTGAATCCCAATTCACAATACTGTTTGCCCGTATAATTGCGTTCCAGAGTTTGTTTGTCCATTTTCCATGAAAATAACTTTCATCAAGACGTGTCTGGGCAATATTAAATAGATCAGGATTGCTTAATATAAACAAAAGCAGTTCTAATTCGTCAGAAACTCTCGTAACTATTTTCTGTCTTGTTTGCGGTTTTGTTTCTTGAATGCTTTTACTTCTGGTGAGTTTGTTGATTTCCTGTCTGAGGATATCCTCTTTCGTTTTGAAGGCACTTGATATCTTCTTTAAAAACTCATCTTTTAGAATAATATTTTCCATATTATTAAAATATTCGACAAGAGAATCTAATATAACAATTTTTTCATTTGCAGTATATACTTTTTTTGTATCAACAAAAGTGTTTAAAAGGAAATCAATTCCTGAAATAGCGTCCTCAGTAAGAATCTTAAAATCATCTACAGAATAAATATCAAAAAAATCCCCTGGGTCTTTTCCAGATGGAAACCTTATTATAGAAGGATCAACCCCTTTCTTATGCATAATGGAAATACTTCTCATTGTCGCCTTTTTACCTGCTTCATCCGGGTCAAATGCGAGATAAATATTCTTTGTATATCGTAAAATTAATGATATCTGGTCTTCAGTAAGAGCTGTTCCCAATGGAGCTACTGTATTTTTCAAGCCTTCCTTATGCATCCTTATAACATCAAAATATCCCTCTACAATAAAAACAGAGTCATTTTTTCTTATAAATTCCTCTGCTATATAAAATCCATATAGATGCCTTCCCTTGTGAAAGAGCACATTCTCATTAGTATTGATATACTTTGGGATATCATTCTTAACCTTATTAAATATTCTTGCCCCAAAACCTATGAATCTACCTATACTATCCTGTATCGGGAAGATGATTCTATTCCTAAAACGATCGTAGTAACCGTAACTCTTTTGCTTCTTTACTATTAGTCCCGATTCTTCAAGCAACTCATTACCGAATCCATGAGATTTCATATTCAAGAGTAAAGAATCCCAGCTATCAAGAGCATACCCAATACTAAATGTACTAATCGCTTCTAATTCTATTTTCCTATTCTTTAGATATTCTAATGCACCTGCTCCACGGTCTGAAGTAAGATTTTTATTAAAAAAGGCAACTGCATTTCTATTTATTTTATATAAAATATCTAGTCTTTTCTGCTTAGCACTTCTTCCTTTTGAGCCTTTAATCTGAATACCTACTCTTGCTCCTAATACACTTACTGCATCGGGGAAGGTAATACCCTTAAACTTCATAAGAAAATTAAATACATTTCCTCCTACCCCACATCCAAAACAGTGGAATATCCCTTTTTGTGGATTTATGATAAAAGAAGGAGTTTTCTCGGAATGAAAAGGACATAACCCTTTATAGTTTTGCCCAGACTTTTTTAGAGGAACATATTCTCCTACTACTTCAACGATATTTACACTCTCTTTTATCTGATTGATAATCTCTTCAGATATATACAATTTATTATGAACTGTTTTGAGATCTATTTTTGCACGTTACAATATACTTTCCAAACGCCATTAAGACAAATTTTTTTAATTAATTCATATACAATACCTAGTTCACGAAATGTAAAATAAACTTAAAAACTGGCTTAAATAAACACTTCCTGAATGTTATTCTTTGCTAACTAATCTGGTGTCCAACTCTTCCTGAAGTGCCGTACTTCTCTATTGCCTTCAAGTGTTGTTGATATGTAGTTGAAAAGTGATGGCTCCCATCTCTTTTTGAAACAAAGAACAGATAGTCAACATCTGCAGGGTAGACAGCAGCAATTAATGATTTGAGACCTGGATTTGATATTGGACCTGGAGGGAGGCCAGAATGCAGATAAGTATTGTATGGAGAATCAACCTGGAGGTCACTGTATAATAGTCTTTCCTTTGTTTTGCCCAGAATATACTGAATTGTAGAGCATGATTCCAGCCTTTTGCCTTTTTGCAGCCGATTATAAAAAACAGCAGCTATGAGTTGTCTCTCATCATCTATTTTAGCTTCCTTCTCAACAAGAGAGGCTATAATAACAACACGCCTTAAATCATCAACACTATAATTATTATAAGGTATTGTATACAGACTGGAAAAGAACTTATCAATCATAACTTCTACTATCTGATTGGCACTCAGGTCATTTGCAACAATATAGGTATCGGGAAATAGAAACCCTTCTGCACTTTTAAAGGGAATCCCATATTTTTCTAATATTTCCTTATTATAACATGCATCAACAAAATCCTGCGCTTTTAAAATATTATTTTTTTCAAGAAGCTCAGATATCTGTCTTATATGCAGACCCTCTGGAACAGTAAATCTTTCAGTAGCCACTATCCCTTTTGATAAAATCCTAAGAATCTCAGTATTTTTCATCCTATTATTAAGATTGTACTGTCCTGACTTAATTGTTTCTGCCTTGCTGCTAACCCTTATTAGAGTAGTAAAAAACAGATCGGAACGAATAATTCCCTCTATTCTCAAACGCTCTGCAACGGATTTAACACTTTCTCCTGTTTGTATAGTGAAAAGAACGGATTTTTTACTATTATTTGCAGGGGAATTAAAATAGTTAAACAGTAGAAATAGGCAAGAAAAAGTAATGAGAATAACAATTGGTATCCATAATTTTTTAATTAGCTTCATAACTTCGAATACTAAGATTTCTCAGTAGAATATGTGAAAATATACACCGAGATAAGATAATAAGCTTCATTTTTAGAGTAAAGGAGGGATTAATGAAATCATGGACTTTAAGAATAACAATATACAGATATAGCCAACTACTTTTGTTTTTTAGTATATAATCGTAAGGTTGATATATGTATTGAAACTTCGTTTATTATAAAAGTTAATATATCTAATTCCTGCTTTGAATAAACATCTCTCTCTTTTTCTGTTAAATTGATAACTCCAATTATATCACTTCCTGAAAATAATGGAAAAGATATAAAGGCTTTTGATCTATATTTCTCCTTTGGCGTAAAACCGTTTTCTCTCTCTATATCATTAACTATTAATGGTTTGGCATCTATGAATACCCTTCCAGTTATCCCCTCACCAGGTTTAATCTTTATATTCTTCAGCATTTTAATCTCACCTTTATCCCATCCAATCGTTTTGTATATGCCAAGCTCATCACCTTTTTTATTATAGAGAAAGATCGATACCCTTTTAGAATGTGTAATTTTTGCCGCTGCTACTAAAAGTTTGTTCAATAGCTCGGAAGCGCTTTTTACTTCTTTAAAATAGCTCTGAAGCTTTAAAAAATAGCTGATCTCCTCTTTTTTATCAACAAGTGGTGTTATATCGATCTTTTCAGGACCTGCTTCTAGAACACTTGTTTCAAGTGCAAGATCTTCATCGGGATGCAGTTTTTTTAATGATATTCTTTCAATAGCATTTGATATAAAAAACAGCAGAATAGATACAAGAAGAACTAATATTACGATAATATCCTCTCCAGTAAAGAAGTATGGAGTAACGTTAAAAGACAGAAGTATCTGATAAATTACAAATAGCAAGATGACTATAAATATGATAGTATATTTAATCTTCGATATATTCATAGCTTCTCCTTTCAGGATATAGTGATGAAATAATATTCTGAGAAACATCATTCTCAATAATCCGAGCTTGAGTATTTTTAATATAGACCACTGAGGGATTATAATATAGCGGTTTTTTCCCTAAAAAGGATATTTCTAACAGCAAACCAAAACTTGTTTCTTTTGACCAATCCTGATCAAATATAAGATTGCCCAAACTATAGGCAATCAGACCATCTCTATATACCTCAATATCCTGAATAACATGGGGGTGGCTACATAAAACAATATCTGCACCATAATCAATAAGCATTCTCATTTTATTCACCTTTTCAGCCTCCGGATGCTTTCTATATTCATCTCCAGAGTGAACATATACAATCACAACATCATATCTCTTATTTAAAGTTGCGATATCACTTTTCAAAGAATCCTTCTTCAATGTAAGAGTTACCATTGATCCTCCAGATTCATGTATAAAAAAGGGGTATATATCATTATAGGAAATAAAAGCAATACTCGTACCATTAGCATTAATTAGTGCAGGCTTACAAGCCTCTTTCCTGGTTCTTCCTATACCTGCATATTGAATGCCCTTTTCACTAAGTAGTATCATAGTATCATAGGCAGCTTCTATTCCCCAGTCAAGCGTATGATTATTTGCAAGTGAAATAATATCAAAACCACAAAACTGTAATCCTCTGATAGCTCTAGGATCTGCTTTAAAGTATATACCTTTATAAGGAGAGAACTTTTGCCCTCTTTCAGATAGAGGTGATTCCAGATTAGCGATTGCAACATCATGTTTCTCTATTTCACTCTTGATCTCCAGAAAGGGGTATTCATATCCAAACTTTTCCATATACTTCTCTGTACCCCTTGCAAGCATTATATCACCACCAGCAATAATAGAAAAAGATTTTTTTATCCAGTACCCAAGGTTATAGAGAAGTTGTGAATCACTATCTGTTTCAAGAATCTTATTATCCTTCATATAAATGTGAGCCTTGTACACCTTTGGATATATACCATTCTTAATATTTTCCAAACTGGGAAAAATACCATCTACTCTTAGAGGTTTCAGATTAATTTCGAGATCTTGATATGACATAATCCATATCGGTATCCTATTTCTATTTACTGCTTTGTCAGTATATATTCCATGCTTTCTTAATACTTCATCGAACTCTTTTCCCGTGATCGAATCCTTTTTATTAGCTCTTGTCGTCACCGCTACTTTCACCAATAAATAGTCTATTTTTTTTAATGTAAAGATATCTGATCCTAAAATTTTATCTGTTATATAAAGTGCAGAAGGGTTTGATATTATATAACTGGATATATCCCGGGGATTGAATGGATAGGTTGAGATTCTATACCCTTCTTTTACTAAATGAAATTTAATATCATTTAATATAATAGAATAATCGGGAAGACTTTTATCAAAAAATATATAAATCTGATCATCTTCTGTGGTCTCTGTTTTTGATAAAAAGGAGAAGAATATAAAAGCCCCAAGCATTAGAAAAAGAATAAAAAGAAGTCTCTTCATAACCTATCCATCGGAAAAGATTATAAAATCATTCTAAAAAATAGAAAAGCCTGACTCTAAACTTAAAACAAAAAGGTAATTGTTTAAAAAAAATTTTTCTAATATATTATAATAAATTAATCTTTATTTAAAAGTAATAAATCTTTTAATGAAAGGTTAACTACTCATGGAAAAAATATATAAGGGAATTCCTGGATCTGGAAAAATTGCTTTTGGAAATGCAATTGTTTTTCTAAAATCCAATATTTTCATACCAAGGTATAATATTCAGCAGGATAACAAGTCTGTCAATCAAGAGATAGATAAACTTGAGTCTGCTCTTATGAAAACAAAAAACCAGCTTGAGGAATTAAAATCTGACTTGAAGAAAAACCATTCCACATTAGAAACCGGATATATAGATACAACCATACTCATGTTAGAAGATCCTCTAATCAGAGAAAAGGTTACAAAGAGGATCATTGAAAGTTATCTTAATATCGAGTGGATTTTTAATGAAGTTATAGAAGAAATTGCAGACACTCTCTCGGAATCAGATGATAACTACTTCAAAGAAAGAGCACCTGATGTTATCTCTATTGGAAACAAAGTCCTGAAGAATCTGTTAGGAAATGAGGAATTTGAAATCCCCAAGAATATAAGAAACCCAATCGTCGTTGCTCATACACTCTCACCTCCAGAGATTGTTTCTCTCTACAAAAAAAATATAAAAGCTTTTGTTACTGAAATCGGTGGTAAAACATCACACGTTACAATTATGTCACGGGATATGAAAATACCTGCTGTTGTGGGAATTAATAACATTACAAAAAATGTACGCACAGGCGACGCCATTATTGTAGATGGAACCATTGGAACTGTTATTGTAAACCCGCAAAAAGATACAGCTTTACTATACGAATATAGAGAAAAAAAGTTAGAAAAATACGAAAATGCTCTTAAAAAAATTGAAAGAATGCCTTGCATTTTAAAAGAGGGTGAAGAGGTAACTCTCCTTGCAAATATGGATGTAGAGGAAGAGCTTGTTCTCATAGAGAAGAGCAATTGTAAAGGAATAGGGCTTTTTAGGACAGAGTATATATTCTTAAATAGAAATAAATCCCCGAGTGAGGATGAACAGTTTGAGATCTATAAAAATGTTGTTAAAAAACTCTCTCCATATGAGGTAACAATTCGTGTTATAGATATAGGTGGAGATAAAAAGCCACCATACATGAAATACCATGAAGAAAAAAATCCCTTTTTAGGGTGGCGAGGTATTCGATTTGCACTTTCCCACAAGAGTCTTCTCAAAGAACAGATCAAGGCAATTTTAAAGGCGTCGCATTTTGGAAACGCCCGTATAATGTTCCCAATGGTAAACGATTTAGATGAAATACAGGAAATCTTGGATCTGGTAAGCATATGCAAGCAGGAATTTTTAGAAAAGAGGATTCCATTTAACGAGAATATCCTGCTTGGGATAATGGTGGAAACGCCCTCCAGTATTATTCTTCTGGATAGGATTGCTGATTATGTAGACTTTATAAGTGTTGGTACAAACGATCTGATTCAGTATACACTGGCAATTGACAGGGGGAATGGGATGGTTGCAACTGAATTTGACCCCATTCATCCTGCGATACTGCGGTCTTTAAAAATGATTGCAGATATTGCTTCAGAGAAAGAACTGGAAACGAGTATATGTGGCGAAATGGCCGGCGACCCTCTGTACACCCTTCTACTCATTGGCCTTGGTTATAGTAAGTTAAGTATGAGTTCAATGAGCATTCCTATTATAAAAAATATTATCATAAATTCTTCTGCTAAAGATGCACAGGAAATTGCCCGCACAGCTCTTGAGTTTGGATCAAAAAAGGAAGTGGGAGATTATATCCGTAAACAGATGATCCATAGATTTAGAAACCTGGAGGATTATTTCAGACAGAATGTACGATAAAAGCAGTATTCCTCCCACTGTTGCCATTATTGGAAAGCCTAATGTTGGCAAGTCATCTCTCTTTAACAGGCTCATAGAAAAAAGGAAGGCTATTACCTCTGATGAGCCTGGTGTAACAAGGGATATAAATTATGAGATTATTAGATACAGAAATCTCGAGTATAGATTGGCGGATTCGACAGGATATATTAAGAAAGTAGAAGGTATAGAAAATCAAGCCCAGGAACTAAACCTACGATTAATAGAAGAAGCTGCCCTCATCATTTTCATCTGTGATATTAAAAGTCTTAGTGTTGAAGATTTTAATATAGCCAAAGCAATCAGGAAGAGTGGAAAACCATGCTTCCTCGTTGTTAATAAAGTTGACAATGATAAATTGTTATATAACTTTTATGATTTTTTTGAACTTGGTCTTGAAGATCCAATTTCTATATCTGCAATACATGGGAAAAATATTGCAGCTTTGAGGGAAAAGATAAGAGCGAAACTTTGCGTGGGAAGCCAAGAGGAAAAACTCAGTGTACGGGAAATAGGGAATGATAAACCACGGCCACATATTATTATCGATGTGGCTATTGTGGGCAGACCAAATGTTGGCAAATCTTCTCTTCTGAATCTCCTTGTTGAGAAAGAGAGAGCCCTTGTAAATCCTATTCCTGGTACAACAAGAGATACAGTAGATGAAACCATACGTTTTGAAGGGTATGATGTTAAACTTATGGATACTGCAGGTATAAAAAAGAGAAAAAAGGTTAAAAAGAGTATTGAATTTTATAGTCTTGTACGTGCTGAGAATGCAATTAAAAATTCAACCATCTCAGTTTTATTAATTTCAGCTGACGATGGTATCACCACACAGGATAAGAAAATCGCTTCTATTATTATAAAAGAAAAAAAGGGATTGATCGTTGCTGCTAATAAATGGGATATAGTAAAGAAGAAAGGAATTAATTTCCATGATTTCGTAAAGGATATCTATTTTGAATTTCCACATATACGTTTTGCAGATGTAGTCCCTATCTCAGCAAAGACAGGTTATAATAAAATAAAATTATTGAAAAATATTTTAACAGTGTATAATAATTATAACAGGAAAATAAAGACCAGTGAGCTGAACAGTCTCTTAAAAAGGCTCTCGCATCAGGGGTCATCTATTAAATACGGCTATCAGAAGAAAATATCACCTCCTCTATTTGAGTTCTTTACAGGGCGAGCAAGCAATTATGACGATAATTTTAAAAAGTTTATAACAAACTCAATTAGAAAGAGTTTTACTTTTAGCGGTGTACCAGTAGAAGTAATTTTTAGGAAGTAGTAGTGCTAAAAATAGTATATCTAATTATCATTTCTTATCTTATTGGATGTATACCTACAGGATACCTTCTTGTAAGGATTGCAAAAAAAGAGGATATAAGAAAACATGGAAGTGGAAATATTGGATTTACAAATGTATTGAGAACGGCTGGTATATTCTTAGGAATTACTGTCTTGGTCATTGATATATGTAAGGCTTTTTTTGCTACATATTACTTTTCCAGTCTTGTTGAGTTAAAACTCTTATATGGACCTATATTTGGGATTACAATTATCCTGGGAAACATATTCAATCCATTTCTGCAATTTAAAGGCGGGAAAGGGGTTGCTACAGGTGTTGGAGTTGCTTTAGCTATAAGTCCTCTTTCTGTTCTATGTTCTGTTTCTGCTTTTGCTATTGTTGTAGTATTAACCAGATATGTTTCATTAGGGTCACTTACAGGGGCCACAGTTTTTACACTATGCAATATTCTCTTCTATTTTATAAAAGGGATGGATATCTATACAGTTATTTTCTCAATCCTTTTATTCCTTGCAGTTGTGATAAAGCATATTTCTAATATAAAAAGATTAATACTTGGTGAAGAGCGAAAAATTGGGAAGAGAGCAAAGTACGGATGACAGCTTCTATTCAATTGGGGATATTTCTGAAAAGACAGGAATAAAACCGTATATCCTCAGGTATTGGGAAAGAGAATTTCCATTTTTGCAACCGATTAAGAATAAAGCTGGTCATAGACTATACACTCAGAGAGATATCTATCTTATAAATAACATTAAAGAGCTCTTATACAATAAGGGGTATAGTATAGCTGGTGCAAAGAAGGTTTTATGGAAAATACTTTTAGGAAAAAAGGACAGTCCAGTTAATAAATTCATTGAAGATATAAAAAGCGATCTCTATGAAGCTCTTGATGAGATTAATAAAACTCTCCTGTAGTTGTTAACACCTAAGGTCCATGAGTTCATGAAATGCCTTTTTCGATCCAATCTTTTTCAAGATACCAACTTTTTCATTAAAATCATCGACTGAAGTAAATGAAAGAGTAATTTTGAACTTCCAATCCTCAAAGTCTGATGGAACAGTAAAATGAAAGCCTTTCTCAATTCCAACCTCTTTAAGCTTTTTATAAAACCTTTCTTTATATTGATGAATATATGGGTATCTTAGTTTTTCTATAAATGTATATACCCTCTCTCCTATCTGCGGGGGATCAATATTTAACCTTAAAATTTTTCTAAGTTCTGTACTTTCAATAATCTCTTTTATTCCCCTCTGTTTCTTATGTAATATATCGTAAATCATTTCCAATATTTTATTTCTCCTTTTTGTTCCCAAACATATCCCTGCTATAAAACACGCGATTTTATCCCAATCTTTTTGCGCGAACTTAAATATTTCAAAAGCTATATGCTCATTTATTGAATCATTTAAAATAAGAGTCTTAATTGTATCAGATGAACGTGCAAGTAATAGATAGTTTTTAATGATCTTCTCATTACTAGGTATCTCTAATAACAGAAGAACATCCGGATCTATTTTCCCCTCAGTATCGAACATCTTTTTTAGTGCAATCGTTTTCTCAATTACATTGAAACCGTTCATCTCATGTTTTAAATAAATGAGAAACTTAAAAAATTCGGATCTATCTTTTAGATTATCTACTACGAGCCCATAGGGAACAGCTTTATTTACCCTTCTATGGATATCTATATACTTTCTCCCGAACGTTATTTTATATTTATCATTATCAAATACTAAAACTGGGGGGTAAGGAAAGCCGTATTTTCTTATTTCCCCCTCGATTTTTACATCACTTTCAATGTTTTGATAATACTCAAGAGAATATTCATCAGAATCTATATCAATATCTTTTAAGGCAATTTGTTCTTTCAAGATGTATTTTTTCATTTTTATTATCCTTATAAAATAATTGTTAATCAATTTACTTTTATCATCCCTATGGATAAATCGAGGCCTGTATTTTTTTCTATTGATTTAAAAAATATATGTGTAGTATACACCAGGTGAGTAATAGATGAAGATTTTTCACTCATTAAAAGATGTATCTTTTGAGCTTATTCTCCTCAATAGAGATAAAAAATAAAACAGACCTGTAGTAAGCCGGGTTCTGTTTTAACGGTCATCTGTCTAAGCGGCCTACCCATGAGGCAAAAGCGGGTAACTTTAAGCCTGTTTATTTGGCCTTGCTCCTGGTGGGGTTTACAAGCCACTGAAATGTCACCACTTCAGGCGGTGAGCCCTTGCCTCACCTTTTCACCCTTACCCCAGCTTTTTAAAAGCCAAGGCGGTATCTTTTCTGTTGCACTTTCCGTAGGATTACTCCTCCTGGGAATTACCCAGCACCCTACCCTTTAGGAGCCCGGACTTTCCTCTAGTGGTTTAGGCCTATAGGTCTAAACCGCTAGCGACCGATCTACAGGTCTGTATTCTATTTAAAGGTAAAGCCCCTTTTATTCACAGACTAAAGACAATCTATAGTTTTAATCAATTGCTTTTAAATGTCTTATCATCCAGTATCCTGTTTACTATCCAGTCAGCAGTTCTGTTATATCTTCTGTTAACATACTCTATCTTAACCCTCTTTAACTTATGTATTAATCTCTGTGCCTTTTTAAAAAGAGGGATGATAGCACCACTTCTAACTTTAAACTGCCCGGTCATCTGGTTTACCAGAAGTTTGCTATCAGAATAAATGGTTAACCCCTTACTATTCTTACTCTCGAATCCGTTCTTTATTAGATACTGTAGTGCACTGATAAGTGCGTTATATTCTGCAATATTATTTGTACAGTGCCCTATCTTTTTTCCGTATCTGAACAATTCCCCATTTTTAACATCTGTAACAATAAATCCAAAAGCTCCGATACCTGGATTACCTCTTGAACCACCATCAATATATACCTTTATCACTACTATCAACCTATCTTCAAAGCTTAATTTCTTCACCTGATTCTTCATGATCATAATAGTACAGAATACGAGAACAGTTCGGGCAAAAAATTATCTCTTCCTCTCTTCGAACATCATTTATAAACTGTGGTGGTAGAGTCATATTACAACCCATGCATACACCACTTCTGATGGATACAATACCGATACCATCCTTTTTCTTCACAATCTTTTCAAACTTATATATTACCTCTTCATCTAAACCTGCAGTAATCTTTTCCTTATCCTTTAAATACTTATCCAATTCCTTCTGTTTCTTTCCTATTTGCTGGTTTACACCCTTTTTCTTTTCTTCTATTTCTTTATTCAAATCAGTATACAAACCTTTCTGTTCTTCCAATTCTTTGTTTAAATTCTCTATTTCCTGATAATCGTTTAACTCCTCTTCCTCGATTACCACAAGTTTCTCATCGATTTGTGCAATTTCATTGGTAATTGCCTCATACTCCCTCTGAGTTTTGATGAGCGAAATTTGACCTTCATACTTCTCTTTATTCAACTTCAATTCACCCTTTTCTTTTTCCAGCTCTTTAATCCTTTTATTATTATTTTCTACACTGCTCTCCATCTCTTTTATATTTCTTTCAAGCTTATGAAATTTTCTCTTTAATTCATTTAATTCTCTTGGAATTTCTTCTAATTCTGCCTCTGCCTCAAACTCTTTTAATAAAATATTCTGAAGATTTTTTAACTTATCAAACGTTTTTTGCATATACTCCATCCTTATAGAATGAATCTCTAATATTTTATTCTTGATAAATCCGGTATTAGTTAAACCCCAAGATGGTATTGCTGATTGTATACCTTGAAAAATCTTTATCGGTTTGTACTATAGTTGCTAAAAAATATTATTACAAATACACATATTAAATATACAAATATACTAAATAAAAGTAAAGTCTCTAAAGATAAGGTATAAACCTTACTAGAAGAAGCCTTGAAAGTCCCAGCCTGCATAATCTAGGTACAGGTATGATATGAGTCAATGTACATCTTTTAAAAAACTAGAAACAACGTTATAAAAATCTCTCGGATTATCGTAGCCTGGGAAATGATTGCTATTAGCTATCTCAATTACTTCAAGGCCTCTATCTTTTAGTTTTTGTACGGAAGAGAATGTCCTATTTTCCGAGCCGTATATAAAAGCTTTTGGAATGCTGAGTTCAGTAAACCGCTGAATCAAATCCCCCCTATCGGAATAGCTTACAAGAGAAGGACAATAATCAAATAATGCCTTTGGATATGAGTATCTTTCAAGGGTTTCAGCATATTTCCTGAAACCATTATTCTTAGATTGGTATAAAGATTTTATGAAATCTTGAAAAACAAAACCCTGAAACTCTTTAAAAGTACATTTTGTGATTCTACGAGAAAAGGTACAATCCTCAAAACCCATATTGCTCTCTACACTGATAAATCCTTTTACAGTTTTACCATATCTTTGAATATAAAGAAGAGCTACTAACCCCCCCATACTGTGACCGATAACTATAAAACGCCGTAAGGATAGTTTGGTAACTATAATGTTTGTGATTTCAACTAGATCATCAATGTTAAGGGCTATGTTTTGCGGATAAGATGAGCCACCACTGCCAGGAAAATCAAACGAGACCAGGGTATATACTTTCAATTTATCATTGTCTATTGCTTCTATAAAATCGTTCTTTGAACATCCCAATCCATGAAGATAGAGTATCGTTCCTCTATGTCCTGAACGAATAAAATATTCAATATGAAGGATTTGATCACGATATCTTATCTCAAAGCTTTGAATTTCCATTTAAGTAGCTACTTTGCCTTTAGGTATCTTTTTAATAATAGCCTTTACCCTTTGATAAAAAGAAGTATCCATATTAAAAATTCAATCATCCATACTTTCAATAGCTTTACGACAAATTTCAAGTTCTTTCAACCTTTCACACCAATAATCTAAATCTTTCCTTGTATCTCCCATCTCCTCTGCAAACTCACGTAGCTTCAGAGCCATCTGTTCATAATCTGGTATAGTAATTCCATCCTGATGAAGTTTGAACAATTTAAACCTTAGTTCATCTGCACTTAATTCCATGGAAAACCTCTCTCTGTATTGATCTAAAACCAAAATGGCTGAAAATCTGAATCTACAAAAGCAGTGCTACCCAAGCTGACCACTCTGTGTTAGAACATATTCACCTGTTTCAAGATCAAGGCGGTAAGTTTTATAAAAAACGTCTCTGTCTACCATAATACTTACCGAAACAAATGTACTCCGTGAACCAGTATCCGCGGTCCCTCGAGCATGTCCTGAATCTATCTGCCATACACCATCGACACATATAATGCTGTAATTATGAGTATGTCCACAGATATAAGCTAAAACTCCGTAGTCCACCAAAGCATTCCAGAATCGATCGCGATTCTCAGGGTGTGCATTTAAACTATCATTTTCATGCCTGATACGGCCGCTTTCTTCATCAGGTTGAGGATAGGCAGGCTCATGACCAAAAACAACTATAATTGGTTTATCATTCATCTCAAGATCATCTATCAACCAGTCATAAAGTGCATCAACAACATCGCCATCCGCCCCACTATCACTGACTCCATCATAGTATTCATTTAATACTACATAATGGACATCACCGTAATCAAAGGAATAGATTGTCTCCTCGCTTCCGGTTGGACCAATATTTACAACATTTGGCAGGGAGTTGCCATTTTCATTATAGCTTCTCAGCCATGCCATATAATCTGTAGATTCTATTTCATGATTCCCAACTACCGGATACCAGCTATAATTCTTTCCAATGTATGTTTGGATTGTGCTTAAAACATCACCTGGAGGATCAATATCACCTGCAGATACCATAAACTCGCCTTTTCCGAGAGATGCGATCTTTTCACAAACAGCGCGAAAGTGATCTGGATTATCTCCTGTGTACTGTCTCATATCGCAAGTCACATAAAAGACACACTGAGTCTCATTGACTGAACAGCCAATCAGAAAACAACTTGAAAGAACTATCAGTATTCCGAATATAAATAACAGGCTCTTCTTCACATACGCCTCCTATCTATAAATCTTATTTTAACACAGAAAAATATTCTTTAAGTTAAGAAGGCCTCATCTTTAGAATGTTCTGCCATTCTATACCCGCATAATGCCAGTAGCGAAGGATCTCATCTTCATTTTCAATCCTTTTACTCGATTGGATTTTCAAATAGAGGATATAAATCCTCATTAATCTCTATCAAGATCTACTCTTTTTCTTTCAACTTAGCTTCTCTTAAACTGAACTCACAGCCACAATAATTTTGTCTGTACAAATCATACTCTTTACATAACTGAATACTTCTAAAAAAACCATTCTCCTTTTTAAAATTAAAAGATGCAAATTTATGGTACTTCTCCCCGATTTCAAATATTATCTTCGATATCTTACGTGGACTCAATGTAAGTGTAGTTGTAAAAGCTGAAAAGTTTAAGCGATCAGCAAGAATAGCTGTGCGTTTGAGATTATAATTAAAACATTTAATGCACCTCTGACCCTGTTCAGGTTCATCTTCAAGACCTTCTATCTCTTTTAACCACGATGAATGGTCATATAGGTCTTCTTTTATATCAACATTCCATATTTTAGCAAGCTTACAGGCGTTTTGTAACCTCCTATTGTATTCAGATTTAGGATATATATTAGAATTACTGAAGTATAGTGTAATAGTGTAACCGCGAAGCATTAAGCGTTCGCAAGAAGGTGCTGCGCAAGGTGCACAGCAGATATGTACAAGAATATTCCTGTTTGCTTTCATCTATAATATTTCCTATTCTGAAAAGAAAGTCAGTATTATTTTCATTCTTTAACATATATATTTTTTTAAAGTTTTTACACTTATTTTATTAGAATTATTGACTTCTTATCCTTTTTCTGGCAAATTGTAGTAAAAAAGGATTCAGGAGAATGTAGGAAAAAGACAATAAGCTTAAATATAGCTGTTTTTTAGCAGTACCTCCGAAATATCAAATTAAAACTTTTATTTGAATTCAACAGCTTAGGGTACTGTAGAAGAAAAAAATTTATTGACATTATAAAGAGCAAAGGATTTTGCTGGAGTTTTATAAATGTGGATGCTAATCTCAGGAATTTTTCTGGGCTGGACATTGGGCAGTAATGATTCTGCCAATATATTTGGTACAGGTGTTGCTGCTAAAATTCTTAAATATCGAACTGCAATCATTATTATTTCAATATTTGTAGTAGCCGGTGCCCTAGTGGAGGGAGAGAAATGCTTTGATACAGTAGGGAAATTTACTGATTTGACAGGCCTAGAGGCTTTTTGGGCTGCTCTAGCAGCAGCCATTACCATGTTCATATTAACCTATCTTGCCCTGCCATGCTCTACGTCTCAAGCCATTATTGGAGCTCTTTTAGGAGTTAGCATTGTCTCCGGATCGCCTGACTTTTCCAGGCTTTACAAAATAGTAGCAGCCTGGGTATTGGCACCTGTTGCTGCTGCCATCATTAGTTTCATTCTCTATCATTTTATCGGATTTTTCTTTGTGAGATTTATTACCAGTCCTAAGAGACGTTCTATATTTATCTTCTGGGGTCTAATCCTTGCTGGATGTTTTGGATCCTATGCTCTGGGATCTAACAATGTTGCCAATGTTACCGGAGTCTATGTTGGCTCAGGAATGCTCACTACTTTCGAGGGGGCACTTATCGGAAGCCTGAGTATTGCCAGTGGCGTTTTAACCTTTAGCAAAAAGGTTATGACTACTGTTGGAAGAGGAATTACATCTTTGGATGAATATTCTGCTTTTATAGCCACCCTCTCCGGCGCTGTTACTGTAGAGATATTCACCCAGGTAGGAATACCTGTTTCTTCATCACAGGCTATTGTAGGAGGTGTTGTTGGTGTTGGCCTTGTAAAAGGGGCCAAAACAGTGAACAAACGAACATTGATGAATATAGGAATTGGTTGGCTATCAACCCCGATTTCAGCTGGTGTTATATCTTATTTGTTATTAAAACTATTTATGTAGATTATTTATTAAACTAGGGTGTGAAATTGATATAAGTTTCCATGGAACATTGAGCTTAGTAAAAATATTTAAACATTAATCTTTTATTAAGAGGAGTAAATATATGCTTTATAAAAAAGAGAGGGACGTAAACGATTTAATCCTTAAACATCTAGCAAAGGTGGAAAAGTGTATCACGACTGCATTAAAAACAGTTGAGGAATATTTAGATAATAACATAGACGAGGCAAAGAAACTTGCAAAAAAGGTGGATCAAATTGAGACGGAGACAGACGAGATACGGCGTGAAATAATCAGCAGACTTTATTCAGGGGCCTATCTCCCTCTATTGAGAGAAGATATTCTAAACCTCGTACAGCAGCTGGATAATCTTGCCAATGGCTCTGAGTCCTGTTGTGATTTCTTTCTTGATCAGAGACCCGAAATCCCTAAAGAGATAAAGCAAAACATCCTTAAACTAATGGAGGACTCGGTTTCTTCCTTCACTCCTTTAAAAGAAGCAGTAGGTCCATTCTTCATGGACAAAATTGATACAAAAACTATAAGAGAAAAAACCTCAGAGGTAGGTATAATAGAATCGGCTGTAGACAAACAGGAATGGGATATAACCAGGGATATCTTCAAGACCGACCTGGATTATGGTCATAAGATACATCTGAAGCTTTGCCTTGCAAGGATATCTGCGATCTCTGACAGGGCTGAGGATGCAGCTGATATGTTGGAAATTATAATTATAAAAGGAGGCCTGTGATTCCTTAGGTCATGTGCGTTTGATCAAACTAAAACTGCATGCCCGCGGTTTTTTATAACGCATATCATGGTTAATCTATTTATTGATAGCTAAAAAATCAATGGGGTTATCATCAATATCATAAACCATCATCTCGAAATTCTTACCATCTATTCTTACAAAACAGTAGTGATAAAGCACAGCAGATTTTGCTGTAAAGTAGCTTTTATTCCTCTTTTGATTATCAAGTTCTGCACCACCTCCTCCTGTTACTATGTATATGACAGCACTATCTGTATATTCCAACTTCTCCACCTTATTGTTCAGTAATGGATAGGTGCGCTCGTAACTATGAAGATGTCCATTAAAAACTACATCTACGTTGTATCTTTCAAAAACTGGGCATAAAACTCTCCTTTTCTTATTCTCAGTTCCTTCCCCTGAATAATCAGGTAAAGATGAATAAGGCGGGTGATGGAAAAGAACAAATTTCCATATATTAGCTGCTGATTTTAAATCTTCTTCCAACCATTTATACTGAGCTGTACCAGGTTGATAGTCCCTGTTACTGTCGATTACTGTAAAATGAGCATTCCCATAATCAAAGGAATAATAATTTTCCGGTTCAGGATAGGAAACAAAATCATAGAACCAGTGAGAGTTTCCCTCATGATTTCCTATTGCAATATAAAATGGTGTATTTTTAAATAGCTCTTTGGCTGGCTCAAAGAATTCTCTTCCCCATCCCTCATAGAAGCGACCTGATTGCACAACATCACCTGTATTCAGAACAATATCAGGTCTTTTTTCAGCTATGGCTTTTGCTATTTTCTCATGAACTTTTGAGTATGTCCTATTGTCACCATAAATTGCAAAGCAGAACGGGCTTTCTTCTTTAACTGCTGTATTGAATGTGGCCTCTTTACTGGTGATTTTAGCTCTTATTCCTGGTATCCTTGAAGAGACCCTGTAGTGATACTTTGTTTCCTCTTCAAGTTCATTAATTGTAATTTCATGAATCTTTTTCAATCTGTTACAAACAACTTTACCCTTGTAAGACATCCCCTTTCTATAAATAACCTCTGAAGTCGCTTCACGTTCTGTTTCCCACATAACAGTTATAGCTGTTTTTTGAACATTCTGAAGATAAGGACCCTTTATTATCTGAATAGAATAGGCTTTTTCTTTAGATAGTATCTCAGTTTGTGTTTTTATGCTCCTTATACCACACAGCTGTAATATTAATAGACATAGGATAAGTCCCAGTAATGTGATTAAGTCTTTTTTTGACATCTTATTTCTCATTGATTTCCTAATAAAACTCAGCACTCGAAGTCGATGAGTCTATAGCTCCCATATTTTTGACTCAGTAGTTACTATAAAGGTTTATGACTTATTTAATAATCAAGGCTGAATGCACAATCCGGATTCACCCTGCGATCAGAAATTGTAAGATAATTTATCATGCTAAGCATTCTTATAAACTGCTTCATACTGATGAAATACCAATCCCTTTTTTGATGAAGAATAAACCTCTAAAAAATTATTGTTTTGAATAAATATTTTTAAATCATCCTCCGATGGAAAGCCATAGCGGCTTGTCAATGACTTACCTATCCTGGCTAGCCATTTAGGATAAAGTAAATCGAAATAGATGAGATACCCTCCATTCTTTAAAACCCTCTTCATTTCGCTTAAAGCTTTTAACCAATCCGATATATGATGGGTAACTCCAAATGTTGATACAATATCAAAATTTTCATCTGGAAAAGGTAGCCTTGTCGCATCTCCTTCTAAAAAACAAATGTCTCTTTCATCTTCAATATCTTTGCTGGCATACTGAATCAGTTCAGGATCTACATCAATCCCGGTAACATTTAAGTGATACCTCTCTGCAATATATCTGCACGCCGCCCCACTACCACAGCCGACTTCAAGGTAACGTTGTTTTTCTTTTACCTGGGCAAAATGCAATAATTTCTGAGCATGATCACTCGCCCGTCTGGTATGATGCGGCCTTTTCATAAACCATTTTTCAATTTTACCCATTTTCATTTCTCCAGCCCTCCATAATCTCTAATCTATTGCTATTCTTGATAACTTTCTTATATACCACAGACCTAAATCCGCTCCTCAATAATTATCAAAGTATATCTTCAAGAATTCTCACAGCATCCTTAACAAGCTTTTCACACAGGGTCGAAAAAAGATTGTTCTCTTTTGCCTTTTTAAGACCAGCCTCTGTGTTTATATCACAACCAAGCAGTTCTCTACAGTTGATTGAATCATTACTGGATTTAAATCTTCTTACAAATTCATTAACAAGCTCATATGTCTTTTCTTTTACGACTACATCATCAAAGTTTCCTCTCCCATACTTCAAGCCAATTACCATAAAAGCCCCGGTTACAGCTCCACATGTTTCCTGCATTCTACCCATACCCCCTCCAAAAGGGCATGCAACTTTTAAACACACTTCTTCTTCCATGCCTATTAAAGGTCCAAATGTTGAAAAGACAGCCTGTGCACAGTTGAAATCATTTCGAAAACGTAAAATAGCTTCATCTCTTTTATTCATTTCCTGATTTTCCTTTCTCTAAAAAATCATATTGTTGTAACCGACAGCTAATGTCCTGTAGTATTTACCTCTGCCGATGAAACCTAATTTTCACTTCTAAATGCAGTGATCAATATATAAAAACTTTTCATAATCCCCTCATTAGATTCCTCTTGTGAAATCTATTCGATAGAAATATGAATGTTATGCTGAAAATAAATAGTGCAATAAAATCAAAAGTAGGGGAAATATGAGATTTACCTTTAAAACTAAAATCACATATATCAACAAGATATGTGATCGGCGAAATATGAGCAAATATTCTGGGGACTTTAGGTAGATTCTGCAAAGGTATAAAAATCCCACTTATAAATATCAGCGGAAAACGGATGAGACTTGAAAACATCATAATATGGGATGGAGAACGCCATGATGGTGAAGCCAGTAAAACACCAAGCGTAGAAAAACAGAAAGAAGCCAATAACACACCAAAAATCAGGAACAAAATTTTTATACTGTAATTTAAAAATAAAAGTCCAACCATTAATACAACTATATTTATGATAATACCAAAAATCAACCCCGCAGCAACATCTCCAAGAATTATTGTATTGATACTCACTGGAAAAGAGAGTAATCGTTCATAGGTTCCTGCCTGTTTTTCCCATGGAGTAATCAGGGGCCCAACCGAGGATGCTGTAAAAAAAATGGACATTGCCAAAAGCCCGGGAAAAAAGGAATATAGGTCCAGCTTTCTTCCCAGATAAAAGGATAGAAACATAAACACAGGGAAAAGAAGACCAAATATCATAACCGGAGCCTTGGTGTAATAGATCCTTATATTCTTCTCTGTTATTACCATCACTCCACGAAAAAACTGGCTATTTAAATTTTTAGTTTGCATGATCTTTCTCTTAGAAAGGTTGTTGCCAACCTTAAAGCTTCGTATGCATTTTCAGTTCCATAAGGTGTATCATTTATAACTATTAGAATTTTCATAAGGACACCTCCGTTAATTTTAAAAATGCATCCTCCAGACTAGCTCTACATATCTCTATAGAAACAATTTTCAACTTCTCTTCCTCAGCAAATGTTGCTAAAAACTTCACAACTTTATCAGGATTGTCTGTGAATAACTTCCATTTATCTCCCAGTCTTTCTACTCTATTCATAAGATTGCTTTTTCCAATCAGGCTATCATCAATAGCCCTATCAAAACCCACTTCAACTGACTGCGTCTTTTCGAATGTCATCCTCAATCCTTCAGGTCTATCAATAATGACTATTCTGCCATGATTAATAATTGCCACTCTCTTACATAACTGATTCGCCTCTTCAATATTGTGAGTGGTTAAGAAGACCGTAGTTCCTCTCTCATTCATCTCATTGATGATGTTTCTAATCAACCTTTGACTCTGAACATCCAGTCCTGATGTCGGTTCATCAAGAAACAGAATTTCTGGATTATGGACAAGAGCGCTTGCAATATTCACCCTCTGCTTCATCCCTCTTGAAAACTTTCTGACAAGATCATCTTTTCTATCAGAGAGTCCAAATTGTTCTAAAAGGCTGTTTGTCCTTTCTTTGAGTTCTCTGGTATGAATTCCATAAAATTTTCCTGCCAGTAGGATATTCTGTTTTGCTGTTAAGTCTACATAGATATTCCCCATTTCCGGGATAACTCCCATTTTCAGCTTCGCTTGGATTGGATTCATCTTTATATCAATCCCATTTATGTAAACATTTCCAGAATCTGGAGCAAGCAGGCCTGTTAACATCCTGATTGTGGTTGTTTTTCCAGCGCCATTCGGTCCAAGAAAGCCATATATTTCTCCTCCATTAACATTAAAAGTTATCTCATCAACAGCAGTAACTTTCCCAAACCTCTTTGCTAACCGACTGACTTCAATAACTTTATTACTTCCACTCTTCATATCATACAGCTCCAGAAAGTCAATTTTGACTTACATTCACCTTTCTATCGAATTGAAAGTCTGTTGTAATAAGCTCCTTAGACGGAATTGGCAAAGGAGCAAATATACTATTAGTTGAAGTATTTCATTATCATTGAGAAAAATTGAATATTTCTGGTTGGGCAATATTAATATAATCCTTTACAGACATAATTATTGAGTTAGTAAGTGAACCTGCATTGAAAGCAATTCTGTCATTTTCAACAATGCTATTATCTATAAATAATTTTAAATCAATTATTGGCTTTCCAAATGGAGGTACAGAGCCAGGAACCAGGCCAGTAAGGTTTAACAATTCTCCTTTTGTAGCAAAGCGAATACGTTTAGCATGAAAATATTTTTTTATCTTTGGCGAATCGATTCTTTTTGAGGCACTGAGAACAAATAGATAAAATGAATTATCAACCTTCAAAACTATTGCCTTTCCACCTATGGACAGGTCCTCTCCTCTAGCTTTTGCTGCCTCCTCAGATGTCTTTGTGGGTGAATGCTCCGCTTCTCGGTAGTCAATACTGTTAGCATTCAGAAGAGCTCTTATCCTTTCAATCGTTGAGTAATTCTCCAAATCTTTCAATACCTATAAATTAGTTACATACCAGTAAATTTTCTTCTATAAAAAATCAGCTTATCAGCAGCAAATGGTTTTCCATGTGCTGGATATAGTATTCGAGCACCATTTTCGATTAATTTTTTCCAGCTTTCAAATACGGCATCGATGTCCTCTGTAAATAACGGTCTATATTTAATACCGCAAATGTTAAGAAAATTCATTGCTACATCACCAACAAATGAAAAGCCATTGTTCAATATTACTGAAATCGAATCCCTCGTATGACCGGGGGTATAAACAATTCTTCCATTAATCCCAAGCTTTTCTAATAAACTGAAATCATCACCTGATAAAACAATATCCTTTTCTGTGACTGTAACCGAAGGATATATAAAACTTCTATGAAACATCATGTAAATCGAAAAGAGTATCTTGACACATCTGTTTATTGATCGAACTGTCCTCTCAGATACTCCCTTTTTCAAAGGATGCACCGCATTTTTATGAACTATTATCTTAGCACCTGTTTGCTCAACCAGCTCTGCCGCAAAACCTGCATGGTCATCATGATGATGCGTTAAGAGCAGATATTTGATTTTGTATATATCCACACCTATTCTATTCAATGCTTTTAAAAACTTACGATAATCTTTTGTATACGAAGTATCAATCAGTAGATATCCTTCAGGGAATTCTACTAAATAGCATTTTGTAATTCCCAGATTTATACAATAGAATTTGTTATTCATAAACACCGCAAAATTATATTTTTTTAATTATTTATATAGAAATAAAAGATTACTGATTTAGTCGTCATTTGTGTTAATAATACACCATGTGCTTTGTCTACGTCAATTTTACTTTCAATGTTTCGATCTTGTTCTGGATTTTCTGAAGATTAAAGAAAGTGGTGATATTTTTTCTATTTTTTAATAATATACTGTATATCTAAAAAATAAACCAAAAACATATTGGAAAAGAAAGATCATGAAGATCATCATAACTGGAGCATCCGGGCTATTAGGAAGAGAGGTCATGAGAGAGTTCACGAAAAATACTCGGTTTGATGTGATTGGTACTGCTTTCAGCAGGTCAGGTGGTTCACTTATTAAACTAAATCTGCTGAATATGAATGAAGTTGATAATTTTATTGTAAAAGAAAAACCAGATTATATCATTCATTGTGCAGCAGAAAGAAAACCCGATGTGAGTCAAAAAGATCCTGAGGGAACGATAAAACTCAATGTCCGGGCAACTGAACAGTTAGCCAGGATTGCTGAAAAACTAGGTTCATGGATTTTATATATGTCCACTGATTATGTATTTGATGGTACAAAGCCGCCATATACACCAGAATCAAAGCCTAACCCATTGAACTTCTATAGAGAAAGTAAATTAAATGGTGAAAAAGCTATATGGAAACTCACAAATAGCGCCTGTGTATTAAGAGTTCCAATTCTCTACGGCTCGGTAGAATCACTTGAAGAATGTCCGGTTACAGTAATAGCAAAAAATTTGCAGAGTAATACTCCTCAGAAAATGGATAACTGGGCTATTCGATACCCCACTCATGTAGAAGATGTTTCATACGTGATCAGACAGATAATTGAAAATAAAATTAGGGGAACATACCACTGGTCCGGGAATGAAGCATTTACAAAATATCAGATGGCAATAGTTATGGCTGAGATAATAGGGATGTCAAAAGATAACATAATTCCTGATGAAAATCCACCCCAGGGGGCTCCAAGGCCAAAGGATTCTCATTTAAACTGTTCAGATTTAGAATCTCTAGGAATAGGAAAAAGAACACCTTTTAACGAAGGTATAAAAAAAGTACTGGATACTTTTATAACAGGCCAGAGATCGACTAATGCTGAGCATAACTGAAATGCGACCCATTAATATTTATAGAGCTTGTAATAAACCAGCTTACAGTAAATTCGCATAAAGTTTTCAGTATAGCCGAAGATACAGTAAATAAACAAGAGATACTCTATTAAGGAAGCAAATTGAGGGTATAAAAGCTAATCAAAGAACTATTTCTTTTATATCTTCTCCAGTGGAATCTGAAATACCATGTTTTTGATCTTTTTTGATAGTTTCTTTATAGAGGTAATTGTAAAGAGATACTGCCTTTTTTACTAATTCATCCTTTGTCATATTTTCTTTCTTTGCCAGTTCTTCAAGTATTAAATCAAGTTTTGTAGAAAATTTAGTTTTTTTCCTTTTAGCCATACAACCCGCTATCCTTTCCCTATCAATAGATATTTGTTATTATAAACCGATAACAAATCTGAACACACAAAGTATCAAGATTTTTATACATATTTTCGCATAAAAGCCAAAAACTAAGAAATTTCTACAAGGCGCAATGAAGCATCATTAATAAAACTGCTATCTGTATTTCCGGCTATAATACCCACCTGTCTTTCATCATCTTTTTTGATACCGTAGAACACCGCGAACTCATAATCTGTATAGTTGTATCCCTTCTTTTTACAGTACTCATAAAGTGTCTTATTGATTATTTCAGCAAACAGTATGTCAGTATTGTCTTCTGATTTTCCCATAATTCAGACCCTCTTTATCTTTAGTGCTACAGAATACGACAAGGCGAATAAAATAAAAGTTTTCTAAAGCTTACCAAGTCAACACCATTCAATATAAACATACATCTTTAATATGACAGCCCCTATCCTCTGTCTTCTGATGTAATCATTTTCCGGAAATATTTTTCAGATATTTCAGATAATCACTGTCCGTGCTCAAAATTAGCCAACTACTGTCATCAAGGGTCTCTCTGTAGGTATCCAGAGTCTTAAGAAAGGAGTAGAATTCAGGATCTTTGTTATAGGCTTCTGCATATATCTTTGTCGCTTCTGCATCAGCCTGGCCCTTAATCTCCTGAGCCTTTCTATAGGCCTCAGAGGTGATTCTCTGAAGTTCTTTCTCCATCTCACCTTCTATTTCTGCCTTCTTACCCTGCCCCTCAGAACGGTATTTCTCGGCTATTCTGGTCCTCTCAGAAATCATCCTCTCATAGACCTTCTTCCGTACTTCCTCTACATAGTTGATATGCTTTATCCTTACATCAACCAATTCGATTCCGTACTGTGGAACCTTCTTAGAGGCTTGTTCCAATATCTGAAGGTTTATTTTTTCCCTGCCCCTCTCGATCGGTACTCCTACTTCTTCTGCCAGCTCCATCTCTGTCTCAGCCATAGCCATCTCTCTGTTTGAGTTTCTCACTACTTCGAGCAGCACGTGAGCAGTTATAGAATCTCTTGTGGCTGCATCGATTATATCATCCAGACGTGCTTGAGCACCCATTTCATTTCTTACTGACTGGAAGAATTTTAAGGGATCAGCGATTCTCCAGCGGGCATAGGTGTCTACCCAGATATATTTCTTGTCTTGGGTAGGGATCTGATTGGGATCGCCGTCCCATTCTAAAATTCGTTTTTCAAATCTATTGACTTTTTCAATAAAGGGTCTCTTCCAGTGTAGACCAGGCTCTTTGACAGGGTCTCCAACCGGTTTCCCGAATCGGGTAATTATGACCTGTTCAGTCATCTTGACCGTATATAGACCGCTTGCCAGTACGATTAGAGCTAGGAAGATAATAATCCCTATTAATATATACGTAGTTTTCATTTCTCGCCTCCTTTCTCCTCAAGGCGCAGCAACTGTATAAGTCCCTGTTGCTCAGAATCAACGATGTACTTCCTGCCTATCTTGGGTAAAACCTCATCCAGAGTCTCCAGATACAGTCTCCTTCTGGTCACATCCTCTGATCGATTATACTCCTTCCAGATAGCCAGAAACTTATTGGCATCACCTTTGGACCTATTGACCCTGTTGAGTGCATATCCCTCGGCCTGTCTTATGGTCTTCTCAGCCTCACCTGTGGCCTTAGGAACAACCTTGTTATAGGCTTCCCATGCCTCATTGACCATCCTCTCCTTCTCCTGTTTCGCCTCATTGACCTCGTTGAAAGCAGGCTTCACCGGATCTGGAGGATTCACATCCTTCAATTCCAGGGTCACGATATGGATTCCTGTTTCATAGTAATCGAGGATATTCTGTAACTGCTCTTTTGCCTCCATAGCCACTTCCCTTCTGGAAAGAATTATTACCTCATCCACGCTTCGGTCACCCACTACCTCACGCATAACCGACTCAGAAGCATCTCTTATGATATCTATAACACTCCTGACCTTGAACAGGTAATCAACCGGATTACCTATCCTGTACTGTACAATCCATTCCACCACAGCAGAGTTCAAATCACCAGTGAGCATCAATGACTCATTGGTAGCAATTCCCTTAATATACTCCGTTCTCACCCCAGGCCTGGCTGTTCTAAACCCAAATTCTTCCTTTTGAATGCGCTTTACAGGTACCTTGGCTACACGGTCAACTCCATAGGGAATTTTTATGTGTAGTCCCGGTTGTGTTGTGGCTATGTATTTCCCAAATCTTGTGATGATCCCAACTTCATCTGTACCAACCTGATATAAAAGGGTCGATAAGAAGATTATCCCGAATATCCCAATGATAATACCCACTATCAATTTTTTTGCATTTACACGTGGATTACCTCCACTGCGTGCATACTTAGTTGTCCAATTCATTTGTCCCTCCGTTGATAATCTGATTAATAATAGTAATTTAACATTACTCAACTATTTATCAAGATTTTTTCAATTTTGGTGTACACTTTGTCAAATTATTCACACATTTTCTAAATCTCATTATCTTTATTACCGATCATTCTATTTTAACAATGCCTCGTAATAAGATGAACCTCCAGTTTCGAGTATTTCCAGTACGATACCTTCTACTGTAGTGCCAACTCCTCTTAATTTTCGTAGCTCTCCTCTCATTGTCGATAAAGGTCGTTTTAACTGTGAGATTGAATAAGCGGCATAGCCAAAAGGTGAACTTTTTCCCTCCAGTTTTAAAAGATAGTCTATATGCTCCAGTATAACGATTACCAGGTCATTTTCACTCAGTATATCTCTGTAAAGAGCAGGTGGAATACGTTTGGGAATACTGTATTTTTTTGCAATACTATTAAACATCGAATTTATTGAACTATAGTACTCTCCTATTGCACTTCCCCATTTGTTTCCTGTATATATATTCTCATATTTGTGAATGAGCTTCGGATACTGCCTTCTAAGCACATTTAAAAAATAATCTTTCTGCCTCCCCTCCTTAAGGGTCATCCCTCCAAAGATGATAAAGTCCACACCCACTTCGCTTGCTTTTCTTATAGACTCCTCTAACAGTTCCTTTAAATCAGTTAGAAAAGGGATAACTGGAAGTAAAAACATACCGCACGAAATCCCCTCACTTTTAAAAAATGTCATTGTCTTCAATCTCTCACCCGGACATGGAACTCCTGGCTCGAAGACAGCACTTATCCTGCTATCCACTGATGAAAAGCTGAAACTTACAATCGCTCTACTCTGTTCATCGATTTTTTTTAGAATATCGGTGTCTCTTTCAACAAGTGTTGACTTTGTAAGTATATGAACAGGAAAGTTGTGTTTATATATTAACCTCAGTGTCTCCCGGCTTAATTGATAGTTCCTTTCAACTGGTTGATAGCTATCTCCAACACCACCACCAATCATAATGAAGCTTTTTTTGAAAGGGGTACGCTTTCTTTTAGAATCCAATTCCCGGGCTAATACATCTACAGCATTCACTTTTACAGAAACATCTTTCCCGAACTCTCCATTTACATAATATTTCTCTGAACGCCCATCACAGTAGACACAATTATGGCTACACCCTCTATATAGGTTCATACCATAATGGGAGATAAACCAGGAGTCGATTTTCTTATGTCTGCGCAGTATAGATTTTGCTTCAATTTCTATAATAGCCACTACTTTCCACCTTTAATAAATTCATTACCTTATCGGATTATTCTTTTACTAGATTTCTACATGTTCTATAGGGTATGATTTTTTATTCTCGTTTTCGACCAGTTACTAAAACAAATAATAACTATTATAAGCTCTCTCTCAACTAACTATAAAAGGTGGATCACCTAGGCGGTAAATTCAAAAGCACCGGGGTCCGATTTATCATCCATACCACCAAATGACCACTGTCCGTAATTCCCAAAAGCCCCCTCTTTAAATACAAGATAATACTTCTGACCGCTCTGTAATGCAGGGGAGAAACCATTTAATTGATAAGTATCACCAGGGACTGTTCCGGTAATAATAAAATCAATATCATCCCCTGTAAAACCACCTTTTGTTAAAGATATTTTGGTCCTTACGTTTGTAAGATCAACTCTGTTATCAGCTGAAAGTTTAATTTCAATTGTTTGTGTTGTACTGTTATAGGTAATATTTTCAATTTGAGGAGGAGGTTCTCCGGTGCAGCTGAAAAAGATTGCACATAATAATAATATACTCAGAATAAAAATCCTTTTCATATTGTCCTCCGGAAAAAATTAAAAGAGACCAATACCCAATCCCATTGACAAAACAAAATCCGTTTGTTGAATATTAATAGGCTTATTAACGTGTTCAACACCTAAATCAATGTTGATAAAACTACGATCTACCCGGACCTGAAATCCCAGCTTTGCAATTAATCCGAAAGCTGATATGAGGTCTGTTTCAGGAATCGGGATGGGAGCAGCGTCTGCAACAGTTAATAATACATTTCCACTAAAAGGAATACAATAGATGATTCCACCACCTATTGAAACAGCAAAATTACTGGATAGTGGGAAGCGGATCTTACCAACAACAGGAACATTAAATTCGTTGTATACAACATCATCTCCCAGGGTAAATGTCCTTATATAAAAATCTGTCTCAAAAGCTATAAAAGGAAAGGGTATTACCTCTATATAAGGCCCAATTCCTATACCAGCCCCAAGACCCTCAATAGGGATAATGGGACTGTATTGGCTGATATTGAGGTGCATAGGTATCTTGGCGCCTACTATAAAATGAGTGTTATCTTTCTCTGCCGGATAAATGGAATATGAAAGAAAGATTATATAAAAGAAAAAAATCAAAAATAGAGACCTTTTCATAATCACTCCCCGTATCGAGTCTTAATTGCCCAAAAAGCACAACTATTTTCTATTCCCAATAATTATACCTGATTCTACCCTTTTTAAACTCGTTCTTCAAATCCTTTTTCTCTGCAGGATACCCAAATGCAATCAAGGCAAAAGGAATGATTCTTTCAGGAATTTTTAAGATTTTCCTGATTCCCTCAACACGATCTTTTCGGGGATAAACACCAAGCCATACTCCACCAAAACCCTGATCAGCTATTTCAAGTAGTATATTTTCTGTTGCTGCTGAGCAATCCTGTACCCAGAAACCTTCATGCCTTTCCAAATCTAAGTCTCCACATACAAGAATCGCAGCCGAAGCCTGATGCAGCATTTGAGAATATGGATGGATTTTAGGAATCCCATCAAGCAATTTACGCTCATTTATTACAACGAAGTGCCAGGGCTGCTGGTTTCCTGCTGAAGGTGCATTCATACCGGCTTTGATAAACTCTATTATAGACTTTTCCGGTACTACCTGCGAAGTGTATTTTCTAATACTCCTTCTTTTGTAAATCGCATCCATCTTTCTTCTCCTAGATATTATATAATTGCATTACGCTTTATTAATTCATTCTGAATTAACTTTAAATCAATATTAGAAGGGTATTTATTCTCCAGTACACATAGGGCTGCCGCAACGCCACATGCCTCGCCTGTAGCCATACAGCAGGGTATTTCACGGATCAGATCAAAAACTTCTGGTGAAACTGAAATACATCTTCCTGCAAATAGAAGATTGCCTACACCCTGCGGAATTAAGCATCTAAAGGGGACGGATATAGAGGCACCTCTACTGGAGAAATAATTCCTGGCCCTGGCAATCGAATCATCAAATTTACTATTGATATTATTCTTTGTTAATGTGTATTTTCCAGCAATGTGTCTTGTTTCTCTGATGCCAAGCTGCGGTGCAGTATCATGAATGTAAGCTTTCTCAAAGCCTGGAATTTCCTTAATCTCTTCAAATGCTCTATGAATATACTTTCTAGAGGCAATTTCAGCTTTGGTTAAATCATCCACATCTGTAGCATCTATATTTTTAAGATATAATGCATCAAACCATACAACTGACTTATTAGTAGTACTTGCCCAACCATTGAGGATGAACTTTATGCTTTTATCGAAATATATAGTTTTTGACAACTTTTCTGGATTATCTTTAAAATATTGGCTTGCCTTTCTTAATTTTACATTTCCAACTCTAAATGTTAGAGTTACTGGTAACAATTTACTCTTATGAGCCTGATAATATTCGAGGCTGCACCACTTAACAGAGTCACCATCCCCTGTGGCATCTATAAACATCTTTCCCTGAACCATCTGCCGTCCTGATTTATTTTCAATAATCAAACATTCAATATTATCAACCTTACGCTTCATGCCTACTGCTAATGAGTGAAGGTATAATTTTACCCTACTTTCTACAGTAATTTTATCCAGAACAAACTTTAACATCTCCGGGTCAAAAGTAATATCAGAGCATCCCTCTGTTGCATTTAGTTTATTCATCTCATTAATCATCTTTTGGCAATTTCCTTTGATAATCTGTTTTTTCCCATCAGTTAAACCGCAAAGTACTATTACCAGACCTCCAGTTGCCTGTCCACCTAAATAGCCGTATCTTTCAATCAATGCAACATTTACTCCTGTTTTTGCAGCTGCAACTGCAGCACTAACTCCTGCAGGACCACCACCCACTACCACTACATCGAAATTACCTTTTAGCGGTACTTTAACTTTTTTCATACTATTTCTCTCTTGCTATTTAACATTTATTATATAAAAAGTGTGGCTATTATTGATATTTTTCCTGAGAATTTACACAGAAAGAATACTATATGAATACACCGCTTTAAAACCGAAGCTATAAATTCCTTAAAGTGCGCCAATTCCCTATTTTATGGATGTTTAAGTCTCTACTCTTGTGTGACGGTCAAGTAATTCCTATGGGGGTCTTAGTATCACTATAGTCGAGCCCCATTCTCCAGCCCCATCCCCTGCCAATCTGTAAGAGTCCACTTCTCTTAGACGACCAAGTATAGAGTGAACCCTCCCACGAAGAGTTCCAGTCCCTTTACCATGAATGATACGGACCTGAAATATCCCCTTTTCTCTGCAGGCCCTTAAGTATGCAGGTACCAGCTCACCCACCTCACGTGGATTAAATACATGTAAGTCCAGAGTACCATTGATGGGAAGTTCTACAGGTTCTGGTTCTTCCATTCGTCTCCGTTTACCCTAATTATCAATAGTATAGTGAATTTCGAGTCTTAGAAAAGTAGATAATAATTTGTTAAGTTTGAAAACCCGAAGTTCGCCTTACCATCTATAATAATACTAACATTTTTTAATAAAACCTATAACGGTTCATATTATTTATATGATATTATTAAATAGTAGCTAACAAATAAACCTGAAAAAAATTACTACCTATTTTTATCTCAGAAATTAGTAATTCACCGATAATGTACAGCTCTCAAATCCCTTTATAAATCAGGCTAGAGAGGATTGTTACGTGCATTGAGGAACCTGAGATATCTATTACTTTAAAATCGTTGAATGATGTTTTAAATTATGAAGAAATAAATTCTATTAAAGAGTACATAATAAAAAATACCTATTACTAAAAAATTAGGCTTGTCATAATCTAGTATGAAAATACAAATTATAGTAAGGAAAAAAACTTTAATCCATCTTTCGATCCGATAAATAGAGGCATTATAAGGAGAAATCTTTTATGAGAATAATATTGTTTACTGGAAAGGGAGGAGTAGGAAAAACCACAATCGCAGCAGCTACTGGTTTATCTGCCTCTGATTCAGGCTATAAGACACTGGTAATGAGTACCGATTCAGCTCACAGCCTTTCTGATTCCTTTGGCATACAGTTAGGAACTCAACCAACTAGGATTAAGAAGACACTCTATGGCCTGGAGATAGATGTAAATAAAGAAATTAAACAAAATTGGCAGGAGGTTCAGAAACAATTTTCAGCAGTTCTAAATTTTCATGGAATTGATGCTGTGATAGCTGATGAAATGGCAATCTTTCCCGGTCTGGATGAACTCTTCAGTCTGGTAAAATTGAAAGATTATTATGATAAACAAAGCTATGATGTTGTAATAGTTGATTGTGCTCCAACTGGTGAAACCCTAAAATTTTTGAGCTTCCCTGAAATTATTCGTTGGTATATGAGAAACATATTTCCTTTACAGCGAAATGTAGCAAGGGTTATCAGACCTGTAGTCAAAAGGGTGACTAATTTACCCTTTCCTGATGATGAGTTCTTCGAGGCATCCCAGGAGACTTATCAGAGGGTTGGCCTAATAAAAGAAATCCTTTCCAATGAATCAATAACTTCAATTAGAATAGTTCTGAATCCTGAAAAGATGGTTATCAAAGAAGCACAGAGAAGCCTCACATATTTTTCTCTTTTTGACTTTCCAATTGATCTTATCATCGCTAACAGAATTATTCCTCCAAATGTAAAAGATCCATATTTTGATAAATGGAAAATCACACAAAAGAATTATTTAAAGACAATTGAGGAATACTTTTCCCCTTTTCCAATTCTTACAAGCAAACTGTTTAGTCAGGAAATTAATGGTTTAGCTTTACTTAAGAAGATGTCTAAAAATATTTACAAGGATAAGGATCCTGTCCAAATTTTTTATAAGGGTAAACCAGTTGGGATAAGCAAGCATAACGGCAACTATATCCTCTCCATTAGGATTCCTTTCCTAAAGAAAGAAGATTTGGATATACTAAAGAAGGATGAAGAATTAGTTATCACTGCTGGTAAGTATAAACGCAATATACTTTTACCCAGATCACTTGTAGACTTAGAGCCTACAAGCGCAAAGTATGAGAAAGATCTGCTCAAGATAGGATTTAAAGGCGAAAATTATAGTTAAAACTGACCGGTTTTGCTAAATCTAAAGTAAATAATATTTGTGGCTGATTAATTTTTTTGGAGGTAGAAAAAATGGCGAAAGAAGAAGAGAATAAATTTATTGCTTTAATTAACTCTCTAATGGATGTTGAAAGACATGCTCTGGAGCTCATTCTGGGCGGTATACCTGAAGAAGTAAGAAAACATATTCGGGCTAGCCATAAGGAGAGGCTTCTGGCTCTTAGGGCTCTTCTTGATAAAGCGATTACTCGTCTGGAAGAAGAAAAGGAAACGGAGAAGAAAAAGCCAGTAAAAGTAAAAATAGAATAGCATTCGATTACCACTTTGAATCTAAAATTAAACCGTTGACAGATTCTGCAACATATGGTACAGTATCACCACTTTAAAACATTTGATACGCATAGTTTAACAGTAAAATGATAACTCCATAAAAAACGGATATCATCATGAAACAGAGCATGGAAAAGATACTGGGAAAAAAAATTAAAGGTGTCAGGGTTGTTCCTCTTGTCACAAAGATTGTAACGATATTTATTCTCTTCCTGCTCGTTGCAAGCTTTGTAACGAACTATATCAATCTTACATTAAACCGGGGAGAGCATATAAAGCTCATGAACCGGCTCCTCGTTAAAGATTTAAAAGAACTCTATGTATTCACCTCCAATCAGCATGAGATATACACCTATAATAATGATTACGATGGGGCAATAAACAGCATAGAGGAAAAGGCGCTGAGAGAGCTTAAAGGGGAAAAATCTCTTGCCCTCGGGGTAAAAGAGGATGGCAACATTATCTTTCTGGCTTCGAAAACCGTTCACATGGATCTGTTTCAGGATCAGAAAGCCCTAAATATATTAAGAACCGCAAAGAAGGCCGATAGTAAAGAGGGCTCATTTACATTCTTGCAAAATGGAAAAGAATATTTCGGTGTTTATAAATACAACGAAAAGTGGGATTCATTCCTTATAAGAGCAGAAGAATTGGATGAATTTTACCACGATTCCCGGATTATCTTTCGGAATATATCTATAATCATATTCGGGATTGTCATTATCTGCACGATTCTTGGAATATTCATAATTCGCTTTGTTCTCCGCTATGTAAGGCATATCACCTCGGATATTATGAAGATGCAGGATGAGCAGAAACTCGAGCTCATCGATATGTCGAAGGCTCCTAATGACGATGTGACCTATCTGGGCATAGCTTTCAATGCCCTTTCAAATACAATTGACAATCTCATGACGATCTTCAGAAAGTTTGTTACACGGGATGTGGTCATGAAGGCCTATCGAGAGAAGGAGGTTCGTCTTGAGGGCGCAAGTGAGAATCTAACGGTTCTCTTTTCAGATATCAAGAGCTTTACTTTCATGACAGAAACCCTGGGGACTGATATTATCAAGCTCCTGAACATCCACTACAACCGCGCCATTTCCCATATCCATGAATACGATGGTATAATTGGATCGATCATCGGAGATGCTCTCCTCGCTCTCTTTGGAACAATCAGGGATGCTCATGGAAATAAATCAATTCAAGCCATAATGGCTGCTTATAAAATACAGGAGGTTGCTTCTTCCCTACGGGAAGAGATGCATAAACGCAAGGAGGAGATCGTAAAGAAAAAGGGAGCTTTGACTAAGGTTGAAGAAGCTATATACAAAGCTGTACTCCTAGAGGTCGGAGTTGGTATAGACGGCGGGGAGGTGTTCTATGGCAATGTTGGGTCCACAAGCAGGATGACCAATACAGCGATTGGCGATAATGTAAACTCTGCATCACGTCTTGAGGGATTAACCAGGATCTATAAGGTTCCAGTTATCTGTTCTGATTATATTAAAAACGAAGTTGAAACTGAATCAAAGGATATAACCTTTATGGAGATCGATCAGGTTCAGGTTAAGGGGAAAACAATAGGAAAACGCATCTACTGGCCAATAATCAAGGAAACCCTGGATGACGATCTTTTGAGAGATATAGATTTCTTTTCCAAAGGTCTAAAAGCCTACTATGAGGGGCAATGGAGAGAGGCATTCGGTCTATTTGAGAAATGCACGCTTCCGCTCACAGAAGTTTTTCAATCAAGAACAAAAGATCTCAAATGCCCCAAGGACTGGAGTGGTGTATGGACGATGAAGACAAAATAAAAGATATTGCTACTCTGAGCAAAAGCCACTTTCTCAGGGAAGTAATTAGAGAAATTAAAGAAAGAAGGAAGGTCTATAGTCTTGAAGAAGAGTTCGTTAAGACGAAGAAAAACCGCAAATGGACAATCCTATTTATCATTGGTGGCTTCATCGTTATATTTGCGGCTGCCTCGATCATTGTTACCCAATTTATACAGCGAGAGAGCAAAACGGTGAGAGTGAGCATCGCTGATTTTGAGGATGTTAATCTCAGGGATGTTCTTGATGTGGCTAAGAAGAATGAAAGTGAAATGAAAATTGCACGGCGTGAGCTTGAAGACCTCAGGGCTGAGATGGATGAAAAAATCCTCGAAATCAGAAATAAAGCAGGGCAGGATATAGAAATTATCTCAAATAAGAGAATTTCAGATTCCGAAAAAAAAGCAGAAATAAGAGAGATAAGACTAGGGGAGAAGAGGGCTGTAAAGGAAATCGAGGACGAGTATGGTGGGATGATCATGCTCAAGGAAGAGGAGATAGCCAAGATTCAGGAGGGGATTGATGCCTACGATGCAAGGCTCATAGAACAGGCTCAAAAACAGGAAGAGATATTCAACAATCAGGCAAGAATCTATGATATCGAAATGGATAAAACCGTCTCATACTATAATGAAAAAATAGACGAGCTCACAAGAAACCATGAAAGAGAGATTCTGTCAGCAAAAGCTCATCAGGAAGAACTCACCTCTTTACTTAAAAAGAACCATGCTCAAGAAATAGAAAGACTTACCCTTAGATACAATCCAGTTTTCACCTCTGAGACAATTAATAAAATTCTCGAACAGGAGATAGACGAGGGTTTTCTTGCCGCTCCCCCGCTGGGAGAACATCAAAAAATCCTTCAAAGGGAAGGAGTTTTAAACAGTGTACAACTTGCAGGAATGAGAGCCCAACTATCCGACCTTTCGCTCCTTATTGACAAGCTTCAGGAAGTCCCATATATAAACTCTGTTCCCAGTGCTCTTGACCATATTGAGTACCTCGGTTATGTGATCATTCATGATTATGAAAAGCTAAAGGAACGGTTTGTAAATGTCATTGAGAAAAAGAACTCACAAATCGCGGAACAAAAAGCCGTTATCAGTGAGAGAAATTCCACTATTAAAGAAAAGGAAGCTGTAATAGATCAGTATCGGTACTCTCTCGATTTTCTCACATACAAGAACCGGGAAAATGGATATATCATTGATCAACGGGATCCTGAGCGTCTTGTTGTGTTCCTCAACAAGATCCATAAGATACAGGATGGAGATCTGGGGTATGTTTTCAGGAAGGAAGATGAGTATATTGCTACAATCAAATTTCACGTATCGGAAGATTCAGTAACTGCCTCTCTTGTTGAGCTCGGACAGGAAGATAAACCAATGGAACCCTTTGACAGGATTCTGATTGATCTACAATAGGAGAAACGGACATGATAAGAATAGACCTCAAAAAAGCGATCCTTTTACTTTTGTTATCACTTATACCTGTTAAAGGTCTTTATTCACAGGATCTTGGCACAGCAGGATATACCATTCTTTCTGAGAAAAAAGTGAATGGCGAAATCCTGTACGAGGTAACAGACGCACAGGGAAATACATTCACAATTCAAACACCAAAAAAACTTACGCAACCTCAGATAGATCTTCTCAGCAGGTTACAGAAAAGCTTATACACATGGGAGAATATGAAAATCGATACCCTACGGATGATCATTGCCGATATGGAGGTCGAGATCAACGTTGTTCCGGAATTATACGAATATGAAGGTATGGATCTTACATATTATCTGCCATCCGGAATGCAGTTCTACTATGATAAGTTTTTAGAGTATGATTTCAGGACTAAAATAAATACACTATTTCTCCGCGTAAGGGGCAGATACGTTGGTGAGAAGGAGCTAAGCGAAAAGCTTGCAAGTGCAATAAGAGACCCATCAGCGTATATTCAGGCCTATGATCAGGAGTTTATGGTAAGAAAATTCTTAGAAATCGATGTGGAGGCAGAGTCATTCCAAAAAATTTTGCAGACATTGCAGGAGGATACTAAATCACTAAGAGAGTATTATAACTCGCTTAGAGAAGAAGGCTCCTTAGCATACGATCTCCTGAAAGAAGAGCTTGATAATCTTGAAGAGGTAGATTCTATGCTCAAAGAGGCGCACGATACCTTAAAAAAAGAGCATCAGCTATCCGATGAACAGCAGATGCTTCTCTCTGATCGATTTGCACTTCTCAGATATGCTTTAATTGCTATGCAGAACCGCGGTTTCTTTGACATCATGTTTGGAGGCCCAGATCGTCCTATTGATAAGAATGCGATCGAACGGCTGGTTGCACTAAAAAAGGAAAATCCTGCTCTCACTAAGAAAGAGGCTTCAGACCTGCTCAAGCAGGAGGGAATTAATATGACTATTAGAGAGGTCTCTATAATATTCAGTGTATATTTCAATGAATTTGAATAACAGGTCTAATATTCAGTAAAAACCACTCAACTGAGGATTAATAAAAGTTTCCCTCGAGGAAACTGAAATGGAACAGTGCTGATTGTTTCTGCCTCTACTGTGGCTGTCAGCTCGAGTTTAATACCTTTATCCTCCTTCACAATTTTAGAAAAAACAAGCTCCAAATCTCTACCATATGCATCAATTACATCGTAATCCTTGTATGTGAGCTCCCATTCGGTGAAGGTGGAGCAAATATTACTTATTATATGATGCTTACGATTGAAAGTATTGGAGGCAATAACTTTACCTTTACCATGATGGTAAAAGAGACTGATCCAACATTCTTCTTCTATTCTTCATATGGGTAGACATCCCCGGTTTTGGTACCAGTGTCTATAGTGTGAAATGGGATGGCGGTACTGTATATACCTGGGATGGCTCTGAACTTCAACAGACAAAAGCCTCATTTGTGACCAGTACAAAATCAACTCCCCCATCATATTTTACTTTCAGTTCCTCTCAGCAGGCCATTGTCGATGCAGTCAATGCAAACCAAAGTCAGATCTACGATAATCATGTAGCTACCATCCCTAGTATTGCAACCTATAAGAGCTATAGAGATACATTCCCAGATCTTACCAACTGGCCATCACTCGACTGATTTATTAAAAAGAGGCTCTATTTGAGCCACTTTTTAATCTTTTATAACTCGAAATTATATCTATTTTTACTCCTTAAATCATTAAAGAACTGAGGATTCATGCTTTTATAATCTTCGAAGCTATCTCCTCTAAAATCATACGCGAATTCCTCGAATATATCATGCAGCTCCTCTATCTCTTCAGGGCCCGGAGGAATTAGTCCCACTGATAATGATTTAAAATCCTTCTGTACCCCCTTAGATGGAACAAGCATTGGATCTCCGAGAATAACCATCCCTAGAAACCATTTATCAGATATAATACCGTAATTATTGTACCAGGACTTATATGCATCACCCCATGTTCCATTTTCAGATAGTACATCATGAAACACCTTAGGGTCATAATTACCGCCAACCTTGGTTGAACCTATTGTAGCAATAGCATATTCTGTTTTAAATAAATATGTCATTATAAAGGCTATTCTGATTATTCAATCTTAAACTATTTGAAGCCATTTGCGATGTTTTTAAGATAAATTCTCACAATGAATTAGAGATATCACA
>CAYRKG010000003.1:0-122139 GCA_964424795.1 uncultured Spirochaetota bacterium
ATATTCTGGAAAAGATGATCATTCACCCCTATACCAAGGAAACAGTTCAGATGTTTCTAAGTGATGCAGAGAAAACCGAGAAGCTGATGGGTTCATAATGTCAAACAGTGCAATCTTTTTAGACAGAGATGGTGTAATATACAATAAAAAATTAGAAAGTGTAAATGTTCATCCAGATTCTATTGTGAAGGATTTATATGACTTTTTTACCAAGATCTTATTTAGAAAAAAAAACAAAGTTTAAAATATTACAATCTATAACATCCATATATAATTTATTTTCCCGAATATTTTCTAATTTATTGTCAAAATTTATCCCCAAAAGATATCACCTAATAACAACACAATTTATAAAACATTTATTTGTAGGGGGATCTGGTGCTTTATTAGATTTAATTATCTTTAGTTCCTTGTCACTAACTGTGAAATCACATTTTATTATTTTAAATGTTATATCATTTGTATTTGTGTTTTTCTATGGTTTCTTTCTCCAAAAATATTGGAATTATAGAGCTCATGACGAAGACATAAAAATACAGAGCGTTAAATACTTTATTGTTGTTTCTGTTAGCTTTTTATTAAATAATTTATTTTTATATATTTTTATATATTTATTTCATATAAACCCAATAGTTGCAAAAATATTACAAGCCTTTTTAGTTCTTTTATGGAATTTTCCAGCCCAAAAATACTGGGTTTTTAAAAAGAGGAGTGATATTACAAATCTTAATGTACCAAAATAATAGTTGGTTGCCAGAACAATAACGGTATAAAAGGATTCCCATTGAAACAAAAGTTTTATAGTATAATAGCAAATTCTAAGATAAGAAATATAATTTTTTTTATACTGGGTATATCTATCACATCATTAATCATTTATTTACGAGCAAAAGATATAAAAGGCCCTTCTGTGTTTGGAGATGAAGCTGCATACTTCAATTTAGCTCGTATAATCCATAATGAATGGAATTATGGGGGGCATATTCAATATAATCCTCTATATTCATTATTGATATCATTCTTTTTCAACATAAGCGATGTCCTAAAAGTTTATGAATTGGCCAAGATATTTAATACAATTGTCTTTTCCTCTATTTTAATCCCGATCTTTTATATATCCAAATTATTTTTAAGTGATACCAAGAAATGTATTTTCCTAAGTGCTGTAACTGTACTTTTACCATTTGGAGCAATGACTGCGATAATCTGGGCAGATTCACTTTTTTATTCATTATATATCTGGTGCATATATTCTTATTTTTTATTTATTAAAACTAAAAAAATTCATAGGGGAATTTTACTGGGTGTATTACTAGGGCTACTTTTTTTAACTAAACAATCTGGATTTATATTATCGCTAGCAACTCTTCCAGCTTTAGCCTACGAGTATTATATATCTAAAGATAGGAAAAGTGATTTACTAAAGATTCTTTCTGTCTTTATATCTTTAATATTAGTGATTGGCCCCTGGATAGTTAGAAATATATTAACTCCAGGCGGCGGGCTAATGGGCTACAAGTCCGCAACAGAGACATTTTCCTCTTATTTTTTTACATTGGTATTTTCTCTTGGCTTCTTTAAAAACTTCTTATATCAAATCTCTTATCTTGCCATTTCATCATTTTTTTTATTCTTCGTAATGTTTATATATTTCGTAATTCATATTAGGCAGGTGGAATTGCAATATCGCTCATTTATAATCTTAATTTTAATGCACATTCTCGGATTATCCTTTTTAATCTCTTTATTTCAAATGAGTTACAAAATTGCGTTCAACACTCCTGTTATGGAATATTTTACATTAGGAAGATATCTGGCACCAATAATACCTTTTATTATTATAATTGGTTTAAAACAATTTCTCTTATTAAATTTTACAAAGAAAAGGCAATGGACTATAATTCTATTGATTTCTCTATGTATCTCTTTCAACATAGCTATATTCTCGCCTCTTGAATCTGTTACAGCTCATGGTATCATTAACAGTGCTGATACAAGTTACATGCTTGACATCATTGGTTTAAATCGCTTATTTCAGATACATTATCCTGCTACTCTATTAGAAGCATCACTTTTTTCTTTAGCAGCGTTACTTATGTTCTTAATAGCAATCATAGTGAAAACAAAGCTTAAATTTAAACAGGTTTTCTACTTATTCCTCTTATTTGGTATCTTTGTTGGTTGGAGAGCCGCAGATTATGTTAGCCTTTATTCAGCACATCAAAAGCACCTAAATAATATATATAGATACGTTTTAAAAAATAAAATCCCTTCTAAAAAATTTATTGTCGATAACGCCCTTTTAGAACCTCAATGGAATACTTATAACTGGATGAATATTTTTTGGTATGGAAATAATGTACATAAGATAACGCCTGAAGAAAATGATTTTTACTTCACGACATACCAAAAAATATTACCCAATCAATTAGTTGCAGAATATGGAGACTATAAAATTTATTATATAAAGTAAACATTTCATTTTCAGATTTATCATAAAACCTGATTAAAAAGGACAAAAATGGAAAAGGAAAGAATTCTTGTTTTTACTGCAACATACAATGAAGCAGATAACATTGAAGATCTTATCAACAAAATTTTCGAATATCTCCCTGAATCAGATATACTTGTTGTTGATGATAATTCTCCAGATGGAACAGGGAAAATATTAAATCAACTTAGCAAGGAAAATCCTAAGATAAAAGTTATCCATCGTTTTAGAAAACTTGGTTTGGGAACAGCACATAAACTTGCTATGAAGTATACATTGGAAAATGATTACGATTTTTTAATAACAATGGATGCTGATTTTTCTCATAATCCTAAATATCTTCCTACACTAATAGATGGGTTGAGAAAAAATGATTTTGTTATAGGATCCCGATATATTGAAGGAGGGAAATGTGATTATGGATTTTGTCGGTATTCTATTAGTAAATTGGCAAATTTCTTAGCCAGATTTCTTTTAAGGATTAAATTAAAAGAAACGACTACTTCGTTTAGAGGATTTAATAAATTTCTTTTGAAAAGATTACCTATAGATAAAATCAAAGCTGAAGGATATTCTTTTTTTGTTGAGTGTATATATCTTGTAACAAAAATAACTAAAAAATATTACGAATTTCCTATTTATTTTGAGGATAGAAGGGAAGGAACCAGTAAGATTTCAAAGAAGGAAATTTATAAAGGAGCAACCAATTTATTCAGACTTTTTTTTAATAGGTTTTTTAAATACAATAAAAATAATAGAAAAAAAACAAAGCCTCATTCTAATAAATTCAATAATTGTAATTTTTGTCAACATCCATATCATATGGAGCTTTATCCATCCACTTCGTCAATTCATAAAAGTGAAAGGTATTGCTGTACAAGTATACATCATTCACAGCATGGTCGAATTGTACAATGTTTAACATGTGGTCTAATATATACTAACCCTCAACTCCTTGAAAATAAATTAAAAAAAATTTATTCGGGGATTGAAGATAATACATATCTGGATAATATTGATGCCCGGTTTAAGACATTTAAATATAATTTTGAAAAAATTAATCAATATGTACCAAAGAAAGGGAAACTCTTGGATATTGGCTCATACTGTGGAGTATTTTTAAAGGTAGCTCAAGATAATGGATACGATGTTATTGGACTTGAACCTTCATCCTGGGCTGCAGATTATACAAAAAAACATTTTGGTATTGATGTTATTAAAGGAACTATAAGTGATATGCCTGATAGTCTAAAAGACTTTGACATTATCACTTCCTGGGATGTTTTAGAACATGTTTCTGATCCAATGAGGGAATTAAGATTGATTAATTCAAAATTAAAAAAAGGTGGTATTTTAGCATTCTCAACATTAAATATCAAGAATTGGTATCCTAAACTCATGGGTGAAAGGTGGCCATGGATGATGGATATGCATTTATATTACTTTGACAATAAGATAATTGAGGAAATGTTAAAAAGGAATAATTTCAAATTATTAAAAGTTAGGAAGTATTGTCATATTATAACCATCGATTATTTGTTAATAAAGCTGGATCGCCTTGGCATCAGTGGAATTGGGTTGTTAAGGAATATGTTTTTTAACACAATACTAAAAAAAATATTCATTCCATTTAAATTTGGGGATATCCTTTTATATGTTTGTGAAAAAATCAAATAAAAATTATGCAAATGAATTTCCAATCAAATCGTAATCTGTATGTAAGAAAACATATAAAAAGAGCATAAGATATTCATTGAAACACTGGTAAAAAAAAAAATCAAAGAAAGACTGGCGGATAGAAATATTTCCATTCCGTTTATATATAAATCTCAATTTGAAATTAAAGCGGGTGCATGACTTTTTACGAGCCCATTAGAGTTCATTGTGATAACGATACTTTATTATATACAAAAATCCAATTATGACCAATAAACTAATAATACTTGTAACTAATCCAATATAAAAACTTATTGGCCTAAAAACTAATCTTATTTTATGAATTCCATCACCCTTAATAAATATACCTCTTAAAATGCCGTAAGTTTTATAAATTGTAGTTTTGTTCCCATCAATATATGCTTTCCAGCCTGGATACCATGTATCTGAAATCACAAGAAAACCTTTATCACCTGTTTCAACTAACAAATTGATAGAGCTATTTCTATACTCTACTTTTAAGACTTCACCAATTTCAAGTTTTTGATATGACATAAAACCCTCAACAAGAGCTGTTTTTGAAGCATTAAATTCTAAATCATTCCATAGAATGTGATTTGCATCATTATAATCTGTTATCGTTCTAATATCCTGTACAAATCTTGATCGAGGCAGAAAATTCATATTTTCATAAATAGCTATCCCATCTTTAGTCTCATAATTTTTTTGATATAGTGGATAAATTGAAGAATTATCATTTTGGTGATCCAAATCAAAGGTTTTTGAAATTAACTTTACCATCCGAATATCCCTTATTTCAACGGGAATTGTAGAGAAAGTGAAAAAACGTAGATATGCTTGTTCAGGAGCATTCTCCCCTGAATAAAAAATAGTAACAAAAGACTTAAAATTTGTACTAATACTTGATTGATCATAGACACTCTCTTGTTCAGGGCTATCATACCCTGGTATAAAGAAATCTACAATAAGTGGTTTATTTAACGTTTCGGTAGTCTTTGCTTTAAAGGATATTTTATAATCAGTATTTTTTTCTAATGTAAACTTATATTGTATTAGACTGAAATGTCCATTGTTTTTGGATTTAAGTATTACACTATCATTAGATTGGGTATAGGGTGAAAAAAAATCCCATCCTTTTTGAGATATATTATCTATAATAATAGTTTCAATGGATGACTTTTGATCTTCTGCAATAATCGATTCTATAAAGAGTTTGTTTTCTAGACTCGAGGTTAAAATATATTTCGTAGAAAGAGAAGACAAAACTCGAGAATTCCTAATTAAAGAACGGTATTTAGAAGATATTCCATTGATTTCAAAACCGGTCATATCCTTGTAATTCTTTAATAGTATTGGACTATATGCATTAATATTATTTACCCCATATATCATATTTAGATTAGGACATAGTTCTTTTTCACTTGATTCTAATGGCATAATCCGATATTCATCTAGGGTATTTTTTTCCTTTTCCAATCCTTTCAAAAAGCTATATACTTCATTTTTTTCTTTATTTTTAAGAAAATAAAAATTATGATACGCATTATCATGAAAATGTCCAAAGAAGAATAAATCAAAAAATATAAATACTGTAATGCAACCCCAAAATAATTTATTATTATAAAATTTATTCAAAATAATAATAAAAATAATAGATATTGATATTATTATTATTGGCATATATATAGCTGGTGAAAATAACTTTGTATTTGTAATAAATAAACTTAAACTCTCAGATGTTGTCCACGGCATATCATAGGTTACCCTAAATTGGTTAATTTTTGATGAATCCAAAAAAGGAATAATTTTATGTGCTATAAAAACACTTCCTAAAATACAACAAGTAATAGCTCCTAAAATAATAATCGCTCTTTTTACCCATTGTTTAAAATATAGGTGTTCCTTAGTTTTATTTGATATAAAATAATCTATACAAAAACCTGCTAATATTGTAACAGCAAAGTTAACTTCTAACCAATTTCTCGCTGAACATCTAAACTTATTATAAATTGGTATATGATACATTAATTTATAAAATGGTGTGGAATTCCCTAAAACAAGAAAGAAACAAAACACTGCTACTGTTGCCCAAAACCAAATTTGACTATTCTTTTTCCTTAACAAAGAAAAAGCTAGGAAGGCAAATATCAATGGTAGTATCCCCATATATCCAGCTATCTCGGTCAGATTCCAGGGGCCATGGTAAACAGTGGCATAGTACCCGGGTGAATGTGTACCATAAAAATATGGAAAGAATAAAAGCGGTAATCCAATAAAAGGGAAGTGGTATAGAGAGAAATAATCATAAGATATACTTTGTCGAGTAATGTATTTAAGTACTTCTATAACTGGAAATGTTTGTACTGCGCTAAGTAGAATTCCACCACCAAAGACAATGAAACTACTTATAATTAGAGTCTTTATTTTATCTTTTGTGTATTTCTCATCAGTCAATATTTTAAAAACCAAGTACGGAAAAACCACTATTCCAATATAGACTGTAACTTGTGGAAAACCTGCAAAAACACAAAAAGCAAATGCAACTGATGACAATAATAAAAAATATATTCTTTTTCGTATAAAATAGCATTCGATAAAATAAAGAATAACCGGTAACCATACTGCTGTGGTTACCATAGCATGGTGCCCTTTGTGTGCTGTCAAAAAACCACAGAACATAAAAGATATTCCACCAATAAAAGAAGCAATGTTATGTAATTTTAATTTTTTAAGAAAAAGAAATGTAAAATAACCTGCTAATGTATAATGCAATAACAAATATAAATTATAACCAAAAGCATTTGGAAAGACCTTCATAATAAACAATCCAGGTAAATAAAATGCCTGATTTTGTGGATCTAAATATGAAGGAACACCTGAGCTTATGTAAGGATTCCATAGTGATAATTTGGATGCATATAGTTTTGTTGGTATTGCTAAATTTAGTCCATCTCCAGGGGCCAATGCTGTAGAAAATATATTAATACCCAATCCAAAAAATAAAAAAGCAAGTATTAAATATACTGCAAAGATAAAATAATTAGATTTATAAAAACTCATTGTTTCTCTTAACATTTTAACTCAACAGCTTTAAACTTAGATTTTTATCTATAGGATTACTTCGTTTTAATTGTTTTGCATAAACAATATTCAAAACCTAAAAAGTTTAAAGATCTTTATTAATTACGTTTAAAATTTTTGACACAAAGGAAAGAAAATAAAGATGGTATCTTACTTCTATAAATTAAGTTTATTTAGGATAATTTATTTTAGATCTATTAATGCGAGTCCCATTATCTTTTTACACATCATTTAACATTTTAGCCTTTATTTTCTAATGACATTCTAAAAATTTATAAATATCATGAGAAATAGTATCAATTGAATGATATTTCGAAATATACTTCTTTGCTTTTATTGAAATATTAGAAAATTGAGTTTTATTATTTATGAGATAAATGATTTTTTCATATAGCTCCTCTTTTGCACTTTGATTATTAATTTTAACAACTACATCATCTGGTAATTCAGAGAACCACGCATCATTAGAAACTATGCATGGTTTGCCAACTCCCAATGCTCTTATTAATGCACCCGAAGTCTCCCCCATAGATGGATTTCTGAGATTAATAATTAAATCTGAATTCATTATAAAACTATTGAATTCTCTTAAATTAGAATATCCCGTTTTAAAAATGTATTTATTGTCTATATATTGATCAACATAAAATCCTTCCCCAACCATAAAATAATAAACCTTTTTATTGATAACTGAATTTATCTTTTTAACAACCTCACATATAATATGGTTAAGTTTTGTTGGTGCTATATATCCAAATGAACTAATTAAAAAGCTATCTTTTGGAATATTATAACTATTTAACAAAAGATCCTTATTAATAAAGGGAAAACCTTTATCGATTAATTCAATATGGTTAATTTTTTTCAAACGATTTTTATTATTAATTATTTCTTTTATCTTGTTGTATGTATAATAAGAATGTACCATAATTAAACTATTCGAATTTAGTAACTCTTTATTTAATGGCAATAAATTAGCGATATCTTTACATTCCAACAGATTTTCCTCACCATTTTTTATCTTTTGTTTTAAAATATTTATTCCTCTAACGCCTGATAATTCATAAATTTTAGAATAAAAATTTTTTTTGTTTCGATAATACCCAATAGTCAAATAGTAAAGAATAAAATCATGTAAAATAATCATCCCTGGATACTTTAATATACTATCATAAATATATGTATGATAAGTTGGATTGTTTCCAATGTTGTAAATAATATAATCGTATATTTGATATGCTATCTTATCTTTAGTATAAACTTTTACTTTAAAATCTTTATACAATTTCTTATTTTCAAGTTTATAATTGTCTATCAGGAGTGAAATATCAAAATATTTTTTCAGTCCATATACTAAGACTTCGGAATAATCAGATATGCCGGTTTTCATAGGAAGAAAAGGACTTGCATATAATAATTTTTTTCTCATAAATCTATCTATAGCAAGGATATATTTTGCGCTATCTTTTTTGGCTTTTATAATATTGGATATATGAAGAATTGACATCACTGGATATAGGATTCCCAATTATAAAATCAGCATAATCAATCTTTTTTGTTTTATGAGTATTACGCATTTCGCAAATTCCATATTCCTCTATTATTTTGAAACCTGCATTAACTAAATTTTGTCTTATATGAGAAGGATAATATTCTATCTTGTGATCTGGGTTGATAAAGATCGCTTTATTTCCAGTATGTATCTCAGTTAGTAACCTATTTGGGGTATCCAGACAAAAATAACCATTTCGCCTAAGAATTCTCATTACTTCTTTATAAACAATCTTTGAATCCTCTTCCGTAATATGTTCAATAGATTGGCCTGACCAAACTAAATCTATTGTATTATCACCAAAAGCGCTCAAATCTGTCATAGAGCATAGTACTATATGAATTGGTCCTTGTGGCGTTACAATAGGTTTCAACTTTCTTTCTTTATACATTTCATGTCTTTCTTGAGGAGGTAAATCAACTATTGAAATATTTTTGAATTTATAAGGGTATCCCATTTCATAGATTGAACAATTTGCCCCGCCTAAATCTACGATATTTTTCGCTTCAGGGATCAAAGTACTTACCATTTTTATCCTTGCAAAATGGATAAAATTAAGATGAAAATCTTGAGCGTGTTGGATAGAATTTCTTAGAAATTCAGGAGACAAGACAAGTTCAGCAATAAGCTGTTTTTTAGATAAATGTCTTTCTTTTATAGATAATAAAATATTTTTCGCTTCATTATTACTGATTTTTCTATCAAGTATATAATCATATAAAATTTTAATAATTGATATATCAATACTTTTATAATTATAATCCTTTAACAGCCTTAATCTATTATGTAAAATACCATTTTTGAGTCGTCTTAACATAGTCTACCTCAACAACCTATCAATCACGAAATCCCAATTAATATTCTTACTTGTTATAGTTTTAAATCCATTCTCGCCCATTTTTTTTGCTAGAGCTCTATCATGAGCTAATAAATCTATTTTTTTTGCTATTGATTTTGGGTTGTCTGATATAACAAATCCATTAAATGTATTTTCAACAAACTCCAAGGGCCCACCAGCATCATCATGGACAATTACACTTTTTTTAGAAAGAAACGATTCTAATGTTACATATCCATAATCTTCATCATATGCTCCAAAATAAGTTGCTAAGGATTTTGAATAATAATCTATCTTCTCTTCCTCACTAATATACCCTAAGAGTTTAACATTTTTTTTTAAATTATATTTATCTATTAATGAATGGAGATACTTCATCTCACTTTCATTACCCTTACCCGCTATATATATCTTTGTATCGGATTTTAAATACCTTACTGCTTTAATCAATAAACGTTGCCTTTTCATTTTATCTATTCTACTTGGGTAAAAGATAAAATCTTGATATGCTTTACAACAAAATTTTTCGCTACTTCTGGGTGGAGGGTATAATGTTAATGCATTTATTTTGTTATATTTTTTCAGTCTTTCTGTAACATTATCTGCTATAGTAAAAATATTCTTAGCTTCCCGAAGATATTTAGTATCATTTTTAATGACTGTATTTCTTATAAAAACTCCATCTTCCCATAATGAAATATCTCCATACTCGGTGTCCCATAAATCGTATGCTTGCCTATGCTGATGTATCAACCATATTACTTTATTTTCATGTTTCAGAAAATAAGCTGGAAATTTCATTGCTATTACCAGATCAATCTTTTCACCATTTACTTCTGTTAAATCTATCATTCTCCCAATTATCATACAATTTAAAAGAGTTTCCGACGGATACCATTTAAAAGGAATAGCAACAATTTCAGCTTCGTGTTTTCTTTTCTTTAATTCATCTCTCAAATTCTCAACTAAAATTTCTGCACCACCCGTAATAAAAGGAACCTGTACTGTAGCAATTGCAATTTTCATATTTTTCCTGAAGTAAAAGCTTTAATAGAATTAATAAACGTATCAGAAATCTTTGTATTTTGGAACCTCCTAAAATAATTTAAAAATCCATTTTCTATTAGAAAATTTCTATAATTTTTTCTTTCTGATAATATTTTAATCGCTGAGGAATATTCCTTTATATCATCCTTTAGTAACAATTGATTGGGGCCAATTGTTTCCTTTATAACGCCAGTATTTTTCGCTATAATTGGAAGGTGAGTAAACTGAGCTTCAATCAAAGGGATACAAAAGCCTTCATGTTCACTGCAACAAAGGAAAAAATCACTTCCTAAATAATATGAAAGCAAACTATTATCATCTATTTCTTCTATAAATTTGACATGGTTATTTAAATTATATTTATCTAGCATATTTTCTAGTTCTCCATTATAAAGTAAAAGTGAATTATCCTTTTTGCCAATAATATTAAGACAAATATTTAAATCATAATTATTAATATAATCCTTTACTATTTTAATTAAAAACTTGTGAGCTTTGTTTGGAACTACCCTGCCAACGAATAGGAGATTAATATTTTTACTTTCAATTAAACTTTTTAAAATTTTATCATTTGGTAATATCCCATCCCATTTCCCAAGATTATTAAATGGAGGAACAACTGATTTATTTTCTATATCCTGCAGATTGATCTCTTGCAAATTGAATATTGAATCGCTTAACCATAGCGCTTTTTTAAATTTATTATAAAACCTGATTGTTTGTTCTCTCCCAAGTTTACATTTTCGATAATATTCGCTATTATAATTCTCAAAAAAGGATTCAGGAGTAATATTATGATATTTAATTACTATTTTTGCCTTTGCCTTATTTAATAAGCTTTCTCCCTCTTCCCAATATATACTATGGTGATAAATAATAATATTATGTTTATCTGTAATTAACTTTAAAAGTTTGTACCTGCTTATTGATTGTAAATTAGGATTTGTAACATACTCACTAAAAACATAACATTCATGATATTTTTTCAATATTTGATGCATATGATAAATATCATTACCAATAGCATCATAATTAGAGATAGTTTGATGTAATATTACAATTTTCATTACGCTTTAACACCTATCGCTGCATAATCTTGCTCCATATTAAGTCTCCATACAATATCTTTTACTTCATCATCTTTCTCATATTCAAAATAATTCAATGGATGAAGTTTTATTATTTCTAAATGATTAAAACCCCTTATCTCAAGTAAAAATTTTAAAGTATCTGGTGGAATGGGATTTCTATGTGTGGGATCAAGATAAAAATTACACGCACCAACAATAAGGTTTTCAGGATTAGGCGTCTCAAATATCACAATACCGCCTGGCACTAAAACTCTCAATGCTTCATCAAATAAAGTTATCAACGTTTTTAAAGGTAAATGTTCAACAATATGAAACCCTGTAATAGCACCAAAACTTTTTGCTCTTTGTTTTTTTAAATATTCTATTACATCTGATTCAGTTACATCAAACCCAAGCTCCCTACATTGTTCTACTATAACACTATTACTATCCACGCCCTTTGCTTCGAACTTGTTTTCCTTTAATAACTCTAACCATTCTCCACGACCACATCCAAGGTCCAATATAGTAGCTTTTTTTGTACTTACTTTTACTTTTTCTATATATGGTAGATATACACTTTGTCTTTCTTTAATATCTTCTTCTGATCCTCTAAATTTATCTTGAAAAGAAACGAATAAAGCATCTAATATATTAGCCTCCTCTTTTACTATAGTCTTTAGCTGCTGTTCACTAAAACGCCCTGGCAATCTATCTTTTGCTTCTTTTATAAATTGTGATAAATGATGTTCTTGGCTTAGTAGATTAAGTTTCAATTCATGAAATTTATTGTATATTTCTTTATATTTATTAGCTACTTCTTCATACTTATTGTCTATTTCTTCATACTTATTATCTATTTCTTTATACTTATTGTCTATTTCATTATACTTATTATTATTATATTCCTGCAGCTGGATTAAACTATTTGTAATACCTCTTAAAGTTGCAATAACAAATTGGTTAAATGCCCTTTGAGGGTTAGTAATTATCTGCAGAAAATATAATAAAACTTTGGCAACCTTTTTTGCAATTTTTCTTTTTAAGCCTCTGAAACGGATCATTTCTGGTACTTTTTTTCCAATATTACTATACTGCTGAGCTTGATTAAGTGTATTTAGAATTCCACTTAAATTGATATCAGCATTAGAGTCAAAAACATTATTATACCCAACTACATCAGGGATGTCATTTTTATGCCCTTTTTTAACTTCTTCTCTTATTGTTTGCATTATCTTATCAATACTAATATGCATACTATTACCCCTTGAATTATTATTCTTCATATTCTTCCCACCTTTAAAATATTTTTAATTAATTGTAATAGAGCCAATTCTTGTTGTTTTATGTTATTACTATCATCAATTAATACACAATTTAGAGTATCGAAAATATACATTGGTAAATGGAAATCGAGGTTTTAAAAAAAAGCATTAAACCGGGTACACTTTTAACATTTAAAAAACCCACCCTATTTGACCATTCCCTTTCAGTATCCAAAAGCAAAAGAAGGTGGGCAGAATAATGTGCTTATCCAGGAGTGCGTATTATTATACACCCAAATCTCATTAACTTTATCTATATATTCACTTACTTTTATTTTAAATTCGGAATAATCTTTTTATTATTTTTTTTAATATTGGTATAATCCTATTCTTTAAGCGATTAAAAAATGTATTACTCTTATCAAAATGAAATAATAATCTGTTTATTACATTTTCTAAATTACCAACCTTGCTTAATACTTCTCTCTCTAAATTACCAACTCTGCTTAATACTTCTTTCTCTAAATTACCAACTCTGCTTAATACTTCTTTCTCTAACTTTCTATTCTTTTCAAAAATATTAAAATACATATTTGTATATTTATTTTTTTCTATATATTCTTTCAATAATAATATCTTAACAATATCATTATTATACTCAATATCATTAATTAAGTTACTATTATAAGCTATTTTTAAATCCGAACACTTTTTTTCAAGCTTCTTTAATAATTGTTTTTCATATATTGTTGTCTTTTCTTCATAATCAATTTGTAATTCATTTTTCCACTTTTCCTTAAATAATTCATGAGCTTTTTCTTGGGTTAAATGTCTACCTTCTGAAACACTTTCATAATGTATCAATACTGATTTTGGCTGATAAATTACTTTTTTACCTAGTCTTATAATACGTAAGCAAAGGTCTACATCTTCATATCCATTAAAATAATTTTCATTAAAACCATTTAATAGTAAAAAGTCACTTTTTTTTATAATAAAACACGCACCTGTAACAGCTTGAAAACTCCTTGCATCATTCACTAATGGATGTTCAGATGGGTATCCACGATAAATATGTATAAAATGATAATCACTATCTAAAGCCATACCAGCATGCTGTATAGTATAATCTGGATATAACAATTTTGCTCCAACTATGCCAATTGTATCATTTGAAGATATTGATTCTAGTAATATTTTTAAACTATTTTTAAAAACATATGTATCATTATTTAAAAATATTAAATATTGCCCATTAGCTTTTTCCACACCAACATTACAAGCTTTTGCAAAACCTAAATTTTTATTCATTCTGAAATAATTGAAATTTTGATAATTTATTTTTTTTAATTCTTCTGGTGTTTTATCATAAGAATTATTATCAACTACTATTACTTCAAATATAAACCTATTACTATTAAAATAATCCTCATCAAAACTATCATAAACACTTTTAATACATTGTTCTGTATAATCGTACACATTATAAACAGGAATTATTATACTAAGTATAATATCTTTATTATCCATTTTTATATTTTTCCTCCAATTTATCCCTATTCCATTCAAGGAAGAGTTTCATTTTATATATAACCTTTACTCTAAAACATACACTTTAGTACTACCAAAATCTTTATATAAATTTAGCTCACAAGGAATTACAGGTGGATTACCATTATTGTAAGTCACAGATATATTTGCTACAAATCTTTTAAGTGGATAAGGAGTCGGTCCCTCCTTGTATTTATCGAAATGAATTATTACATAATCTGTACCGATTTCTCTCAAAAGCCTTACTGTTTGAGGATTACTAATATTGTTTACTTTTTCAAAAAAGTCCCATGCTTCCGTTCCAGGCTTTGCACCATTTACGAGCTTTTTTTTATGGATTCTCTGATAATAGAGATACGTATAATAGCTTGACTCATCACTTCTCATCATAGGGTATTCAGCGATAACCTTTGAACCCCTGTCTTCTGATAGCCATTTATACACAATTGGTACACTCTTTGTATCAAAAATCAAATCTCCTGAATATTCCAAATATTCAAACGCTACAAATATAAATACTATTATACTAATTATTATATAAATTTGCTTTTTAACAAGTCTCGAAATTTTGTCCAGAAATAAAACAGTAATACCTGAAAGGAAAATTACGGATAATATAACAGCTCTGCTGTATACCCTGAACATCGGTGCAATTTTAAATAAAAACGAAGAAAGAAGGGGTATTCTTAAGCCGAATATATTCACAGATGGTGGAAGGCTCAATATAATCATTAAAATAAAGCCTGATAAAAAAAAGAAGAAAAGAGTTTTATCTTTTTTATTTAGATGTTTCTTTCCAAGTAAATAAAAAGCCAGTAATAATACCACAAACGGGGTATAACCCAAATAAAGTGTATGCTCAAAAAGATTGCAGTACTGATGCCTTATTCTTGTAAAATCCTTAAATATATTGCCAAATACCGGATGTGTAACTTGAGGTATAAAAAATTCCCATAATCTTGAAGATAATACGTATAATTCATCAAGACTCCTTCTATAGCCGGTTTCAACTAATTTTTCAACTGGTTTTGTAAACTGCTCTATTATTACCTTGTATTGAAAGGCTATAATAATAACCAAAGATGTTAATAATAAAATTCCATAGTTTTTTAAAAATATTCGTATGTCATTTTTACTCGTTATATAATCAAAAATGATAAATAAAATCAAAATAAAAATTGAAAAATATCCAAAGTAAAAAGAGTTGAATTCCACTACCAAAAAAAATACCAAACCCACTATAACAGCAGACCAAAATGTTCTTTTCTTCTTATTATTAAACAAAGCCATTAATAAAAACGGTATCATAAAATTAAGAGAAAATGCCATGTGACCACCGATAGATTGAAAAAATGCGGATGGATTAAAACCAAAAATAAAACCGCCAATAAATGATGGAAGCTTTTTATAGCCTAAATAATTAAATAATAAATAGGTACAAAAAGAGGTAAGGGGAAATGCAAATAGGACAATTAAATTATACGATGTGATTTCGCCAAATAATATGTTTAAAATTCTATATATTGTACCCCAAACAGGTTGGTAAATTGTGCCTTTTGTATCGATACCAAAAGGAAAAGCAATAATGTCCGTAAAACCTTTTGAATCTGGGATATGTTCATTAAAAATCCATTGCCCCCAAACTCCGCCAAATATATCACCATAACCTACCCATAATCCCTTTTTTAAATTTAAAATTAATGGAAAAGTAATAGTAATACTAAATATGATATAGATAAAAAACACAGTAATACCAATTAAATATTTACGTCTATTTCTTTCATCCATTATTAATAAATCCAGAATAATACTTACCCAAATAAATACGAAATGTTAATAAAATGTAAATACACAGGTAAGGATAAAAAACGGTAATAAAATTGACATAAATCTATTGTTTTTTATATAAAATTGTATAATACACTGATAAAATTTAAAAAGCAAATGAGATTATTTATTGTCAATAATTTACTACTATATATTTTAGTTATTATGGAGGATATTTTATTAATCTCTTTGTACTATACAGACTATGTCTTTTTGGGGAACATAGTGATTGTGCAGTTAGATACAAATTTACTAATTCAGATATTAAAAAAACCGGTTATACTATAACAACTAGTACAAACCAGGGCCATATAAACATCGCCAGACAATCATTGATTATTCAAGCAAATAATGATATAAATTGCTTTATTTATAAAAATTCATTTTTTACTTCTTTTTTTTCCTCAAAATATAATCATTATATAAATTTCCCACGATAAAAACATATACAAAAAAACCGCTAATCAACAATTCAATATTAAGCACATAACACAATATGTATTTATTACGTAGCCATAGATAATTTCTTTGAATAATAATCACCTCTCCAAGTTTTGCCAGGGCTTCCATATATAGAATTCTTATTTAAAGATAAAGGAAGAACATGCGGCAACATCGTACACCGTGAGTCCAAAATTTTAGGTAAAGGGCATCTAATCAAATATTTTATATGTAAAAACTGAAACTTAGACATAAGGGATAACATAATAAAGAAAAATAAATGCAACCTTATATCTTAGTTTTACTTATATTTAGAATAAAATATCTTGAAATTATTATATGCATTCTTTTCTATTTAAGCAAAATCACTACTCTTAAAATTTTGGTCTACTATTTCACTATGTAATTCGACTTTAGAGTTTCTTATTTTTTGATTGTTAAATTTAGTAAATACAGCACTTATTAAAGATTTAATTCCGATTTTTACCATCCTCCACATATAATAGGCATGTTCTAAACTCCGAATTTTTCGAAGTAAATTAATATAAGTTATTGGAGAAATAGCTTTATATATAAAATAAGACCTGTATATTTTAGAAAGCCAATCCTGAAGTTCAGGTAAATTAAAGTTCTCATTTGCAAAACCGTTAGAATAGACAATAGATAATTGTGAAATATCCTCCCCCACATAAGTGGGATCAAGATAGCGATCAAAATCAAGCAATTTTTTTTCTTTATATGTATTATATATCCTTGTACCTGGTTGAGGTACAAGAAGATAAAAAATAGAGTAATCTAAGTTTAGTGATTTAGCCCTAGTTAAAGTCTTCATAAAATCTTCATCTGTTTCATGCGGGAAACCAATGATAAAAGTTGCTGCAGTCCACAACCCTATTCTATTTGCATAATTTATTGTGCTCTGTAACTTTTCCCAATTGTGTTGTTTGCCTTTTCCTATAACACTCAAAGTATCTTCAGATCCCGATTCTATACCAAAGATAAGTCGATAACATCCAGAGTTTTTCATTAAATCAAGAATATCGGGTGAAAGTGTCCAATAGCCTATTCCTGTAGGTGCAGCCCATTTGATATCGAGCTTCCTATTTATAATTTCTTCGCATATTAATGTTAGTCTTTTTTTAGAAACTGAAAGGTTATCATCTACAAAGTGTATTTCTTTAAAACCTTTAGTAACTAAGAATTCCACCTCGTCGACTACATTTTTTGCACTTCTTCCCCTCCATTGAGTTCCCCATGTAAGGGAAACAGAACAAAAGCTACAATTTTTTGGGCATCCTCTACTAGTAATCATATGAGCAATAGGCTTCCTCATTAAAAAGGGGTTATCTTTATTTAGCTTGAGGACTTTTTCATATCCTTCGCTTAAAAACCATGTGGGAAATGGGAGCCGATCTAAATCTTTTATAAATTCTCGAGGTTCCTCTCTGATAATAATGCCATTCTTTCGATGTAATATACCTTTTACACCATCAAGTGACTGCTTTTTCTTAAACCTTTCCAGAATTTCAATAAGAGTATATTCACCCTCTCCAACTACTGCACAATCGACATTTTGATCTTTCATCAACGTTTCAGGAAATGATGAAACATGGGATCCTCCAATAACTATAAGAATTTTAGGATTACATAATTTAGTAATTCGAGCAATGTTGAGGGCATCACGATAGTAAGGAGTAAACATACAGGAAATACCGACTACATCGGGCTGGAACTTACTTATTTTTTCTTTAACTTCAGTATCTGTTAAACCAACGCGAGTCCAATTGTCATCAATATAACTTTTCTTAATATCTCCATAACCGTCAATAATAATTGTTTCATACCCGTATTTAATCAACATGCTTGCAATGTATCCCAAACCGATTAAGGTACTTTTACTAGGGTCGCTAATATCACCTTTCGGCATTGTAATTGGCGGATAAAACAGTAATACTTTCAATTATTTTACTCCATTTAAATTTTTGTATTATCCTCTCAATTAATTAATAAATTCCTAATTTTGATTATTCTATTAATTGAGAAAATATATAGCAGAAATTGAAAAGCAAATTAAAGATCATTTGGCTTATCTTTTTCATTACCAAAGGAAACACAATACGAATACATTAAAGGAATAATCATTACTGATGAGCATCGCTTAATAATTTTCAAAGATCAAGAATATATCACAGAGTTCCAATTTATGTTGTATTAAACAACATGTACACGATGTTGTGCGAATAATTATTAACTAAACATCGTGAACTTCCCCATGGGGAAGTTTGTCACCGATGTTGTGCTACCACTAATATTACTAAAAAGTGTAATCGATGTTATGCTATTTATGAATTAATTGCTACAATAAAAAAGTCCTCATTTTCTGTCAACGGTTTTAAAAAGACATTTTTAATAATAAGGGTACTAAATTCCCCTTATTATCCCAACAAATATTCTTTTTGTTGAATATCCAATATCCCAAACTATAATTGCAACCGAATTAGGAAAATTTCACATTAATCATTCTTGCCTATAAATGGCAATCGAAGGCAATGAAACCAAGTAATTTGTTTAACTGCCTCCTCAGAGGAACAAAGCAACGAAGCAATCTCCTACTTTCGTATTAAAAATCCTTATCAGTACCTTAAAATCAAAGATTACGATAACACAATCACAGGTACACTTATTCATGATTATTTATTGTATAATCTATAATTGTATGTTTATCATGCTCAAATATCCACGCTGATTTCGGTATCATGCCGTTGTGTTAACCAAGAATACCACACCTCCTCATTCGATCAATAGTATTTTGATCTTCTTAACACTTAATTGCCAATTTGTAACACATCGTGGACACGAAATTCGCATAACATCATGGACAGTGTTGTGATCATAAATTTTAATTATATTATGAAAGACTTAAATAAAACGTATTACGATTACACCACGATATTTCTTAATGCCTTAAAAATAAGTATTTAGGGAAAACGCACAAATACTATATCATTGAGTCCCGTGGACTCCCCCTCAAGGGAGTCCATGATGTGGTACGAATATTAATGCTAATCAAAAGTGTCCACGATGTTGTGCTATTTATGACTTAATTGATAAGTGAGGGCGAATATATTACATTTTGTTACGGCTATTGAGTTATCCTTTCTATATATCAAATTATTGATAATAGTCCAATATGCGCTGTCTATAAAATGACGTTAAAGGTCAAAGAACAAAAATTAAAAAGTATCAAAAATGCGCTGTCATTTGATACTCAATATTTAAAAAGTCTGCTCGTAGGAACCCCGTCCTTTCCCTGTACTTTTTATCGTCTCCACAATCTCATCCTGTATTTCAGATTCTATCCATTTCTGTTTTAAAGGTCACCAAAATTTTTAAATGTAGATTCTTCACTTTCATCCAGGAGACCATTTTATCATTCTTCTGTTTCTTCTCCTTTAGCTTCTTTATCTCAGATGTCTCTTTACCACTATTATTCTTATTATGATTCTCAGAGAGTATCTCAATTACTCATTAAAAAGATTGCTGTAGCCATTTGTAAAATATATTGGGATTACTATATACCTTACAGATCTCCCCTACTGTCACTTTTTCCTTAAGATGTTCTCTCAATATCCCTGCCTTATTTTAAGGTGAAAATTGGCTTCTTTATTTTATCTTCCCATCCTTATACTTCAAATAATTTCAACCTTAAGAAATATACCTCTTTGTCCGATTCCATCTAAAGCAGGACAACATCAATGTTTTTTCATAACACAGAAAAGATTAGAGCCAAGTGAAGGAAATTTTGAAAATAACATTGTTAACTTACCAACAATACCAGTTCCACCGCCTATCGACCGCTTAATAACTGTTTTCAAACCATACGCTTCTCCTAATTCAACCAGTGCCTTAAGAGTAAACATGCGCAGATGACCGCCAACATTTTCTTTATCATTTGTGAATAATTTTCCAACATTATATCTAATGGAAACTTCACTAAAAGCTGGTTGATAACCAAGAAGTAAAATAATTCTATTAAACCATACTCCCAAATTAGGTGTAGTGATAATTAAATGCCCATCATTTTTAAGATTTTTAGCTGCAAATTTAAAAACATTATCAGGAGCAAAGAGATGCTCAATGACCTCACTACACAGAATAACATCAAATATAACATCCGAAAAGGGAATACCTTCATCAAGATCAGCTTGAGAAAAAATTACTCCCATCTTTTTTAATTTATTATCAAAATCATTAACAATATCACATCCATAGTAATCAGTTATTTGGCAAGTATTTATTATTAAATTAGTTAGTTTATATGAAGCACATCCTATATCAAAAAAGTTGTTTATTTTTTCCAATTTGACTAAAAAATCAACTATACATTTAGCTCTTTGGTCATGAATTGTTGTATCACTAGTATTATTTTTTTTTACACTTTTAAGGTAAAAGTATTCTTTTAAAGACATCATATATAAATTTTATATTATTCTCTTTGTCACGTAATTACTTTGTATCTTGAAATTAAAACTATAATAATTTACTATAATTTTATCGAACTATAAAATATTTTTTGTTTTTACTTATATCTATAACCAGTAACTTTTTATTAGATTTGTTTAAGGTTTTTGTAAATACAATAAAGATAGGTTATACTTATCTTTTCCACCTGTGGATTTTTCTCCTTCCTCAGCATCGCACTCTAACCAATTCCCATTCGGATCAGTCTTATAAAATTTCTCCTCAATTACTTTAAAAGATGATTCTATTTCTTTTATCCTATTATAATCATATACTCTATGATAAGGTTTAACTACCTTTGATATTCCATAAGGCAATGTAATAATTGTAGATCCATTGGTCTTAAGTATTCTGTAAATCTCTCTTACCATACTTAAATCACCATTTAAAAGCTCTACAGATCCATATCTACCTTCCAAACCAATATGCTCAAGCACAGAAATACATGTAACCATATTAAAACTCTCCTTAGCTAAACGATTTTTTAAAATATCTTGCTGTACAAATTTGAAATTCCCAAATTTTAAATTAGTCAAAATTTCATACGGTCGAATATCACATGCAGTAACATCATAACCTAAAGCGGCAATAATCAAAGGAAAAAAACTTCCTGCGCAACCTATATCCAGTATCTTTGCATTCTTATTAGAAGGTAAATGACTAAAGACAAAAGGATATTCTAAAAAACGATCGCTTGGCTTCAAGGGAACACTCATATGAATATTAGGGAACAATATACTTAAAACCTTTAATCCTTGCTTGACTATAAAATTGTAAATTTCTCTTTTCATATAAAATCGTCAAATATACTAAATAGTTTGGAAAAAGCTTGATTAAAAATATTTTCAGCTAAACAGTATATTTTAAACTTTTCTAATCCATTTTTATAAGATGTATATTTCTCTTTACTTGCAATAATCTTTCTAACGGCATTGATAAAGTCATCTACAGAATAACTAATAACTTCACCGGCTTCAGTCTCTGCGATCAATTGTGACACAAAAGGTGCTGAAGTAATTATTATAGGAAGACCGAGTAATGCATAAAGCTTTGGCTTTCCTGGATCTGCATAAAGAGAATTATCTGTTTCATCACCTGTCCAAGTTGCTAGCCCAATCATACAACGTGAAAGGATATCATATACTTCATTTTCATCATGAACAAAACCGTGAAAAATAAAACGATCTTCTACATCAAGTTTTTTCACTATATCTTTAAGTTTCAATACATAAGGCCCATGGCCAAGAATACGGACTTTAATTTCAGGGAAAATTACTGCAAGCCGTGGTATTGCTTCAGCAACCATTTGCAATCCCTGATTCTCAGATAACGTACCTATAAATCCAAGTGTCCAACGTTCTCTTTTTTCTAATGGACAATCACGGTAAATATTATTTGAATAACCTAAAGGGACAATTACTTCTTTATATGAATTAGCTGGGACTTTAGCATAGCGTTCACGTGCTTCTCTAATACGTGGAGATATGTGCCAAACTATATCAACCTTACGAACAACCCATTTATCAACATTTTTATAGATAGTATTGATACTGTTATTAAAACTGATACCTTTAGGAGGGGGATAATAATCAAGACAGTAATATATCACTTTTTTAACTATTCCTAGTTTCTTTAAAATTAACCCAAGCATTGTGGAAAAGGTTGCAATTCCTATGAAAATATCGAATTTTCGATGCAGCCTAAAAACTGAGATAAAAACAGAAAAAAAATACACCATAAAAGATATACACATTAGAGGTTGTTTCCACCAATTAACTTCTTTGATACAAAAGCTTGGGAGCTGAAATTCTTTAAATTTTAATCCTTTTTCGTATAATGTACATCTAGATTCATTATAAGAAGCAAAAGGACTCATAATACCAATAACCCCTAAAGAATGAGTCCTTGGTTTTAGATACTCTTCCAGTGTTTCTGTTCGGCTTGTTTTTAATTGACCGATTATTAAAAAATCAAATTGCTTTAATTTCATATTGTCTATCTGAAACAATTTGAAATTTATACACTTAATGCAATCATAAAAAATCAAATATAGTAATTACTTGAATTAAAAATAATTAGCCCATCTTTCTGACTTTCGATTGCGAATAAAATCAAAAAATATTCTGATTTTCTCAGAACGTTTTAGCATTTTTTTTATTATATCTGAATCGCTAACGCTCCTGAATTCTTGGACTTTTTTTCTCTCACTCATAGTATCTTGAAAATGCGATAAATTCCAATATATTGCCCTTAATCCTGATTTCGCAATTTGAAATTTTCCCATGATAACAAAAAACACGATTTCCATAAATAGTATGATGAAATATAATGGAAGAATTAAACATAGATATCCAAGTGAGTAATTTTTTAGCAAGGTTCTAAAAGTATTTCTCTCCGAAATATATCGTTTTTGCGCCCTGTTATGAGTTTTACCCAATGTTGCACTTACTCTGTGATAAAGAAATGCTTTTGGTTCTACAACGACTCGATAACCTGCTAGATGTACCCTCCATGAAAGGTCTATATCATCTGCTAAGGTAAAATAATCAGAGTCAAAACCTCCAATTATAGAAAGTAAATCTTTTCTAATAAACATTGACCCTCCAAAAGAAAAAAATACTTCTGTAAAATAATCATATTGTCCATTATCCTTCTCATTTATCCCCCTTGATACAGGAAATCCGAAAATATCAACATCTGCCCCTATGCTGTCAATTTCTTTAACAAGTTTCTCATTTTTTATTCTTAACATCTTCACAGTACAAATACCTATACTTTCATCTGATTCACAACTGGTAACTAAATGGTTTAATATATATGGGTCAAATTCCATGTCATTGCTGACCCAGAAGATATATTTTCCTTTAGCTTCCTTAATAGCTGTATTACTTCCTTCTGCTGTACCAAGATTTTCTTTATTTTGCACAATTCTAAATGATGGATAACATTTTTTTATAAATTCCACACTACCATCTGTGGAAGCATTATCTACAATAATTACTTCATAATTCGGATACTTGAGGTTATTTAAACTTGGCAGGTGCTTTCTTAAAAATTCTTTACCATTCCAGTTTACATTAACAACACTTACGAACGGTGCACTTTTCACTTAAATATCCTGCAATTTTTTGACTTTATGAAAAGAACAATTAAAATAATTAATGCGCCAAATCATATTCTATCAATGGAATTTTGAAAGGCAACAAAAAATATTAACTTCAAATTTTATCGGAAAATATAATTATTTAAAAATCATCTTCAATTATTTATTTATCAGATAGTCTATTGGGGGTTACTTAATATTTTAAAATTAATGATCTGTATACACTATATTCCGTTTTAAAAAAACGGAGATAAACTTTTTTAAAGCGTAGATCAACATTGTTTTAGACCTAAAGTGGCGTAATAAAATTATAGGCCTTAAATAGAATCTTAGTATAGCCCTTTTTCTGATTTTCTCTAATTCTCCAATTGTCATCCCCTTTGGCGAATAAGCAATCTTATTTTGAGCAAGTACTGAAAAATCAAAATCTTCTGGTAGTTCTTTGTTATCAATAAGCATCTTTGTTGCTTCTGTACCAGGTAAAGGTTGAAAGGCAGTGAAGCTCGCTTCTTTAATGTTTAACTTTAGAGCTAATCTAATTGTTAACTCCATTTCCTGTCTGGTTTCACTAGGATATCCCAATATAAAATAACCAGTGGGATCAAACTTCATTTGATTTATTAAATCAATCTTTTCATGTATTATTTTCAGGTCTATTCTTTTTTTTATCAATTTAAGAATACGCTCAGATCCAGACTCGATTCCTAACGCTATTGTTCGCTCAAAATTGCTTTTGCGCATTGCCTCTAACAGTTCTCTGTCCAAAATGTCAAGTCTCATTCCTACACCCATAGCAAATTTTGTTTTAATATTTTCTTTTTGCACACGCTCACAAAAATTCATTATGAATTCTTTTGTTACGCCAAATCCTTCATCTTCTATTATAAATTTTCTTATTCCATATTCTTTTATTAAAAAATTAAGTTCTTTAAAAATATGATCTAACCCTCGTCTTCTTAAGCTTTTTCCTGATGTAACTTTTGCTGCACAAAAAGTACAAGGAAAAGGACAACCCCTAGAAAAAAAAACCGGAACCGTATTATCTCCGATACTTAAATATTTAAAATATTCAGTAGGCTTAATAAGATCCCATGCTGGGAAATCATACTCCTCAATATTTCTTGCAAAATAAGGTTCATTCATTTTTATCATACCATTTTCTCGATACAAAAGACCAGGAACTTCATTAAACTTATTATTTCCAGCTTCAAGATAATCTGCTAATTGTCTTAATGGAATTTCTCCCTCTCCTCTTATAGCAAAATTTGCTTTCTCAAAATGATTCAAAACTCTATCCGGTAAAGAAGAAACGTGCGGTCCACCTAAAACAACAATTATATTATGCATTTCATTGTGAATCATATCTATCATTTTATATACAAATGGGATAGATATGGAAAATAAACTTATTCCTACTAAATCTGGTTTATTATCTAATACCATCCTGAGAAATAGTTTATAATTCAGATTATATTTTAAGCAATCTAATATAAAAACAGAATGTCCACTTTTTCTTAAAGAAGTTGCCAAGTATCCCAAGCCAACTGGTGGATATGATTCATTAGAGATTCCTGGATCTTTGAATGGTTGAACTAACAGTACTTTCATTTTAAAGCTTCTTTATTTAACTGTTTTTAAAGTGACTACCATTTGTCCTCGTGGTATAAAGCCAAAATAGGTACGATTTTTTTTATATCTCATCATTTTAAATCCTTTTAGCTTAAGAATATCCTCTAAATTTTTTCTTGTAAAATATCTGATATGAGGTGAAGTTGGATAAAAATAATTATTAAATGAATATAATATGATAAGGAACATTTTAATACGTGTTAATTCATTCGTAGCAATTAATAAATTTCCACCTGGCTTCAAAATACGATAAATTTCTTCTAATATAGATTCAATGTCTAAAATATGTTCAAACACATCAATGGCACAAATTGTATCAAAAAAATTATCTTGAAAATCAGTGTTCCCTTTATTATTTAATAATGAAAAATGAATATCTGGATAGTTCTTGCGAGCATTTTCTACAGCTACTTCAGAAATATCTATTCCGTAAGCCGATTCACAATATTTACTAATCATATATAGAAATTGCCCATCCCCACAACCAAAATCTAAAAGTTTACCTTTTACATAAGGTCTGAAAAAATTAAGATGAAAATCAAAGTTTTTTCTTGTCCACTCTCCAGGTGGATGATCAAAAGGATTAACCTTTATATGCTGGTTTTTCCAATATCGATTATAAAATGTTTTTGCATCTGACATTTAATCTCATCCTACAAGTAATCATAGTTTATTCTTTGCAGCATTAATAACCTGTTCATTAATCCAATCATAAGTTATTTCCATACCTTCTCTCAGTGGTTTTGATGGAGCCCAGCCTAACTTTTTTCTAATAAGTTTATTATCAGAATTTCTACCTCTTACCCCTAGAGGTCCCTCAATATGCCTTATGCTTAATCTTTTCCCAGCGATATCCATAATCATAGCTGCCAAATTATTGATCGATATCATTTCTTCAGAACCTATGTTAACAGGACCGGAAAAATCAGAATCTATAAGTCTTCTCACACCTTCTAAACATTCACCAATATAAAGAAAAGACCGGGTCTGAATACCGTCTCCCCACATCTCAATTTCACCACCATCCTGTGCTTCTGCTACTTTTCTGCATAAGGCAGCAGGGGCCTTCTCTCTGCTACCCGTCCATGTTCCTTCTTCACCAAAAATATTATGAAATCTGGCTATATGAACTTCCATCCCAAAATTTCTATTATAAGCTAAATACAACCTTTCACTAAAAAGCTTTTCCCAACCATAATCACTATCCGGTGCTGCAGGATAAGCAGAATCTTCAGCGCAATTTGGGTTGTCAGGATCTAACTGATTATATTTAGGATATATACAAGCCGACGATGAAAAAAATATTTTTTTAGCCTTTGCAAATCTGCATGATTCCAACATATTCAAGTTAATTGTTGCCGAGTTGTGCATAACTACGGCATCATTATCACCTGTAAAAATATATCCTGCCCCACCCATATCTGCAGCCAATTGATAAACTTCATTAAAAGGTTGATCTGTTACTTCCCTGCATAAATTCATATCTCTTAAATCACCAATAACAAAATCATCGGCCACAGTTTTACTAAACTCCGGATATTTCAAATCAACTCCTCTTACCCAAAAACCCTCACGTTTTAATCGCTTAACGAGATGGCTTCCAATAAATCCTCCTGCACCTGTTACCAAAGCTCTTATACCTTTTGGCATATTTGCCTCCATTTATTACTTGTTAAATTTAGTTTCCTCTTCCCAAATATTTTATTTTAATCTTTTCATCTCTAATATCTTTATCCCCTAACAATCTCCAACAATCTAAGATATATATATCTCTTTTGACATTACTAAAATCTAATTGTTTAAATGCATCCCAGGGAGTGGTAATCAACAAAACATCAGCTTGCTCTACACATTCATGACTATTCTCAGAATAAGTAACCTCATCACCAAATACCCCTCTGGCATAATCCATAGCCATCGGATCATGAACTGTTATTTTATATCCTTCCTTAACCAACAATTCGACTATATCTATAGCTTGAGAATCTTCAATAATAGGTGTATTTGGCTTATAAGAGAGACCTAATACTCCAATATTCAAATCATTTTTTTCTTTTTTCAGTTTGCATAACAGTTCTTCTACAATTTTTTCTATTCTAACTATTTGATCCATGTTTACCTCATCTACCATTTCAGCCAACTTGGCTTTTTCATTAACTTTTTTGGCAAAAGCAGTAAAGGCAACATTATCACGAGGAAAACAAGGACCCCCAAATCCCAATCCAGGTTTTATATATTTTTTCCCTATACGAGAATCTAAACCTAAAGCATTGGTTATTACTTCTGCATCTGCTTCTGGAACTTTTTCACATATTGCGGCTAAAGAATTAGCAAACGTTATCTTCATTGTTATATAACAGTTAAGAGAAATTTTGGCAATTTCTGCATTTATAGTACTCATTCTTGCAAAATCAGGTTTATTATCACAAACATTTCTATAAATACCTTCTAATACATCGCCATCTTCTTTACTCATCTCTCCTATAAGTAAAAAATCCGGATTTAAAAAATCATGGATAACACTCCCTAAAGCAATAAACTCTGGATTATATGCAACTCCAAAATCCATACCGCATTTTTTCCCAGAAGCCTCCTCTAAAATAAATCTCCCTACATGCTTTGTAGTACCAGGCATTACAGTCGAAGTTATAACCACCAAATGATATGAACTCTTTTCCTTCAATAAAATACCAATCTGCTTTAAAGATTCTTCTAATTGCTTATTTGAAAAAGATCCGTCAGCTTCAGAAGGGGTTGCTACTACTATAAAAGTTACTTGCGAATTTAAAATAGCTTCCCGATAATTACTTGTTGCTTTAAGATTCTTACCACACCTTTTTATGAGCTCAGTTAATCCTGTCTCTTGAATAGGATTTTTTCCTTTATTAATTAAGTCTATCTTATCTTTATCTATATCAACACCTATTACACTATATCCTTTACTAGCAAAACATGCAGCAGAACATAACCCCAATTTTCCTAAACCTATAACAGATATCGAATCAATTTTTTTCATTTACGTATCTCCCAACTATTTCTATTAATCTTTTTGCATATCCATCCCAAGTGTAATTTTTAGCCCTTTCCCAGGCCTTTTTGCTCATTTCTTCTGTTTTTTTACTATCTATAAAAATTATGTTAATATAGTTTATGATCTCATGTAAATTCCCAATTTCAGGAAAATACCCATGCACCCCATGCTCAAATAAGTCCGCAACTCCTGAACCTTTAGGAATTATAATTGGACATCCGCATGCAGCAGCTTCTAAGGTTTGCATCCCAAACGCTTCATGAACGGGATGTATATGAACCATAGCCTCGGAGCAAAGGTCCATTATCTTCGTTTCATCTAATGGGCCAAGCAACTCCACTCGTTTTTCCAACCCTTTTTTTCTCACTTCTTTTTCAAAATCCTCTTTAAGATTTTCTGGATGCCAAAAACCTCCTATGGTTAAGGTAACATCTTTACGATCTATCCTTTCTAAAATATCCAAAAAAATATTAGGAATATTCCCTATATCCCATCGATCATAGGTTAAAATCATCGGTTTTCTACTAGAAAAAGGCGGTAATGTTTCCTTTACAAAACAACCAGGTGCTAGGATTTCCAAGGGTTTATTAGTAAGATTCATAATATGATTATGATGAAATTTCCCACTTGTAATAACTGCTTCACATTTTTTTAAAGCAAACTTATCTAAAAAACTGGAAGCTAAATACAACAAAGGGTATATCAAGCCAAAACGATTTTTATAAATCTTTTCAGCTATAAAGGTAGATGGATCCCAGATTAGAAATAAAAACGGGATGCCGCAATGCCTTTTAATATCTCTAGCGGCAAAAGTACTATATTGACAATGCGCAACAATAATATCGAATTCATGAGTTTTAACAGCCCTATGAGCATAAAACCAACTAACTAGATGATGAAGAGAAAAAAACGATAATCCAGGGAACCTAAAGTTTAATTTTTGTATAAATTTCGGAAATATTGGAAAAAGATAACGAACCTTTACATCAGATAGGTGAAAATCATAATGTTCTTTATGCTCTTTCCAATGCTCTTTCTCAATTATTACTAAAGCCTCCGCTTCTACACCCAAACATTTAAGCTTTTTTATTGGCCAGCCTATTAGCTTAGGTGCACTACCAGGTGCAAGTTCATCAATCAATATTCCTATCTTCAAGACACTCCGACCTGTTTGCTATTTTTGAATACAATATTTCGAATAAAATCTCGACCTTTTTTAGTAAAAATTATTAAAAAAGTATAAGTAAAAAACTGTATGAAGCTAACTACGGGATGATAAAACCAATAAATATTTCTATCTTTAAAGTACAGATAAATACAATGAGATAATGAGAAAATGGGTATTGTACTGTAGATCATCCATAATAATAACTTGACTTTAAAATTATTTGCAAATATCCAATGCAAGTTTCGCGTTTTCTGTTGTTCTAATAAATGATGGATAAAGTTCCTTTTCCATTTTTTTATCCAATCCCCTAATTTAGCTACATGATGATGATATACAAAAGGAGTATTAAAGTAGGCTACCCTGTTATCTCCGCGTTCTATCATGGATTGAAAAGCATCATTATCGCCTAAATAGCCTTCCTGTGACCAAATTCCCTTGATTTTTTCTGATCTATATACCAAGCCATTTGCTCCCCAAACCAGAGGTTTTGCAGGCTTTATATTAAAAATTATACACTCATAGCTATAGTGTTGGCCTTTGTTTTTATAAATTATAAGGTTTTTGTTAAGAAACCAATTTAGAGGGTCACTTTGAATCAATTCAAAATATTTGTTTAGTGCGGAATCTCCCTCTCCTGATACTAATCTCCCCCATACTGCAGAAATATCTTTATCGTGGTCAAAAATGTTTGACACCTTTTGTACCCAATTCCTACTAACCAGCTCATTGTCCGCTGCAAAAACTACCAGCAGGTCACCTTTCGCATTTTTTATCCCAAGTTGAACACCATATTCAGCCAGTAGTTTTTTATTTTTCAAAATCAGACAATTGTATTGGCTTACAATCTCTAATGTATTATCAGTTGATCCACCGTCTAATATTAGAATTTCGATTTTCTCCTGTGGATAATGTTGGGCTCTAATACTTTTAAGACATCTTTCGATATGAAAACTTGCATTATATGTAGGGATAATATAGCTTATAGTTAACATAGACATTACCAAGTGAATGCCTTTTTTATCGCTTCCAGAATATTTTGTTCATTAGGAATTACTACATCTTCTAAAACACGGGAGGAAGGTATTGGAACATCCTTTGCACCTACACGTACTATCCTTCCATCTAAATATTCAATGCAGTGTTCGGCAATTTGGGTGCATACTTCAGCACCTATACCCCCTATCTTTGGACCTTCTTCTACAAACACAACTCTTCCAGTTTTTTTCAAAGATTGAGCTATGGTTTCAATATCCAATGGCTTAAGAATACGTAAATCGATAACCTCTATATCTATTTGAGAAGAAAGTTCACTCGCTACCTGAAGACAACAATCAAGCATTTTGGAATAAGAAATAAGGGTGAGATCACTACCCGATTTTAAAACAGATGATCGTTTTAAATCAATGAGATATTCTTCTTGGGGTATTTGTCCTTCTTTAGAATAAAGTAATTTGTGCTCAATGAAAAGGATCAATTTATCATCTCTTATTGCAGACTTTAAAAGACCTTTGGCATCATAAACAGTATATGGGCAAACAATACTAATACCAGGAATCCCCATAAATAAACGTTCTAAACTTTGAGAATGACTAGCACCATAACCTCTTCCCGCACCTATAGGTGTACGTATTACCATAGGTACACTAACTTGACCTGCGTAGATAAAAGGTAATTTTGCTGCATGGTTAATAATTTGATCACATGCTAATGTTATAAAATCCATGAACATAATCTCAACTACTGGCCGCATCCCTATAGTAGCCATACCGGTTGCTACTCCCACAAAACTATTTTCCGATATAGGCGTATTTATCACTCTATCTTTCCCAAAATGTTTCCAGAGATCTTGTGTTACCCCAAATGCGCCTCCATAAACAGTTATATCTTCACCTAAAAGAATAACATTCTTATCCCGATCCATTTCCTCATGTAATGCTTCATATAATGCCTGTCTATATGTTATCTTTCTCAAACTACAAATACTCTCCAAAAGAAATTTTATCGATTTCTGTATAATCTGCTTCCTGTGAATAATTACAAGCCCGCTCAACAGTATTTATTACGTTATTTTTTATCTCATTCAACTTTGATTCAGATATACCACTATCCATCAACATATTCTTAAATTGTATTAAAGGATCTCTCTGCTGCCAAATTTCTTCTTCTTCTTTCTTACGATATTTACGTGGATCGCTTTTTGAATGACCACAGTACCTGTACGTCTTTGCCTCAACCAAAGTTGGGCCTTTTCCTATACGAGCATGTTTAACTGCTCTTTCTACCACATCCCTTACTTCAATTATATTCATACCATCAACAATCTCAGTTGGTATTCCATAACTACCTCCACGAACTGCAATATCTTTGATATTCATAGATTCTCCAACTGGTGTAGACATTGCATAACAGTTATTTTCACAAATATATACTACAGGGACTTTCCAGATGCTAGCCATATTTAAAGATTCATGGAAAGTACCTTGATTGGCTGCACCGTCTCCAAAGAAAGTCAGGACAACCCTTCCTTTTTTCATTAATTTTAAGGCCAAACCTATCCCTGTAGCAATGGGTAACCCTCCACCCGTAATACCATTAGTACCCCAAAAATAAATATCCGGAGCGTAAAGATGCTGTGTCCCACCTATACCTTTACAATAGCCAGGTTCTTTGCCCATTATTTCGCAAAAAAGTCTTTTTGGGTCTGCACCTTTCGCTAATAAATGTCCATGACCTCGGTGAGTACTGATTACATAATCCTCCTTGTTGGCTGCTGCAATAGCACCTACAGCTACAGCTTCTTGTCCAATACAAAGATGCGCTGTTCCTGGAAGCATATTTCGGCTAAATAGCCAATCTATTTTTTCCTCAAAATAACGGATGAGTAACATTTGAGAAAAGTACTTTAAATATAATTTAGTGTTATTATCCACGTTTACTTTCTCCAATAATGACTGCAGGTATACCACTAACAATTACATTGTCCTCAACATCATTCATTACAGCTGAGCCAGGAGTTATTATTACATTTTCCCCTACAGTCACCGTGGAATTTATGCTCGCTCCTGCACCTACTAATACATTTTCTTTTAGACATACTATTCCAGATAGGCAACAACCGGGAGAAAGATGAGAATATTCACCAATATTACAATCATGGCAAACAACAGCTCCTAAATCAATTATTGTCCCATTGCCAATCTTTACACCTGGCCCAAGTACTGATCCTGCTTCAATAAATACACCTTCACCTATTTCCACATCAGCGGATACTATTGTTCGTGGATCGATTAATGTCTTTATAGAAATTTTAGGGATTTCTTCCTTTAATTTTAAAAAAATCTTTCTGCGTACTTCCGAATGAAATGATAATACTACGCTTGTAAACATCCCTTTTATAAAAGCTTTATTAATATAATCGAAACCGCCAAATACTTTATAACCATGGATAATTCTATTTTTTATTTGCTTATTATCATCAATAAGACCTACAACTTCAATATTTTGAAATTGACTTATAATTTCTAAAGCCTGCTTTGCTCCTAATCCTGCTCCATAAATTACTAATTTTTCTGGTTCTGCAAAATGCTTCATATCTTGTAACTCAATAACTTTCTTCTCTACTGGTAAATGTTTTGACAAAAATTGGATATCTACACCTTTCTCCTTTGCCATCTTTCTTGCCGCAGGTGACATCCTTATTTTACTACGTTCAGCTTCAGGTTTTAATCTATCTTTTCCTTCAAACCATTCTTTCCAAGTCTGTTTAGCATAGAGTTGATCTACTGATTCCTTTTCTTCTTCCCTTACCTGTTTTTCTAATTCACTAATATCTTCATCCAACTCTGAAATAATTGCAATTGTTCTTGTAATAATAACTACAGAACCTTCAGGATATAAAATCTTTCTAAGAATACCACCGTGTTCTGCACCCAATTCAAAAGTGGCTTTATCTGTCTCTACCACTAATATTATTTCACCTTTTAATACCTCTTCACCTTCTTTTTTCAGCCAAGAAATTATTTTTGCTTTTTCAACATTTGTTCCTAATTTTGGCAAAATTATTCTATGAACCATGTCTATTCCTCTTTACAATTTCACTAAAGTACCATCTTTTTTTAAAGATTTTTCTAAAGCGACCATCACTTTTAATACAGCAAGGCCATCTCTACCATCAGTAATAGGAACCCTATTTTTTTTAACACATTCAATAAAATGTTGACATTCAACTTTCAACGGTTCTCTTATTTGAACTTTAGGTGTAAAAGTTATCCCATTTTTTATAATCATCTGAAATTCTTCAAAACTATCATAATCCTGTCTGAAATATTTTTTTACTACTGACTTATCATAAACTTTTACTGGATGTTCCATATTTAGGTCATCAAATACTACCATCTTTTTATCTCCAACTATAGTTATCTCCCTTACTTTTCTAGGGTCAAGCCAACTGACATGAATATGTGCAAAAACATTTTTTGGATAATTCAAAGTCATGAATACTACATCCTCAAGATCATGTTCTAGAAACTTTTTACCCCTTGCTGTTACATCCATTGGCTGGTTGTCTAAAAGATAAGAAATGATAGAAATGTCATGTGGGGTAAGGTCCCACATTGCATTCACGTCCTTACGTAACGGCCCAAGGTTTGTTCGGCGGGAATAAATATAATATATTTTACCTAATTGCCTTGTCTTAATTAGTGATTTTAATTTATTAATACCGGGATTGAATTTAAATGTATGCCCAACCATAAGAATTCTTTTTTTTCTTTTCGCAATACTTATCAATTCTTTAGCATTCTCTACATTTGTAGCAATTGGCTTTTCAATTAGTATATGTTTATTATATAACAATGATTCTTCAGCTAACTTGAAATGTGAATGTGCAGGTGTTGCAATAACTACTGCATCTATATCCTTATCTTTTAATATCTGAAGGTGATCTTGAGTGGTGGTCATGTATGAGTAAAGTTTTTTTATATGAGATAATCTATCAGAATTTAAATCACAAGTATACTTAACACTAACACCTTTTATCTCACTAAAATTGCGAACAAAATTTGGTCCCCAGTGTCCGCAGCCAATAACTCCTATATTAATCATGAGCACTATCCTTAAAAAATTTATTAATAAAATCACTAACCATATTAATCTGTTCTTCGGTTAATTCGGGAAACATGGGCAGTGATAGTATCTGTTTTGAAAATTGTTCTGTTACCGGGAAGTCTTTACCAGAGAGACCAAGATGTGAGTATGCACCTAAGGCATAAATTGGCACAGGATAATGAATTCCACATTGAATACCATTTTCTTTTAAATATATTAAAAGCTTATCCCTCTTTTGAGTACGTATCACGTATAAATGAAAAATATGTGATCCTTTCTCATCAATATTGGGAAGTTGTAAATCTCCAACTCCTTTAAGTTTCTGATTGTATAGCTTGGCATTAATACGACGTTTACTATTCCATTCTTCTAAATGTTTTAATTTAACCCTTAGAATAGCAGCCTGGAGAGTATCCAATCTGCTATTGTATCCAATAAAATCATGATAATATTTTTTGGGGGATCCATAATTTCTCATCATTTTTATCTTATCATACATCTTTTCATCAGAAGTAACTATTGCACCACTATCTCCAAAGGCTCCAAGATTTTTACTGGGATAAAAAGAAAAGCAGCCCATTATTCCAAAGGAGCCTACTTTTTTACCATCCCAGATAGCTCCATGTGCCTGGCATGAATCTTCAATGATTCTTATATTGTGTTTATGGGTAATAGCAAGTAATCGTTCCATGTCAACAGGACAACCATAAAGATGAACTGGAATTATTGCTTTAGTATTTGAGGTAATCTTTTCTTCTATTCTATTTAAATCTATATTATATGTTCTTGGATCAATATCAACCAAAACTGGCTTCGCCCCTACATAGGAAATAGCTGAAACAGTAGCAATAAATGTATTGGATGCCGTAATTACCTCATCATCTTGTCCTATATACATTGACCGAAGAGCTAGATGAAGTGCATCAGTTCCTGATGCAACGCCAACACAGTATTTTGAATCACAAAAATTTGCGAATTCTTCCTCGAAAAGAGCGACTTGTTCCCCAAGAATAAAATTCGACTGCTGTAATACCTTATTTATCTCTGTTTGTATCTCTTCTTTAATTAATCGATACTGAGTCTTTAAATCTACAAAAGGTATCATTTTTTCTCCCTAAAACTGTTTTGCTATAGTTTACCTATAAAACTCTACATACATTATCTTCGTTGGCTTTTATCCACGAATAGATATCTTCCAAGATCTTTTCAGAGTTTCTCCTTGGCTCCCATCCTAATGTATTAGATATTTTTTGGTTATCAGTTATGTAGATTATCAAATCTGCAGGTCGTGTTTTAGCATTTGATTTAATGTTTATTTTATTTCCAGTTATTTTCTCACATAAATATGTGGCTTCCAGCAAAGAAAGTGTTGTTTGTTCACCACCACCAATATTATACACCTCGCCATTTATTTTATTTAAAGAGTTAAGTTGTATTTCAACTAATTCAAAAAGATCATCGATATGTAGCAAATCTCTTACTTGCTTCCCTTTCCCACCAAAACCAATATATGTTAGTGTTCTTTTAAAGTAGTGGGCAAACATCCATAAAGTAAATACTCCTTGATCAACTTTCCCAAATTGCCAGGGACCAGCAATAACACCACATCTATTAATTACTCCCTTTATGCCATACATATCAATATATTCCTGCATTATAAATTCTGAGCATAGTTTTGCAGCTCCGTACATGGAGCGGTGTCCATGTAAAGTAAAATCTACATCTATACCTTTTTTAGACCACCCAGGAATATTCCTATCTTGCTTTTCATCCCATTCAAACCTGGTTTTCTTTTCTACAGTCTTTATACTATTAATTTCATCAAATGGATAAACTCTGCTTGTTGAAAAAAATATAATATCAGATTTATCTCTTCGTGTAAACTCAAGGCAGTTTATAGTCCCAACAAGATTAGTATTGATAACATATTCTGGACTATCTCCATAACCAGCAAGTACAGAAGGATCAGCAGAGCATTCAAGAAGTAAATCTATTTTGATCTTAAAATTTAAGTCTTCAGGATTTCTTATATCGCCATGGACAAATTCAACTCCATTTTCTCTTAGGCGTCTTATATTAAGCTCTGAACCGCGCCTCTTTAGATTATCAAAAGCTATAACTAGTAAAGAAGGATATTTCTTTTTAAAGGATATTGCCAGATTACTACCGACAAATCCTGCTCCGCCAGTTATTAATAAATTTTTATAATTCATGATTATTATTAAAAGTGCCCGTTTCGACAAATCTCCTCTAAAATTGCATCTATTGTATAAGTAAAATCCCATTCCGGGTAATGCGATCGAAATTTGGAGACATCTGAAATGTACCAGATATGATCACCAACACGATTAGCCTCATTATATTCATATTCTGCTTTTATATTAAGTATTTTTTCTATTTTTTCTATTGCTTCAAGAATAGAAATATTAGATTGTCTTGCGCCACCAGCATTATATACCTCGCCACATCTCGGATTTTTAGTGAAATGCCAGAACATATTTACCAGGTCCAAACTATGTATATTATCTCTAACTTGCTTTCCTTTATAACCATAAATTGTATATTTTCTTCTAGTTGATATACATTTAATTAAATATGCTAAAAATCCGTGCAATTGTGTGCCGCTGTGGGCTGGTCCAGTCAAACAACCACCTCTAAAAATTCCTGTCTTTAAACCAAAATATTTACCATATTCCTGGACTAATATATCAGCAGCCACCTTTGAAGCACCAAATAAACTGTGTTTACAATTATCAATGTTCATAGATTCATCTATGCCATTATAATAGCGATGCTCTTTTTGTAATTCGAACCTTGTTCTTAATTCTATTAGCGGTAATCGATTAGGTCTATCTCCATAAACCTTATTGGTTGAAGTGAATATAAATGTCGCCTCAGGCGAAAACTTTCTAAAATTCTCTAACAAAACTAATGTTCCATTGGCATTTACAGTGAAATCAGTAAAAGGCTCTTTGGCTGCCCAGTCATGACTTGGTTGAGCTGCCGTATGGATAATAACTTTAAGTTTGTGTTCTTTGAAGATTTTTTCTATATCATCATTATTACGGATATCTACCTGGTAATGTATATATTTATCTTTTAGTTCTTCTTTTAATTTTTTTTTATTCCATTCAGTCGATGCTTCATCACCAAAAAAATATTTACGCATGTCATTGTCAATACCAATTGCTTGATAGCCTCGCTCAACAAAAAATTTTATTGACTCAGATCCAATTAAGCCCGCTGAACCAGTAACTAAAACTTTGTTCATATTAATTACCCTATCAAATCAGGATTCACCAGATATAAATGATGATAGTTTTATTCGACTACGTTTAAATTCGTACATATATTAATTTATAAAAATAAACATTAAGAATGTACAATTTATTAATCGATTTTAAAACGCTAATTTTTATCCATTTAATTATTTTGGAGTTGAATTATGAAACTTTTTGTACCAGGAAGAATCTGTCTTTTTGGTGAGCACAGTGACTGGGCAGGTGGATATCGCCGTATTAATGCTGATATCGAGAAAGGTTATACAATAATCACAGGTACTAATCAAGGTATTCATGCAGAAGTTAAGCCACATCCAACAAAGCTCATTCTTACAACAACATTATGTAATGAAACAATGATGGGCCCTTTTAAAGTCGAGATGAACAGTGACACACTGCTCAAAGAAGCACAAAGAGGAGATTTTTTTAGTTATGCATGCGGAGTAGCTTATCAAGTCCTTACACATTATCATGTAAGAGGTTTATATATAAATAATTACTTAACTGACTTACCTGTGAAAAAAGGCCTTTCATCAAGTGCAGCAATATGTGTACTTGTTGCCCGGGCATTTAATAGAATATACGATTTAAAAATGACAACTAGAGGCGAAATGGAGTATGCTTATCAAGGAGAGGTTACAACCCCTTCTCGCTGTGGAAGGATGGATCAGGGGTGTGCCTATGGTGATAGAGCTATTTTAATGACCTTTGATGGTGATAGGATAGATGTAAATGAATTAAAAGTAACTAAAGATCTATATTTTATTATTGTTGATCTTAATGCGAGTAAGGATACAAAAAAAATATTAGCGCAGCTCAATTACTGTTATCCATTTGCTGATGATAGTATAAAAAGGAATGTACAAAAATATTTAGGTTTAATTAATAAACAAATTATTAATGAAGCAATTGAGGCTATAGAAAAAGGTAATTCTGAAAAAATTGGTAATTTAATGAAAAAAGCTCAAAAGGAATTCGACAAACATCTCCAACCAGCATGCCCATCACAATTGAATGCACCAATACTTCATAAGGTTTTAAAATATAAGCCAATTCAGCCTTACATATTAGGAGGCAAAGGAGTAGGTTCCCAAGGTGACGGCTCTGTACAATTTATAGTTAAAGATGAAAACGATCAAAAAAAGGTAATGGAAATACTTAAAAGTAAACTTCAAATGCCATGTTTACCATTAATACTCAAATCTAGTCGAAAAATTAGGAAAGCAGTAATTCCTGCTGCTGGTTTTGGTACAAGATTATTTCCAGCTTCAAAAGCAATAAAAAAGGAACTTTTCCCGGTTATTGATACCACAGGAAGAGCAAAGCCTTTAATACTTATAATTATAGAAGAAGCAATTAATTCAGGAATCGAAGATATTGCTGTTATTGTACAAAAAAATGATCTCAAATTATTTGAAGATTTTTTTTATTCACCACCCTTCATTGAAAATTACAATAAACTTTCCAAAGAAAATCAAGAATATTCGGATTATTTACTCGAATTAGGCCATCATGTAACATTGATTACTCAAGATGTTCAAGAAGGATTTGGTCATGCAGTATATTGTGCACGAGAATGGGTTAATAACGAACTATTCCTACTCATGCTTGGAGATCACTTATATGCATCCGATAACGAAACACAATGTACAAGACAATTACTCGATGTATATGAACGTTATAGTAAAAATATTGTTGGATTAAAAGTGATTCCTAAAGAGGAGCTTAAAAGTTTCGGTTGTGTTACTGGCTTATGGGAGCATGAAAATTCTATACTTACCATAACAGAGTTTTATGAAAAACCAAGTATAGAATATGCAAGAGAACATTTACACTTAGATGAAATGGAAAATGATCAATTCCTTGCACTTTTTGGACAATATATCCTTAGTCCAAAAATTTTTGATATTCTAGAAGAGCACATAAATCATAATATTCGTGAAGGCGGTGAGTTCCAACTGACATCATGTCTTGATAAATTACGTCAGGAAGATGGATTTATGGGGTATATTGTTAAAGGTAGAAGCTTTGATATAGGAATGCCTGATAAATACCGTCAAACAATAATTGATTATATATATAAACATAAATCTAATTGAACAATTCAATTACTTTGACTACTGAATTACACAGGCAAAATTGAAGAAATTAATAATATGATAATAGACTTTAACGAAAGGTTTATAGTTATTGTATAGTATATGGATTGTTAGGTGTTTAACAAGGCTCATTCTTTTGTCTAAAATCCATGATATGTCCCAAAAATTTTTTTCCTGCACGAAAAAGGAATTTGATATCATTGATATTTTGAACACTTATTAATTTTTTAAAAATATAAGCAGGATTTAGTGCTGCTTTATAAAGACCCTGAGTATAACGTAACACATCATCATTATCAACTGGACTTTTCCATACAGATTCTTTCATATCATATCGATCCCAATCCTCTGTTAACAGCCAACCTTTTTCTCTTGCTTCATAAAACATTGGGGTTCCGGGATAAGGAACAACAATAGTGGCTTGAAGTGTATCAATAAAACCTTTTTTAAATAAATATTTTGCAAAATTAATAGTGTTCTCAGCATCTTCCTTTGTCTCCCATGGATATCCCACCATGGTTGTTATATGCGGTTCAAGACCGGCTTGTTTAACCATCTTTATTGTTTCTTCTATCTGCTGAACCTTTATCCCTTTATTTAAACTATCTAGAGTCTTCTGGTTTATTGATTCAAGCCCAATTAAAATAAATCTGAAATTGGATTTCTTCATCAGTTTACAGTCATCTTCAAATAAGCCTCCAACTCTCATATTACAGCCAAGAACGACTTTTTTATTAAAACCTCTTTCTATCACACCATTACAAAAATTCCGTAGCCATTCACCCTTGGGGAAACAGCCGCTGTCATCAAAGATTTCTTTAACTTTATAATTATTAAGAAGTAATTCAATCTCATCCAGTTGTTTATCTACACTCCTTGTACGATATTTATTACCAGGATACATTGTAGTCCAAGAACAAAAACTACATCTCCCCCACCAGCAATCCCTACCAGCCATTGCATATGTTCCTGGCACATATTTAAAGTTACCATTTTTATATGCATATAACTGCCATTTAGTAAGATCTCTATTAATAAATGGAAGAGTGTTTAAATCATTTTTATCTAACTCTTGATCCCCACCTTTTATAATAGTCCCATTTTTTCTCATCCACCATCCCTTCTTCAGTTCTTCCTCATTATTAATCCAATTTACTAAATTAAGAAGCCCAAAATCATAATCCCCCCCCTGAAGCACAAAATCAACATTACTATTCTTGAAGCTTTCTTCAGGAAAAGCAGTAACATGGTCTCCTACAAGAACTGTTCTAATTTTTGGGTCTATACGTTTTAAATCAGAAATAACCCTCCAATGTCTTTTCACCACAGGTGTTTTTGTTTCTATCACAATTATTTCTGCATTAACGTTTTCTATTCTTTCAAGCCATTGATTATAGGTTAACTGTTCTGCAATTGCATCATCCCATATTACTTCATAATCATTTTCTTTTAACAATGAGGCAGCATATGCGGGAACCATGGGATAAATATATGTCGGTTCTTTAAACCATTGAAACTGTCTGTTTTGAGTTAATAGAGGAACTCCTTTACTTGATTCCAGGGGAGGATAAGATATTACAATTTTCAATTTTTAAGAACCTCATTTACTTTCTAAGTTTGCTCTTAAGATTAGTCTTTAATAAAAATCCTTGTAAAAACCTCAACCCATACCATAAATGAGTAAAAATAATATAAAAAATTGCAAATAGTGATATAGATACATTCTTTTCCTTTTTAAATATATCGAAAAATCCATACAATAGAGCAATACCATAAATTATATAGCCGTATAAAATAAACTTACCAGTTGGTTTAATAAATATTGTTATTGCTATAGAAATTATGATAAAAAGTGTAAATATAGAAGGTATAAAATATTTAAGTTTTAGGGAGTTCTCAGGATACTTTTTTGCAAAAAATCCACGGTGTAAACCATAATTCCCAACCTGATTTAAGTGTTTAATAACCCCGGATCGCCTATGGTGCCATACTTTAACAGTAGGATCATAAATAATTTTTCCTCCCGCATCTATCAAATCCAGGCACAATTTTGTATCTTCTCCAGGCCAAAATTGCGACTTAAATCCACCTACTTTTGTAAATGCATCTTTTCTAACAAGAAGATTTACTGAAGGCCAATCATCAACTTCGTGAACATTCCCTATTGGCCAATATCTTTCTGGGCTCCCTCCACCAACCTTTGTTAAAAATACAGCTCCAGAAACTCTCTGCCAGAAAGAGTCAGTATCAGGGGTTACTGCAGGTCCTCCAACTGCAAATACATCTTTATCCTCAAAGTGGTTGACAGCTCTCGTTAACCAATCAGGCTCTGGAAATGCATCATCATCAAGAAATGCTAATACTTCACCTTTTGCATATTTAATAGAAATATCCCTTTTTTCTGCAGGGCCCACTCTGCCTGTTAGTATTATACATATTTTTTCAAATGTCTCATCAGATTCTTCTTCAACTAAAATTAAAACTTCAAAATCATTATAGTCCATCGACAGTATATGAGGTATTGATTCTCGAATATAATCATTTATACTTACAACCGGGATTACTATTGATACTTTCATTAGGTTATATCTTATTCACTATTTTCTTATATTCAATATATACAAATATAGAAAACACAATTAGAGAAAAAATTCCTGATACTAAAATTATAGATAGAACCTGTTTCAAATTTTGATGATATAAATAAATGCCAATTACTTCCAATAGTAAAGAGCCCAAGAGAGCAAAAACAAACCTTACTTCACCAAGAGCGAGAAAATAATTCATCAAAATGGATATAAAACTCATAGCAAACATAGCCACTGCAAAAAATCCAACAATACCTACCGCAGGTATATATTTTGAGCCAAACAAGAAATTTATTATAAAATTAGGAAAAAACACTAAAATTAAAACTCCACCACCTGAAAGTAGAATATTGATAATAACCGCTTTAATAAGGATATGAAGGGTATTCTTATCTTTTGCATTCTCAGCAGATACTATTGGAAAAAGAGATAATACAATAGCAGCTGGCAAATACATAACAGCCTTGCCTATTACTGCAGCCGATGCATAAATACCAGCATTATATGGTGAAAAAAAATGCTTTACAAGAACAACATCAATTTGTGTTATGGCACCGAACAATAAATTTGAAAATGCCATTGGTAATAAATAATTCTTTATTTTACCGCTTTCGATTGGAAATTTTTCTATTTGCCATTTATTAATATATCGTTTTTTAAGTATACAATACGAAAATATTCCAACGACAGCACCACTTACTAACAGACCATAAAGTACGTTATAAATTGATCGATTTTTATAAATAAAAATTAAAATAAAAAGATATCTAAATAAAGAAGATAAAATTATAACAATAGATAATAACCTAAAATTATGCAGACCTTGAATAAATCCATTATTTATTATTATTACAATTGATATGATACTAGAAATAAAAACAAGTAGCACCTTTAAAGTATTAACATGGATATAATTACTTATGAATGGTGAAAAAAATGATATAAATATTATAAACAAAATAATAACTATACCAAATTTAGTATAAGCATTGTTAAATAAATCATGTATTTTATTATTTTCATTTAATGCATACAGCCTTGCCGTATCACGTGCAAAAAAATTGGCCATTGGAGCAAATAGGATTGAAATCAACATTGCAATTGAGAAAAGACTGTTCATTTCACCATATTTTTCAACTGGAAGCATCCTTCCCATCGTTATCTGAAATAGATAATTTATTATATTTGACACCATGGTTGCTACAAAAAAGAGCATGCTTGTTTTTATAAATTTATCCCCTATTATCTTTAGTAAAATGATCTTCAACTTACTCATCAAAATTGATTTTCTCCTTGATTACATAGAGGGGTCTGTTAATCACTTCGGAGTGAATTTGACCAATATATAAAGCCAACAATCCCAAACAAACTAGAACGACTCCAATTAAAAGAGTGTTACCAACAACTACAAAAGAAATGGAGGAAAAAAATGGAGATTTTAAAATGAAGCGCACAATTATCATTATCAAAAGTAAAATAATACTAACAGCTGATATGAATAATCCTAAATATGCTGCAAGTTTAAGGGGTATAATTGAAAATGAAGCAATGCTATTTACTGCTAAATTAACTAATTTTCTATATGAATATCGTGCCTTTCCTATATTCCTTTCCGGTGCTTCAAACTCCACATAATCGGCCTTATAACCAACCCAATCTATTAATCCCCTGAACATTCTATTTTTTTCTGTAAACTTCTTTAAAACATCAATAACTTTCTTGTCGATTAGTCTGTAATCTGTTGATTTTGGGGTAAACTTTATATTTGACATTTTATTTAGTATCCAATAAAAAACCAATGAACCAATCTTCCTTAAAAGCGGCTGTTTTTTTATATCTTTTCTTAAACAGGTAACAAGAATATTGCCATTTTCCCATTTTTCGATAAGCTTTGGTATTAACATAGGTGGGTGTTGAAGATCAGCATCAATAAATATGGCAACATCTGCTCTACTAGCATCGAGCCCTGATGTTAGTGCTATCTCTTTCCCAAAGTTCCTCGTTAAATCGATTATTTTTACACATTTATTGTTTCTTGCTAATTCTTTCAAAACATCTAAAGATCGATCTGTGCTTCCATCATTAACAAAAATGTAACAAAAGCTATATTTTGCTAATGAAGTTGCTTGTGTTTGAATTTCATCATAGAGATGTTTTATATTATCTTCTTCATTATAAATCGGTATTATGATATCAATCTGTTTACTCATTTTTTTATATAACTCTTGCAACAATTTAATATGTCTATTCAACCAATGTCATGGCAGTACATATCGATCATTTCCTCAGGTTTCCCTATAACAACTTCTTTGCCCCTTTTTAAATAAGCTACTCTATCACAGAATCTCGATATAGATACCATATTGTGACTGACAAAAACAATTGTTTTTCCTACCTTTTTAAACTTCTCAAATACAGAAAAACATTTTTCCTGAAAAGGTGCGTCTCCCACTGCCAATACTTCATCAACTAACAAAATGGGAGCATTCGACTGGATCGCTACTGAAAAAGCTAGTCTCACCTGCATACCGCTTGAAAAATTCTTAAGAGGTGTGTCTATAAATCTTTCGAGTTCGGAAAACTCAAGCACATTTGAAAATTTCTCTACTGCTTCTTTCCTTGATAGTCCTAAAATTGAACTATATAAAAAAATATTTTCTCTTGCTGACAATTCAGGATTAAACCCAACACCAAGTTCCAGAAACGGTGAGATTTTTTCGTTTACAAATATATCGCCAGACGTAGGACGCAATATACCAGCAATAAGCTTTAAAAGAGTGGATTTTCCTGAACCATTTCTCCCTATAATTCCAATAAATTCACCAGGTTTAATTTCAAAGTTAATATCTTTCAATGCATAAAATTCCTCATATGTACGCATCTTTCTAAAGTGAATCAAATAACTTTTTAGGTTATTTGTTTGTATATGCGGTATCTTGAACATTTTTGATACATCAATCAGTTGTATAATACTTTCCATCACATCCATTCCGCAAAATATTTTTGACGTCTTTGAAAAACGATAAATCCTAAAATAAAAAACAGAAAAACCATTATAAAATTATAAATTATATTTCTTATGCCTGGAACTTGACTCATAATAACAACCATTCGAAAATTGATGATAAGACGTGCCATAGGATTGATTCTAAATAGTATATGGTATTTTCCTGGCACAATATCGATTGGGTATATAATTGGCGTTGCCCAGAAGCCAAGCTGCAGCAGCACACCCCATATATGCGATAAATCTCTGAACTTGAGATAAAATGAACTTAAAAACAAAGATACTCCGAATGAAAGTATGATGAGCTCAAATAATGTTAATAAGCCGAAAAAGGCAGAGTATTTCACCTTCACACCAGAAAAGGCTATAAATATCGACAGAATTATCATGTTAAGTAAAATAGTGATCGTATTTGTGAGTATAGAACTTAGAGGGATGATTATCCGGGGAAAGTTCACCTTGTTCAATAAGGATGATTTCGTAAGGAGTGAAGTCATACCAGAATTTGTAGTTTCAGAAAAAAATCCATAGAGTATAATACCAGAAAGCAGATAAACCTGATAGTGTTCAATACCCCCGAATCGCATAAATACAGAAAAAACAAAGTATAGCACACCAAACATTATGAGGGGATTAAGAAGAGACCATAGATACCCTAGAATGGAATGGCTGTACCTGAGCTTGAAGTCTGTTATGGTAAACTGCTGTATGAGGTAAAGATAATTATTTTGCTTACTATTTCGAAAGAAATTCATAATTATTATAAATATACAAATCTTTGATAAAGTAATTTATCCATTACTTATCTATCACAAATTTTCCTAAAAAATCCCTTTATAATCTAGTGCCTTCGTTTTCAATTAACATGAATCGCAGTATTCAACATTTTGATGGCAATACATCCACCTAAAAGTGTCATAAACTATAAATTAATAAAAATGTTGCATAATTAATAGGATAACTATAACATACAATCTAAATTAATATAATGATTAGTTATAATCAATCACGATAAAAAAGCATCTTTCATAACAGATATCCTTTAATTGATTAGTAGCTATATTGATTTTTTATATTCTTGGATCTATCCAATCAAAAATAATTAACTAAAACATTATTTATAAATGCTCTCTAAAGACAAAAATAAAAGAGAACAGCTTCCAATAAGCTTGATTGATATTGTACTATTATTTGTTGTATCAGTAACCTTTAGTTCTATTATTCTTTTGATTTCAAATAGATTTAATTCATTACATGCATTATTAATTGGTATCGTATTAACGATCCTGTTTCTCAAATTTTTTAATATAAAATTTGTATTAAGAGATAATAGGTTCAGCATATTTTTTCTATTTATAATATTGATATCCCTGCTTTTTCGTTCCGAACCTTATCTATACATAATGGGTGGGCAAGATGAAGGAATTTATGTGAATATGTCTGCAACTTATGAACGAACAGGGAGCACCTTCATAGTTGATCATTTGCGTGATGGATTGGATGATGAAGGAAAAAAAACCTATGACGATGTTAATCATGGGATTAGTATAATTAAAAAAAATAGATATGAAGGTGTACATCTACCAGGAATATATATAAAAGATCTAAATAGATCGCTATATGTATTTCAATTCTACCCTATTAATCCCATATGGATGGCCATAGTAGCTAAAATTTTCGGCTCAGATAATAGGGTGTATTCTTTAGTATTTTTTTCGCTCATATCCATTATTTCATTTTACTTATTAGCATATGAAATTTCAGGTAAAAAACGACTGCCAGGTCACTTAATTGCACTTTTTCTTGCCGTGAGTCCACTTCACGCCTTTTTTTCAAAATTCCCCGTTTCAGAAGTAGTTGCGCTTGCTTTTACCTCATCTAGTTTTTATTGCTTAGTCAAATATTATAAGGAAAATATAAATGGAAAAATCAATACATTTTATTTATTTCTGTCTTCAGCTTTAATGTTTTGCTTTTTTTTAACTAGAATAAGTGGATTTATGTATATTCCTTTCTTTTATGTTTTAATGTGTATTACACTTATGTTCTGTAAAAATAGTAAGCTAAAAAAACATTTGATAATTTATTATTTTTCCATCTTAATTTTATTTATATGTTCATTATTATATGGTTATTTTTACTCATTTCCCTATTTCTATAATACTTATAAAAATGTTTTTCTTTATATATCACCCGATCATTGGCTTTTAATATTAGTAATTATTTTTGTTTTTATGACCACCTTATTAGTTATTTCATCCTTTAAAGATTGTTGGATTAAAAATATCCTGAAGAAAATATTTCTAGCAATTAATAAATCATTACCTTATATATTTTTTATAGTTGTACTAATAGGAATTTATAGAGCGTATGAGATAGGATTTACTGATAAATACATTGGAGATAATTGGATAGATAATCGTTGGCATGCGGTAAATCTCGGTTGGGAATCTTTTAAATTCTCCAATATATTTGTGGCCATTACTTATATTTCACCTGTTGGATTTATTATATTAATCTTTGCAATATACAATATAAGAAAAAGCAAAAACATTTTTCATATCTTATTACTTCTATTTTTAATAATATTTTGGACCTTTGGGGTTGTTATAAGACTTATTACTCCTTATCAGTATTATTATGCTCGATATTTTTTAAGTGAATTGGTACCCTATTCATTTCTGCTTATTGCTTTGTATTTTGGTTATCTATTTGAAAAAAGTAAAATACAAAAGCATCTAGTAAAGATCTTAGCAATTGCAGTAACGATATATTCAATGTATTTTTCCTTTTATCAATTTTTGGGTAAAGAGGCGGAAGGGGCTAAAGAGTCGCTTAATAAAATACAAAATCGAATGGATGAAAAAGATATGCTCCTTATTAATAAAAAAGAAGCTCTTAGGATGTATGGGATAAAAACACCACTATCATACTATTTCGGACTTAATGTTATGAATATTGAAGATATCCAAAAAATATCTAAAAAATTATACAAAACGCTTATTACTGAATATAACGATGTTTATATCCTTTCACAATCACCTCATATAAAAAATCCATATTTAAGGCTTATTGATATAATAAGTTATAAACAGGGAAGGTTTGAACATACAAATACTATCCCCAAGAAGTTTGAATACATAAAAACAGATTTGTATTTATTCAAGATTGATAAGTACGAACTATATTATAAATACATAGTACCGACATCCAGATACATATACGGAATTTTACAAAATTTTTACAATGATAATATTTGGACAAATGGCGAAGGAATTATAAACAATATCGGCTATGTAATTCAACCAAACGATGAATTCTTAGTACTTCATACCAAAGGATGGAATCCTTATAAGAATGACCTACAAAAATTGAAACTTAAAATCTTCGTAAATGGATCAGAACTTAATTATATGAAGAAAGAAAATAATTCATACTATTTTTCACTTAAGAGCGAAATAAAAACTATTGAAGAAATACGTATTAAATCATCAACATTTGTTCCTTATAAATTAAATATAGGTGAAGATCATAGAGAACTTGGAATCGATGTGGATTTCATAGTAATTGAGTAAGGGAACGTATAGATGAAGTTAGTTATCCAAATTCCTTGTTATAATGAGGAAAAATCATTGCCTGTAACTCTCTCACATCTGCCAAGAGAAGTAAAAGGTTTTAGTAAAGTAGAATGGTTGATTATTAATGATGGAAGTAATGATAAAACTATAGAAATTGCGAAACAATATGGAGTTGATCGTACTATTAGTTTTAAAAAAAACCAGGGGCTTGCCAAAGCATATATGGCTGGTTTAGAGGAATGTATAAAATTAGGAGCTGATATAATTGTAAATACAGATGCTGATGGCCAATATAATGCTGAGGATATCCCAAAATTGGTCAAGCCGATTCTGGAAGGAAAGGCTGATATTGTAATTGGAGAAAGACCTATAAGAGAAATAAAGTATTTTCCTCTTTGGAAAAAATTCTTACAAAAATTGGGAAGCTTGTTCGTTAGAGTAGTGAGTAAAACAGATATTCCAGATGTATCAAGCGGGTTTAGGGCCATGTCCAGAGACGCAGCTATGAGATTGAATGTTTTTAATGATTACACCTATACTATTGAAACCATTATTCAAGCAGGTCGAAAAAAGATGGCAATCACATCAGTGCCTATTAGAGTGAACGAAGAGTTGCGGCCTTCAAGATTGTTTAAGAATGTTTTTTTCTATATAAAGAAATCTATTGTTACAATTATCAGAATTTTTGTTATATATAAGCCCTTTAGATTTTTTATGATAATAGGAGGAGTTCTATTCACTACAGGTTTTTTAATTGGAGTGAGGTTTTTATACTTTTATTTTAATCATCGAGGTGCTGGTCATGTACAATCTTTGATACTAGCAACTATTCTGTTAGTAATAGGTTTTCAAGCCATATTAGTTGCATTTTTATCAGATTTATTAGCCGCAAACAGGAAATTGATGGAAGATATTCAATATCAAATAAGAAAAGAAAAGAATAAGGGTAGTTAATAGATTTAGATGTAGGTTATACCGCTCGTCAGGCTGATTAATATTACTAAGTACAATGGAAATTAGAGAAATAACAGTTGAAGACGCTGAAAACTTCTTAAATTTGTGTAAGAAGTTGGATAAAGAAACGAAATTCCTGCTATTTGAACCTGGGGAACGAAATATATCTGTTGAAGAACAGCGTAATCACATCGAAAAGGTTCTTGAATCAGATAAGCAGACTATTCTCGTCGTAGAGGAATCGGATGAACTGGTTGGCTTTATCGAAGCCTTTGGACGACCTTACAAGAGAAAAAGGCATTGTGTTTACATAGTAATAGGTGTTTTTCAACAGTATACGAATCAAGGGATAGGAACAAAACTTTTAGCTTCAATAGAACAGTGGGCGAGCAAACAAAAAATCCATCGCCTAGAACTCTGCGTCATGGTGCATAACCAGGCAGGACTTGGTTTATATAAGAAGATGGGATTTGAGATTGAAGGTAGACTGAACGATTCACTTCTTGTCGATGGAAACTATGTAGATGAATATATCATGGCAAAAATATTGTCAACAAAAGCCTAACTATCGATGAACCTGGCCATGAAATCACTGCTCGATATCGTAGTAGGTTATCTTCTCGTTATGCAGGAGGAAAAGGATTGTAATCTCTCTATGATGCGGTTTTTGCTTCAATATAGTTACATCTTTGAAGTGAATGAGGTAATATGCGAGTTAATATGAGTTATAAAATACCAACATACTGTATTTTTAACGTGATATAGTAGAAATCAAGTATTTTTAATTGTTATACTTTACATTTGTAGTATAATTAGTAATTAGTTAAAAAGAGGATTCTTCCCAAGGTCTGACAATGAGTGAATACTTCTATCTACAATGGCATTTAACGAACAGATGTAAAAATAGGTGCCTTCATTGTTACCAGACTAGTTTCGATGGAAAGGATGTTAGCTACGAACGTGCAAAGATAATTGTTGAAGATTTTGCAAACTGCTGCTCAACTCTTGAGACGGATCCATACATTGCATTGACCGGCGGCGATCCGTTGTTAAATCCTGATTTTTGGAAGATACTAAATCTTGTACGGCAACTCACTCCGTCAATCAGTATTTTAGGAAATCCAGAATTACTCATTACAGACAATTGCAAACCGATAGAAAAGCTTAAGGATTTTGATATTCACGACTACCAGTTATCGCTTGACGGTTCGCAGTTGACACATGACAGAATCAGGTCTGTCGGCAGCTTCGACAGAACCATTAAAGCTATTAAATGCTTGGTGAAAGCACAAATACCTGTTACAGTAATGTCAACAATATCTAAAGACAATTGTTCAGAAATGGTAGACATATTGAGACTATGTCATTCTTTTGGGGTCTCCGAGTGGTCTTTCGCACGTCATGTTCCAACCAACAATTTTTCATTATTACTCTCCCCGGCCGATTACCTCGATTTTCTTAAAGCCATAGTTCGAACTGAGGAGTACTTTGATTCTGATACACAAGGTTTCGTTGAGAAGGATCCGTTGTTGATCTTAGTGAATGGCTCTTGTGATGTAACACCACAACAAAAAGTAGCCGGGGGATGCGGCTTGGGTTCTTCTATGCTTACACTTCTGCCAGACGATACACTAATGGCGTGTCGACGTCATACAGGCAGCGTGATAGGGAAGTGGTCCCCGGATGAATCGTTCCTCCAACACTTTGTCTATAACAAGAAGATGGAGATGTTTCGAGAGATCAGCAGGATCAAGGGTTGTAACAAGTGTAAATATCTCTACCATTGCAGGGGGTGTAGAGCCCTTGCCTATGCATCAACAGGAGATTTCTGGGGAGAAGACCCCCAATGCCCTGTTGCTCAAGAATATAAAAATATGAGGAGGTAAATAACATGAAGAAAGCAATCGCTAAATTAAAGAAGAAGGGGTTTATTTGCAACTCCAAAAACAAGACATGCCAGGTATGTAAAGCCTGAAGCTCTTTTATCTCATAAGAGATATTGGCTTCTATGTGACAGCGTCTCAAGCCCACAAACCGGTATATTTAAACAGGTGTGGATAAGGAGAGTAGTTTCTTATCCACGCCATTAATGAGTCATTTCGTTTAATTATTGCTGGATTCAGTTATTTTGAATTTGAGTTTCATTATCCAGCTTTTCAGAACTACATAGCTGAGCTAATACTTCATTGACATTCAATGTTGATGAGAAATTCATTAATTTGCCGGCCTGCGTACGTGGAATAGCGTTTACAAATCTACACTCAATTTTCATTCTGGGACTTACAATCTCGTGTGTTTTATCTTCTAAAAGTCGAAGTGTTTTCTCTGAGAAACCAGCATCCTTGACAATAAAGAAGATAAGCCGATCGACCTCATCCTGCCTGACGATAAACTGCTTAATGCCGCCTCCCTTCCTAAGGCTATACTTCGTAACAAAATCAAAGATTGTACCCACCAGTATCTTACCTTCTGGTGTAACAATAAGATTGTTGGTTCTCCCCACTATATTTTTTACTAAAGCTGATGTGCGACCACAGGAGCAATATTTATTCTCAGGCAAACATTCTATCAGGTCACCTACACGATATCTAATGAATGGCATGACATGACTATTCAATTCAGTAATCACAACCTCTTCAGGGACATTGCCATCCCCGGAATCTAATGTATCTATTACAGGAATTGTCTCAAGATAGATGTTTTCAGGAACTGTATGCAGAAAACCTTCGGGACATTCGATGGCAATGAGTCCAGTTTCGGATGTGGCATAATAGTTTATTACAGGGCATTCGAAAGTTTCTTCGAGAAGAGTACGATTGGATGGTGTCAGTATTTCAGCTTCAGAAACAACAGCCTTTAAAGGAATCCACGGATAATGCTTACGAATCTTTTCTTCTCTTATAAATGTACCGAAGACATTCAGTGCAGATGCTAATCCGTTCAGGTATTTTGGCCTAAAGACGTTAAGTTTCTGTGCATATCGCTTCATCTTGACTTCAGAGAGGTCATAAATCGGAAGACGGCAACGATTTATACAATAGTCTTTTACACGTAACTGAATTCTGGGCCATAAATCAAATGGAACTCCGCTGAGACGAGCCTGTCTATCTACAATATCAAGACCATGCCAACGATACCCCCTATACCTTGCCGCCCAATACCTCGCCTTTGCATCTTGCGATCGAATAAAATGAAAGGGAATGCTTGTGGATCCACTCGTCATTCCAGAATGAAGGGGGACTGAATCTCTCTCCCTGGATATCAATTTCTGAGAATTCTCCTGAATCAGTGTTCTAGTCAACATAGGCAGAGATTCGAAATCATTCCAAGTGCGGATGTCCTCAGGATGTATGTCAGCATTCTTCCAGGTCTCTCGATAGTACGGGACATTCTTATAGGCATACTCGATCAAGGCTATGAGTTTACTCCACTGTAATTGTCGCAGCCGTTGCCTATCCCACCATTGACTTTCTTCAAGATTCTTCAGATGGCGCTCAATGTCAGCACCCCTCTTTTTTTGTATAGAGAGAAAAATTGCCCTGTGTATATTATCTCTCATTTTTTTAGTAATCCCTACAAAATGTGTTAATTTTTTGATTTTGTATATTCCAATATAAATCTATACAAATCATCCAACATAGTCTGTAAGCGTTTCTATATCGAAATAGATGACTAAATTCTCGTAAACCTGGCTGACCTACCCTTAACCGGATGAAGCGCTCTATAAACTCGAAGGTTTACCGTGTATATCGGACAACTGTAACAACTGCAACCATTCACAGGCAACCCTCTTTTTGTTATTGTAATTGCCTCTCTTCTAAATATGCGATATGTGTTTCCATTCCATATTTCATAGAAATCCTTTTCGAAAATATTCCCAAGAGGCTCATAACAACGACAGCATGGATAGACTAAACCATCTGCATCAATCCTCACTGCTAGCCATCCAATATAACAAGGAATAATACTATAGAGGGCTCTCGTATCGAGTCTCTTTCTGAATACGATTAAGAAATTGCTGATGTTATTGTCGATTCTCTTTAAATCGAGGTATTTCTTTATCTCCTTGAGCTGTTTCCTCACCGATAGAGCCTGTTTTTCTGTCGGTACTAGTTTTGCAAGGTTCGGATCCTCAAGATCATCAACAGGATAATAAATGACCCGGTTGGCTTTCACCAGATTGGCAAATTTGGCAAAGTCAAAAATACCTCTGTAATTCTGTGCAATGACAATACAGATAAGAGTAACCTCAGGGTACTTTGTTCCAAAAGAAGCCTTTCGCTCTGCAAGGTAGAGGAGGTTATCCCTCAGATCATCAAAGGTTCGATTTGTAATGCCAGTATGTGTACGAATATACATCTTTCTGGTGCCCGCCATTGTTGTGATCCTCAGATCATTAAATTTAATCCTTATCAACTTATCAATAGTTTCGTGATTTAAGAGTGTGCCATTTGTACTGACCATGCAGATGCTACCATAATGTTTCGCGCGTTCCATGAAATCGAGGGCATTTTTATGAAGAAAAGGCTCACCACCACCTGTAAAAGAAAATCTTCTTGTTCCAGTTCTTATAAGCCTGTCAATGAGTTTGAGGATTTGAGTACTGTCAACATCACATCTTTGCAATCTCCTTAGATATTCATCATCTGGAATAGAGGAGCCCATGAGCCTGGCTCTTCTAACTACAAACATGTTTGGCTTGTCGAGGTATTTTGAATAGAAGTAACAATGGATACAACTAATATTACAGCGGTTAGTGAGAGACAGATTAGCATGTAGCGGTCCAATGAAAGCCCGGCTGCCGTGCAAAATGCCCATAGCTGTCTTTGCATATGAAGTCCAATTCCTGATCCTCAAAGTTTAGCCTCCATACCCCAATTGTGCCATGGAAAAAGATATAAGAGAATAAAAAATTGTTATTTCTTAATTACTTAGATTTGTTTTCTTTGCATTCGTAGGCCGCAGAATGCTCCCCAGCACCAGGCAAGCTTCAGTGCAAAAACGAGAGGTGCTGTCCAAAAGAGTTTTGTAAGCCTGAAATTCCCCAAGTAAATACCTAAGGTAACTCTCATTGCAATCAGAGGTGCTGCCAAGAGTATAAGAATTGGAGATCGTAGCACAAACGGAGTACTTAACAAGGTACGATATTTATTTCGAAGCAGAATTGTTTTTGCAGCATGCTCTGAGGAGTACCTGAAAACCGCTCTCAAGTTGGTACGTTCAGGGGCATGTGTGACCAAAGCATCGGGTTTAAAATATACATGATAGCCTGCCTCTCGTGCACGGAGAATTAACTCTGTATCTGGAGGTATTCTAAGACCTTCCTGAAAACCGCTCAGCTTCTCAAGTACCGGCCGTTTGAAACCCATGTTCAATCCCGCAACGAAGTCCACAATACGAGCTTTTCTGCCCGGCATGAAGGGATAAAGTTGGGATATGTTATGGCAGAGTGTGATATAGTTTGATACAGGACTTACAACGGCACCAGCTATAACAGGCTCCGTATCAAGAGCTGAGCACATTTCCTCTATCCAATCAGATTGTGCAATACAGTCGTCATCGATAAAGAGTAAGTATTTACCTCTTGCTGACTGTATTCCAAAATTTCCGGCACTGCCAAGACCTATGTTTTTACGTGTAGAAAAATATTTCATATTTGGCAGTTTCTTACTCATCATGTGACATATTTTTTTTGTTTGATCCGTTGAACAATCATCTACAACAATTATCTCGAACATCTTCGGTTCCATTGTTTGGTGTGAAAGAGAATCCAATAAACGTTTGAGCATCTGTGCCCGGTTGTAAGTGCAAATTATTACACTGGCGAACAAGGTCTACCTTTCTCCAATGAATAGATGTTCAATTAAATTCTTCAATATAAACAATAGATATTTCCTGCGTTACAGTATTCATCTATTTTACACAATTGATAACATGCAGAAATTTTTGATATTTATAGTTTTACACCTTCAATCAAATAGATTGTTTTCCCCTTTACATCAGCAAGAAACGGTACTATACGGAAATTCTTAAAATATTTGACGTATCTGGAATAGACTTCATTGGATGTTCGGAAATACCTTACATGAGAAGTATAGGGATAGTTAGGCACAGTTCCATAAAATCTCGTGCCGGGACGAATTCGAGTGATCACCTCGATGTCTCTTATTATATGTGTAAGAAAATCAGTACACACAACAGCATCATAGTGAACCTTTTCAAAAAGATCAGTTTTTAAAGCATCTGCAACTATAAAGGTAAAGCCTGGACATGTTTTTCTTGCCCAATCTATACGCTTTTGACTGAAGTCAAATCCATAGTACTTTTTCACACCTCTGTCCCGGAGTAAAAGTGCCATTTGACCGGACCCACAGCCAATCTCTAATATGGAGTCTATATCGGCCATTGTTATAAGCTCAGCAATAACAGACCATATAGGGTAAAAATGTGATTCTGTATAGTGTTTATGCTTACTGTCATATTTAACAAACGTATGATCATACCATTTGGGACTCTTTTCTGATACTTCAATGAAACCTCGTATTAACTTGAGAATAACCTTAGCGCCACGCAATAAAATCGGCGGTGAAAAATCTTTTACAAGAGAATTTAATGTATATCTCATAGGAATTAGATTTTTCCAAGCAGAAATTGTTGCAACATTATACAAAACCAATAGAGAATAATACAATCTGGTTATTGTTTCTTCTGGCTTAATTGAGTTTTTCTGATAGTGCAATCGTCAGCTACCCTGTTTTTATAAGTGCAGTCTTTACACATACAGGATTCGTTATTTCCTCGATTGAACTCTTTGCGAAATACCTTTGCTTTTTCTCCCTTCCAGATCGACAGAGCCGAATTTCTGTTATTCAGTTTTCCGAAAGAATAGATATCTTTATAATCCATCTCACAGGGAATTATTTCTCCCAGTGCATCCATTGTTATTCTTTTCCATGGACGCATGCATGTGAAGGGCCTTTTTATTCGGATATAGCTTCCGGTTTTGTATTCGTATCTCTGATAAATTCGCTCTTCAGGTACATAGATGTTATCAAGATTATCACCAAGGGCAGAGGGAAGATCTACAGTTTTGAGCGTGAAGTAATCAACTTCCAGGCTCTCAGCAAGCTTTTGCATAGCAGGAACTTCTTTCTCGTTATGCTTCATGACCACAAATCTTAAATTGAGCAGTGGAGTCATTGATTTTTTTCTCCTCTTTACATCGACAATCGTCTTGATGTTTGTTAGGACCTTTTGGAAGTTCCCTACCTTACGGTATTTACTGTAGGTTTCCTGTGTTGCCCCGTCTACGCCAAATACCAGGCTGTCAAGACCGGAGTCTATCAATTCTTCTGCTTTTTTATTGTTTAAGTCAAGATTACCGTTGGTACTGGAAAAGACCAAAATACCTTTTAATTTGGCATAAGAAATCATCCTATAAATGTCTGGATTAAGAAATGGTTCGCCCCAATTCCAGAGAATGATTAAAAGTAAGTAATCACCAATCTCATCAATAAGGTTTTTGAAAGTATTAAAAGAAAGCAGACTTTTAGGGCGAGAAGCGGTTTGTGAAGTTGTTAGACACAGGGGACAGGTAATGTTGCAGAAATTTGCTGGTTCTACCTGTAAAATGACTGGGTATCCGAATGGTTTTGACGGCAATATGAACTGATTCAATCCTGCAATGAAAAAATTACTGATTTTTTTTAGTGTGAGTCCTTTTGCTTCATATGGAATCTTTTCAAAGATGAATTTAAGCCTACGCCTGAAAAAAATGTTTGGAAGCTGGGGAATCACATCTCGATATCGAAAAATTTTCATGCATCCTTCCTAGATCTATCAGCACTTTCCAGCCAGCGGCTTAAATCTCTGCCAATTAATGTCTGTAATTTCAAAATATCATCACGGTATAAATCATAAAGGTATTTCTCTGTTTCATGTTTCATTACAGGAGATGCCAGTATCTTTGCTCTCAACTTTTCACGTAATTGTATCCATCTATCTTCTCCTAGAAAGAACTTCCCTATTGATTTGGTCAGGATCTGTAATTTCGTTGGATTTAAAAAAAAATTATTGAGTAATCTTAACTTAGGAGAACCGGCAACATTATGCCTTACTTTTGTGTTGGGTGTAAAAGAAGCATCTACTTCCAGGAATTTATAAATATCCTTTATAAGGAGTACAGCGTCTCTCTTTAAATCATCCAAGAGGCATACTTTTACATCTCTAAAATTATTTAGATACGCCTTTACTGGATTATAATAAAATCCACATTTTTTATAAGCCCATATAAAGGCCCAGCCATCCTTCATCCTTTTTTCTTCTTGGCTCAGTGCTTCCTCAAATTGTAAATATTCACGATTGTCGCGTACCTGGTGTTTGTATGCTGAAAGGGCCCTATCTACCGGGTCCCTGAGAATAATTATGATTTTCGGATTTCCCAAGAATTTCTTGATGTATTTGATAGCCAGATCATAATGATATAGATTGTCGATACTTGCTTCACCTATTGCTTTTTTACCTGCGGAGTCTTTAAAAAGGTTACAGTAGTCAGAATAGTTTGCGATAAATTTGTGCCTATCATCTCCAATCCCCTTTGGTGGGAGCTTCATATACTGCGCCAGTATAAAGCGCGGTTCTTTTATGCTGGGCATGAAAATGTCATAATGCTGTTTTAAATAGTGGTAAAGGGATGTTGTGCCTGATCTAGCCGCACCGACGATAAGAAAATTCGGTAAATTAACTTCTCTTTCTTTATTCATGGAGTAACCCATTAATATTGCCACAATCGAAGTATGTTTGATTATTATACTGATGGTTCTACCTAAATGTCAAGATGCACCTTTTTGATATCGTTTTTTATATGCTGTGTATTTATAAAGATAAAGTATTTTCTTAAGTATAATTTTTAGAAATGAACTCTTCAGTACATACCTTTTTCATTTAAAATTCTCTTTATAAATAGTGATCTTTATGTATACTTATTAAATTGGCTTAATTTTTATAATAAAGAAGGTTTATTGTTAAAATAAACAAACTGAAATATATATTCCCAAAAATAAATTTATTCTTTCCTTAACAGTACTCATTTAAAATAACATAATTTTATATAACAAATATCATTGTGATGAAAACTTCTAAAAAGAAGAAAGTTTGTTTGGTTGGACCAACCTATCCCTTCAGAGGTGGAATTGCCCATTATACAACTTTGCTTTACAGAAACCTTAGAAAACATTTTGATGTTTATTTCTTCGCCTTTAAAAGGCAATATCCTAAACTATTATATCCCGGTAAAACAGATAAAGACTTGAGTAAAAGACCTATAATTGAAGAAGGAGCATATCTAATACTTAGCTCATTTAATCCACTCTCTTGGATACTTGTTGGTTTTTTAATATCCAGAAAAAAGCCTGTATTATTTATCCTGCCATGGTGGAATTATTTCTGGATACCTCAATATCTTACTATGATTTTTATTGTAAAATTATTTTCAAAAAAAACTAAAGTGCTGTTTTTATGCCATAATGTAGAAAATCATGAATTCAAATTACTGAATAAAATATTGAGTCAAATTGTCCTGAGAAGAGGAGATTTTTATATTGTTCATTCAGAAGAAGAATTGGAAAGACTTCGATTGATAAATCCAGGACGTAAGGCTATTTCAACGTTTCACCCTGTCTATGATATCTTTTTTGATAAGAAAATACCCAGATCGGAGGCCAGGAGTAGATTCAATATTGAAGGCAATATTATACTCTTTTTTGGATTTATTCGTGATTACAAAGGTCTAAATTATCTTTTGGAAGCAATGCCATTAATATTAAAAAAAATTAAAGTCAAATTGCTTGTTGCCGGTGAATTCTGGGAAAATAAGACGCGATATATTAATTTAATAAAAAAGCTCAATATTAAAGATAGTGTTATTATTAAAGATGGATATGTAGCAAACGAAAATGTTCCCTATTTTTTCTGTGCATCGAATTTACTGGTTATACCTTATACATCTGTAACAGGGAGTGGTGTTGTACAGATGGCTATAGGAGCAGAACTTCCGGTTGTAACCACTAATATAAGTAATCTAGATAAGATTATAAAGCACGGTGAAACAGGATATATTGTTAGTCCTAGGGACCCCTATGAACTAGCTCAAGCTATTATAAAGTATTTTGTTGAAAAGAAGGAAGCAAAATTCAGAAAGAATATATGTGAAACTAAATATTTATATTCATGGGAATATTTAGTGAAAAGAATTACAAGTTTTCTTGTACCATAAGTAAAAAATATTGTTTCTTAATTCTTTCAAGACTATGGCTCAAAATTATTTAAAGTATGTAATTGATTACTGATTAAAGCGAATATGAAAAATTATTTTTCAATAAAAAACTTGAAAATACATTTCCTGAAAATATTCAAGTGGATGTTGTTACTTTTAGTTGTCGCTAGTACGATAATATTAATTTATAGAAACAGAAACGATTTCCATTTTATTCTAAAGATTGATTATAACTATATCATTATAATTTTATTTCTCTCTTTTATTAATTTGAGTCTTGGTAGCCTACGATATTTTTTAATAATCAGAACTCTGTCAAATCATGTGGATTTTTGGTCCTGTTATAAAGCTTTTATTATTGGTAGATTCTTAAATAAAATTATTCCCAGATCTGGAGTAATATATCGAGCTCTTTATTTTAAGAAGAAGAATAAGATTAGTTACAAAAAGTTAATCTCAGGTTTTATAGCATTTATGTTTCTAGATATTATGATCTATATGCTTATAGGTTCAATTGTGATCGGCATTTACGATCACAGCCTAAGCATAGGTGGTACAAACCTTTTATTTCTTTTTATTTTGTTATTTTTTCTGAATATTTCAATTGCCTATATAACATATCTTGTAAATAAGCACTTGCACTTTTCTGTTAAAAATGCGTTGATGAAAAAATTCTTCTTCCATCTTAAAAACATAGTAAATAATTTTATCAATTTATGCAAAAATAAGAAAATACTGATGTTTAATTTTTCTATAATATTATCTATCTTTTTAGTAAATATTGGTCTAATACATTTGTGTTTTAGAAGTGTTCATATCTATGCTAAAATATCTTTACTGTCGGTATTTGTAGTATTAAGTCAATTATCTACAGTAATAACTTTAACCCCAGGAAATCTAGGAGTAAGAGAATTGCTGTATGCATTCTTAGCGAATTCAATGGGAATAGGCAGTGCTGAAGGGTTGAGTGTATCAATAATCCTGAGGATATCAGGCTTCATTATTATAGGTACTTTAAGCCTATTTTTTATTTTGAGCGAGAAATCTTTTAAAAGTGTAAAAAAGCTTGAGATAAATGACAGCTGACATTTTAATTAAATTGTAAATTAAGGCTTAATACACTACCAAACATAAAGGCCGTACCGGCCAAGATAAACTTCTAAATTAACCACCCTTTTCATCTTGCAATATTTGCAATTTTGGCTCGTACAGAGTATCCTCTCATTATATCTTTACACTAAGCCACCTATAGATTTGAGAAAGTACTTGAACTATTAATCTTTATCTGCTCGAGTGTCGGGATGAAGCCTAAAAAGATAGTGATAGTTAACGATGGTTTAGGACCTAATAAGGGTGATCAAGCGATCTTACTTTCCATGTTGGATAGCTTAGGAGAAAATATCCCAGAGGCACAGATAAGAACATTTCCTAATTCAATGATGTGTCGGTTAGGCCAATATCTTGATTTTTGGAGGGCTTTAAAAAAGGCTGATCTATTTATATTTGGAGGGGGACAGGAGATTCAGGATCATGCTTCTGTTACCTTTCTTATTTCTGGATTGCTCAAGATAATTCTTGCAAAGATTTCAAGAAGACCAATCCTCTGTTATGCCATAGGAGTCGGACCTGTCGCTACAGTCTTGGGCAGACTACTTACCCGTTTAGTTCTAAATCAGGCCAACATTATAACAGTAAGGGATGAGAACTCTCTAGAACGTTTAAGGGAACTCAAGGTTACAAAACTACCATGTTTTATTACAGCGGATCCAGCATTCACCTTAATTCCGGTTGACGAACAGCAGGCACTGAATATCTTCTCCTTAGAAAGAATGGCTAAGACTGATGGGCCAAGAATTGCTATTGTTCCTCGTCGATGGTTCCATTATCAGCATTATTTACTCCCTATGCGCTTCAGGAGAAGATTTTGTTCTTTACAGGGACAAAAGAAATATACCCACTTGGAGAAGATAATTGCCCAAATCGCAGATTATCTGGTATCGACTCTTAAATCCCAGATAATTTTTATCCCAATGAGATCTGCTGGCGGTAAGGTCGATCCAGGTCAAGATGATGACCAAGTCTCCAAAGAGATTATGAATCTTATGAAATTCAAAGGAAATGCTTTCCTTCTTAAAGGTGATTATTCACCAAAGGAGTTAATGGCCTTGTTTGGGCAGATGGATTTAACTATCGGGATGCGAATGCATTCTTTAACTCTATCATCACTGATGAATGTCCCGGTAATAGGGTTTGCATTATCTCCTAAGTTTAATTCATTTTTTAAACTAATCGGACAAAGTGAATATCTAATAAGTCTTGAAGATATTAATTATGATAATTTAATCGAAGAAATAAATAGGGTTCTATCCAGAAGAAAAGAAATCAGCGAGGAATTAAAGTTAAGAAAGAAGATATTGCAGAAGCTTGCTCTATCCAATGTGGGATATGTTCAAGAGATATTAAGAAATAGAGGGTAAGATATGTATCTTTCTTCTCTTTTTGATTTATATAGGCTCAGAAGAAATCAATGGCTGAATACTTCAAAGCTTGAGGAAATACAGCATAAAAAGCTTATGGCTATCATAAAGCACGCTTATCAGAATGTGAGCTATTATCGAAAACTCTTTGATTCAGCCGGGATAAGACCTGAGGATATCAAAACTATTGAAGATTTACCTAAAATTCCTATTACTACAAAATCACAGATACAAGAATTATCTCAAGATGAGATTATTGTTAAAGGTGTTGTTCCAGAAAAATGTGTTAAAATAAGAACCAGCGGTTCCACAGGAATACCTTTAGATATTTTCTTTACGAAGAGAGAAAAGGAATTCTTTGATATGGTTTGGACCCGGGCTTTTATGGAAAATGGACTTAGACTTAAAGATAAAAAGTTTACTATTTGGTCTATTACTAATTTCAATCCCAGCAAATACTGGTTTCAATATCTGGGAATAATGCGAAGAGAATACATCTCTTTTTATGATGAGAATCGTAATCCTTTGGATGCAATTCAGAAAACCAACCCCGATATTATCAGCAGCATACCTTCTATTTTAAAGCTATTATCGTTGGAGATAAGGAAGAGAAAAGATATAAATATACAACCCAAGGCTGTTTTCTCTACATCCGAAGTTTTGGGGCAAGAGAGCCGTGAGCTAATAAGCTCCACTTTTAAGGCTAAATTATTTGATTATTATGGATGTGAAGAGTTTGGTTGCATTGCCTGGGAATGTAGCCAACATAACGGCTACCACTTGAATATCGACACTGTAATGGTTGAGTTTATTTCTAACGGAGAAAAAATCACACCTGGAAATAGGGGTGAATTAATCTGTACAGGATTGCACTCTTATACAATGCCTTTCATAAGATATAAAATTGGAGACATAGGTATTCCCAGCGATAGAAGATGTCCTTGTGGCAGAGGGCTTCCACTAATGGAAAAACTGGAAGGAAGAGCTGAGGATTTTATTAAAATGTCAGGTGGTAAAGTCTTTACCCCAACAGTTTTTAATATCATTATGCGGGGTATAAAAGGAATAAAAAAATATCAAATAGTTCAGGAGAAAATAGATAACCTTATCATTTATATTACAAAGGGAAAGAACTTTAACTTTAGGATACCAGGACAAATAATAGAAAAGGTCAATGGAGTCTTTAAGCAAAATATTCCTATTGAAATTAAAATTGTTGACAACATTCTAGATGATTCATCAGGTAAAATTCGCTCGGTAATATCCAAAGTGCCATTCAATCCTTAGAATGTATCACTATCATGATAATATATAACACAATACTGTAAGAGATCTAACTAAGATTCCAATTTATCGGGGGTATTAGAACTAGGTAAAGGCAGTAAAGAAATGAATATCTACATTAGAATGGAAAGATAAGCTATGGGTAATACAATCCCAAGTATATCAATCATAATTCCAACTTATAATCGAAGGGATTCTCTTAAGGAGAGTTTATTGTCGTTAATTTATCTCCATTATCCAAAAAATAAATACGAAGTAATAGTTGTTGATGATGGCTCTTGCGACGGAACAGAAAAAATGCTTGCAGAAATGCAGAATATCCTTCCCTATTCGCTACTCGTTAATAGACTGAAAGAGAAAAGGGGTCCTGCAACGGCAAAGAACTTGGGGATGAAAATTGCTAAAGGGGAGATTTTTGTCTTTACCGATGATGACTGCCTTTTCGAAAAGGGATGGCTTTGTGCAATCCTGGACCCATTTAGATTCAATAAAGTGGGCATAGTGGGCGGCCCCGATCGCACACCTGAGGTAGCGCCTTTTTTCTCAAAATGTACAGGCTATCTTTTCACCTCCTTCATTGGAACAGGAGGGCTTCGACGGGGAGAGAGATTCCGGTTTGGAAGATATTACCCCAAGGGATGTAACATGGCCATACTCAGAAAAACTATTGACAAGGTAGGTGGGTTTGACGAGCAACTATACCCGGGAGAGGACATTGAATTAGGATATAGGATAGAGAAAGAGGGTTATCAAATTAAGTATGAACCCAAAGCTTTTGTATGGCACAAAAGAAGGGATACTTTAAGTGTCTTTCTCCGAAAGGTCTTCAAAATAGGGTATACAAGGGTAATTCTTGCTCATAAGCACAGGGGTTTACTCCAGATAGGGCATATGATCCCCTTTATCGCTTTGTTGATAGTTTTTTCTTTGCTAATTCTATCCTTATTATTTCATGATGCTTTGAAAGCATTGATATTTATTTTGGGTGGATATTTGTTGGCCCTCTTAGTTTCAGGTGTGAAAGCCAGCTTTCTGATAAGTGATGTCCGGGCACTATTTATAGTACCTTTGCTGATTCCGCTACATCATTCAACTCATGGTATAGGGTTTCTAATTGCTGGAATAAAGCATCTATTAGGATTCAAGAATATTTAGCCCAAAGTAATAAAATATTTGATTCGTAAAATTAGTATAAAACAATATTTTTCATAAATAATGAGCAATAATATTGATATGTGAGATCGTATTTTATCCATCCTGAATAATTTTTAAGCACATAATTAAGATTTTTCAGAAACCAATTCCAAATGATAACAGACCTCTTTGGAACGTATTTATTTTTTGATAAAAGGGATAATTTACAATCATCTATAATATTCCTTAAAAAATTATCTGTATCTATCTTGAAATTTATCTTTCTCGTAGTCTCGTATCCAAAATAGTGGAGTAAATTACCTGCTATACGTTCGAACTGATTAACTTCCTTTTCGGTCATATGCTTTTTCCATCTGCCGATTCTTGTTTTATCAGGTTTTTCCATAAGCCTACCATGAATAGGTTGAATTACATGCGTAATCTTTTGCTTTGTGAATTTATAGTAATCCAGCATACATTCATCGAATTCCGTACCGATAAAATCACAAATTCCTTTTAATGTGACCTTCGTATTATTTATCAAAGATTCATACTTTATCTCATAGTATCGATCTGTTAAACCATTTGAATTGAACCAGTATCTGGATATGATTCCCAATGTAGTTTGAATTCTCCAATAATGTGCCGACTGCCAGATATTTCTCGGCCCCCAACTTCTTTTCCTGACTGAAAATGAAAGGGCTACATCTCTGCCATCCCTTACCAGATGAATAAACTTTGCTTTTGGGAAAAGCTCGGAAAGTAAAATGATAAAATTAACATATTTAGGAGTTTTATCCCCCCAAATTTCTTTATTATTTTTACTGGCATATTTCTGAAAAATAACTTTAAAAATGTTTGTTATATTTGTTCCACGATATTGTTGAAACTCTCTCGTTTGAAGCTTATGACTCTCCGGCCATTGTGTGTAGTATTGGTGAAATAATAAATCTTTAATAAAATTGTTGAAATTATTTTTTCCCAGGTATTTATTTTTAAAGATGGAATTTCGTATCATGTCAATGATAAAATGGCTTTCAGCGGGGATAGCTATTTTTGGATGACTATCAAGCATCAAGCGAAGTAACGTGGTGCCAGATCTTGCACATCCAACAATAAAAATCGGAGAGCTTTCCTTATTCATTCATGAATCCTATAATATACAACTCGTTCAAATGAATAATTTATATAGAGATAATGCCTTTAAACTTGTAAATTTAGCCAGATACATAAACTTGTGTTTAAGATTACATAACATACCTATATATTTTTATGTACTCATCAGCTGACATATCCCATGTAAGCCCATTATCAACAATTGCCTTTCTTGCTTTTTTCCCGATATACATTCTCTTTTTATCGTCTTCTAATAAACTTATTATTTTATCCGCTATCTCTTCCGGATCTTTTGGCTTTATTAATATACCGTTTATATCATTACCAATAAATTCACCTGTTCCACCAACATCTGTTGCAACAACAGCAAGGCCCGATGCCATCGCTTCAGCAACAACATTTGGCCTACCCTCTGAAAGACTTGGCAATACAAATATATCTGATGCATTCATCCATTGAGAAATTTCTCTTGGTTCCCTTGATCCTACAAAAAGTACTTTATCTTTGACTTCTAATCTTTTTGTTAATTCCTTCAACATCCTTTCTTTATATACAATCTCCAATATCGACAAGCAAAGCCTTTCTTTGGCTTTTAGTTATTTCAGGCATAGCTTCTAGTAGATAATTTAGTCCCTTTCTTTCTATCAGCTATCCTACAAATAAGATTATCTGCTTATCCATTGGCACCCCAAGTTTTTTCCTAATACTACTTTTTTTCCCTGGCTTAAACACATCAGTATCTATACCATTGGGTATTGGATTAATCTTATTTTTTTGGATCCCCATTTTTTCTATTAATACACCATGCTTTTTATTATTGGGAGTAACATAGTCACAATTATCAAGAATAAACAGAAGCGCTTTTTTTATCAATTTATTCTTAAGTGCCATATTCACTGTAGCACCCCTCGTTGTAAGTATTAAAGGTTTTTTGAATATCTTTTTAAGTATAACCCCAACAAAACCAGATAAAGCCCACTGAGCATGAATAACATCACAACCTTTTACAAATTTTTGTGATTTCAAAAACATCGATAGGATAAAAAATGAAAACTGAATCTTTGTACGAAGGCTTGACTTTAAGCTTGAGGGAATACCTCCACCTTCTGTTAATTTCTGCATTTTTAAAGGGAACCAATAATGGAATCTATGCACATGAATTCCATCCATAATTTCTTCGCTTCTCACGCTTCTCGTGTAAAATGGACAGATTAATTCTATTTTGATACCTTTTTTAACGAGAGATTTAGCTAAATTATAAATAAACGGACTCTGTGAATGCCCTTTGTAATATGGAAAGGATGTTGTAATCATTAAAACTTTCATTCTTTTTTTAATAACACTATGTTAATATAAATTTAATTTATAGGTTATTGTATATTTCCCAAAAAAGTAAAGTTACCTAAATACCCTTTTTATCCCTATTATATTAATCGAAGTAACACTTTCTATGTTCAATCAAACTCTATTCAGCTAATTCAATTATACTGAGAACTCTTAAACCTTCTTCTATATCTTTACTTGCCAGGAGGAATTTTTTTGTTAATTTATAATGTAATTTTGTAGAGACTGCAATTACAACAACTCTAATATCATTGTTATTTATGATACTATATTCGTCCTTTACATATTTTGTATTGGGAAATGCCTCTACTCTTTCTTCTATTTTATTATCATTTTCTTTTATAATAATATTGTTATCCTTTCCTTACATATAACCTAATTTCTTGGAATCTTTTGCTGGCTGTCATTAGGATTCCTTCTTCTCTAAAATCTTAACATAGGTAATATATTTTATTAAAATATTAATAAAACCATTCTCTATACAGTATTGCAAGGTTTTTAACCATCATCATGAATATATAAATTAAATATTTTAACTGGTTCCTCAATGTTAATATATTTTACCTTCTTCAAATTTCCTGATATAGTTTCAATACATAGTTTTTTTTCACTTAACGAGGAAAGTGTCATGCGTATTATTGTTACAGGAGGAGCTGGTTTTCTTGGTTCTCATCTCTGTGATAAGCTGATTAAAAAAAATCATGAGGTCATCTGCATTGACAATTTGACAACAGGCAGTTTTTCCAATATTGAGCATCACGACAGTAATGAAAGATTTCGATTTATCAAACAAGATGTAACCGAGTTCCTCCATATTAGCGGTACGGTGGATTACATCTTCCATTTCGCATCTCCAGCTTCTCCCATTGATTACATGAAACACCCTATCCCGACATTAAAGGTAGGAGCCTTTGGTACCCATAAGACACTGGAGCTTGCCAGAGACAAAAATGCCTCATTCCTTCTTGCTTCCACTTCAGAGGTTTACGGAGATCCTCTTGTTAATCCCCAGCCAGAATCATACTGGGGCAATGTTAATCCAATAGGCCCACGCGGGGTTTATGATGAGGCCAAACGTTTTGCTGAGGCGCTCACAATGGCATACTACAGATACCACAGGGTTGATACACATATTGTCAGAATCTTTAATACTTACGGCCCGCGAATGAAAAAGAACGACGGCCGGGCTATACCAAATTTCATTAACCAAGCCTTAAACGGAGAAGACCTGACTGTATATGGTGATGGCAAACAGACTCGAAGCTTCTGTTACATTGATGACATGATAGAGGGCATCTACCTGTTAGCTATGTCAAAAATTAGTATTCCAATCAATTTAGGGAATCCCCATGAAATCACTGTTAATAAATGTGCTGAAACCATTATCAAGCTTTCCAAAACCAAATGTAAAATTGTATACAAAGAACTCCCTGAAAATGATCCAAAAGTCCGCTGTCCTGATATAGCAAATGCACGTAAAAAACTGGGGTGGAAACCAAAAGTTCAGCTAGAAGAGGGTCTTATAAAAACAATAGAGTGGTTTAAAGAGAACTGAAAGGAATACATTATGAAAATATCTTTTTTTCTTCAAATTATACGCTTATAATTAATTAAAGAGAATAGTTGTATTTTTATTAAAAATCGAAGAAAAATATATGAAAAAATTGTCATTTATAATACCTGTTTACAATGAAGAAAAAAATATCTCTGAACTACATAAAGAAGTTAAAGCAATATGTATTGAAAACAATTATAAGTTTGAGATCATCATAGTCGATGATGGGTCAACAGATGACACCTTTAAAGTCGCAACCAGGCTATATCCTGTCAAATATATTAGATTAAGACGAAACTTCGGGCAAACTGCCGCTATTGATGCTGGAATAAAAAATGCTCAGTATGACTATATTATAACTCTGGATGGGGACAGGCAGAACGATCCAAAGGATATACCCTTACTTATTGATTTTCTGGAAGATAACGAGCTTGATGTTGTGGCAGGATGGAGAAAAAACAGAAAAGATAAACTAATGAAACGATTAACATCAAGAGGGGCGTATCTTTTAAGAAGGATTATCATAAATGATGGTATTCATGATAGCGGATGTACCCTAAAATTGTATAAAAAAGAATGTTTCAATCATTTAAACATCTATGGAGAAATACACCGATTTATCCCTGCATTACTGAAAATAAGAGGATTTAGAATAGGTGAGATTGAAGTAAAACATAGGCCAAGAATGACAGGTAAAACAAAATACAATTGGAAAAGATCAATTAAAGGGCTTATAGATATGATATCAGTCTGGTTTTGGTATAAGTATGCTGTTAGACCACTTCATTTATTAGGTGGAACAGGCATCTTGATTATATTCCTGGGCATTATATCCAGTTTAAGAACTATCCATCTTTTCATTAAAGGTTATAGCTTATCAGATACTGTATGGCCATTACTATCAGCCTTTTTTCTTATTACGGGGATACAGCTCTTTATCTCAGGTCTTATATCGGATGTTCTATCCAAAAATTACTATGAAAGTACAAAAAACGAACCCTATTTTATAAAAGATATTGTGGTGAACGAAGAAATCGATAAACCTGAAGATAGGCAGAAGATAGTTTAATCGTTAATAAAGATTGTTAGACTCTGCATCACATTTTTTTCATGTTTAAATAGAAGAATGATTAACCCGTCATTTTTCATATATTTAGAGATTATACCTTCTTTATAACCCTTTTCACTTCAAACCAATTTAGAATAAGATAAGGTATATAAGAGATCGATGTTGCAATTGCCGCTCCCATTGCTCCATATTTTGGTATAAGCAGAAAATTCAAGGCTATGTTCAAAATAATTGAAAAGCTTAAATTGACTGCCCTTTTTTTAGCTAACCCCTGATAGTCCAGAAAAAGGTCTATAAATACCAAAAAAGAAGCACTTACCAGATAAACTGTTAAGATTTGTAAGGGCAATACCGCACCTCTATATTCCGTTCCAAAAATTATCGGTATAAAAAAATTAGAAAAGGATAAAATTACTATTGTTAATAATAAAAATATCAAAGCATTTATTTTGAGCAGCTGGTAAAATATATTTTTCAGCCTTTCTTTATTATCTTTATTCAATTTTGCAAAAACAGGCATTGTTCCCATTGCTATCAATACGCTTATATGAGGCAATTTTATTATTGTCTGCTTTGCCACAGCATAAATTCCGACCTCTTGAGGTGTAGACAAAAAACCCAACATCAAGGTATCAATTTCCATTATAAGCAGCGATCCAATACCTATAAAAAATAGGGGAATGCTATAATTTAAAATATCCTTAGTAAAATCTTTCTTCTCATCAATATGATTCTTAATATAAAAGTTTTTATACAAGCAATAAAATCCAATTATTGAAGCTATAAACCTCGCGATAACAAATGAGTTTAGAATGCCAATTAACTTTGAAGAAAAATTAAGAAAAAGGATTACCAATAATAATTTTATACTGTGTTCTGAAAGGTTGCTAATAAAATGATACTTGATTCTATGTAGCCCTATAAAAACTGCTTTTAAAAACTCTACCAATCCTGCAAATAAAATCAGTAGTGCAGAAAACATAAAAAGTGAGGTAAACTCCGATCTTCCGCTTAGTATTGCTAAAGGCTTATGAATCAAAAAAACTAAGATCGCAAAAAGTAAACTAAAAATAATTCTCAATTTTACAGAGCTTTTTATAACATTACTTAGCTCCTTCATTTTATTATATTGAGCAACAAATTTATTTGTTGATGCATTTATTCCAAAAAGTGAGATCACAAAGATTATTTTAAAAATTGATAAGAAAAATGCCCAGCTTCCAAACCTCTCTGTTCCTAATGTCCTTGCCAAATAAATGTTTAGTAGAAAAAACAATAAAAAGGTTATTACCTTACTGGAAAAGCTCCAGAATATCTCTTTGCTAAACTTGTTTTTAAATATAGACAAACGACCAAATATCGCCATATTCCTAAAGATATCCCGATCGAAGATTATAGTGGAAGCCCTAGTGGGGTTTATGGCTATTCATTATAGAGGATAACCCCATCTTTTATCAACTTTTTTAACTATAGTACCATGTATTGCTAAAGATTTTAATCTACAGTGAAGCATCTCTTTCCCCATAGTTTAAATCAATCCACTTCCTGTAAGCCCCACTTTTAATATTTTCAACCCATTTCTTATTCTGCATATACCACTCAACTGTTATATCAAGCCCATTATGAAAATTCACACCCTGTTGCCATCCCAATTCAGATTTTATTTTATCACAATTAATAGCATACCTCCTGTCATGACCAGGCCTGTCCTTCACAAAGGTTATTAACTTTTTGTAATAATCCTTTTCTTTCCCGGTAAAACCTGCAACCTTTTCACAAAGCACATTCACAAGTCTAATATTCTCCCACTCATTCTCCCCTCCTATATTGTAGGTTTCTCCCGATTTTCCTCTATTTAATATTAGCCATACTGCACTCGAATGGTCATCAACAAAGAGCCAGTCACGGATATTCTTCCCATCACCATAAACAGGAAGCGGCTTTTCTTCGATCATATTGAGTATCATGAGAGGTATCAGCTTTTCAGGAAACTGGTAGGGACCATAATTGTTCGAACAATTTGAAAGTGTAATCGGGGCACCATAGGTGTGGAAATATGCGTTCACAAGATGATCCGAAGATGCCTTTGAGGCTGAATATGGGCTTCGAGGGTCATATGGGGTTGTTTCATAAAAATAACCGGTTTTACCCAGCGATCCAAAAACCTCATCAGTACTTATATGATGAAAAAGCACCCCATCCTTCTTTTCCCAGATCTCTCTTGAAGCCTCTAAAAGATTGAAAGTGCCAATTATGTTTGTATTGATAAAATCCCTTGGACCGAAGATCGATCTGTCCACATGAGACTCCGCTGCAAAATGAACAACAGTATCAACAGAATACCTCTTAAATATCTCCCGTATATTTTCATAATTGCAGATATCCTCTTTTTCAAAAAAATATCTCCTATTCCCGAACTCCTCTTCGATATCGATGAAATTTTCAGGATTTCCTGCATATGTAAGCTTATCCACGTTTATAATGTTTCCATCAAAATCTGTCTTCTTAAAAATATACCTGATAAAATTGGAGCCAATAAAGCCAGCTCCCCCTGTAACCAGAATATTTTTCAGAGTTCTCATTATACCTCAATCCCTCTATCTTTTATCTCATAAAAAAAATCTTCTAAGGTGTCCTGCCACTTACGGATATTAATATGAAAGACAGCTTCGATCTTTTCTTTTGACAAATAGGAATTCCTGGGCCTCATCGCCTTTGCTTGAAACTCTTGTGTTTTTACAGGAACTATCTCTACATCCCGTTCAACTAGGCCACAATCCTTTGCCCTTTTATAGATCTCTTTTGCAAAATCATACCAGCTTGTCTTTCCCTCATTGGTAAAATGATAGATTCCATATTTCCTGCTGTTGTCTTTCACTATCTTTAAAATTACACTTGCAAGGTCCTCTGTATACGTCGGGCTCCCCCACTGATCTGCAACAATCCTTACTGACAATCTCTCCTTAAACATACGAAGCATGGTATAAACAAAATTGTGTCCATGAATTCCATAGAGCCAGGCTGTACGTATAATAAAATATTCTTCTGTAGTTTTTTGGATATTCTTCTCTCCTTCAAGTTTGCTTTTCCCATATACACCTACTGGATCTGTGACCTCCTCTTCTGTATATGCCCCCTCCTTTTCTCCATTAAATACATAATCTGTAGATATATGAATTAGCCTTGCTCCTATCTCCTGAGCTATTTTAGCTATGTTTGAAACACCGGAAGCATTAATTTTAAATGCCTCTTCAGGTTCATCCTCTGCCTTATCAACCGCTGTATATGCTGAACAGTTAATTAACCAATCAATTTTTCTGCTATTGATGAAACTTTTTAGAGTATCAAGATCTGTTATATCTACTTCTATATCTGAAGCAATGTAGTCAACGTTATTCCCTTTCAAAGCAATTTCTACATCGCTTCCAAGCATCCCTCTATTACCGATAAGCCATATCATGTTTTATACATTCTCTTTATTACTCAATAAAATCTTTATAGAGCTCATCCTCATTATCCTCATGCCTTATCTCATCTACTCCCTCTTTTTCCCCCCATCCTCTGTAAAGTTTATTTGGGTAATTTATTACCATTCCTTTCACATTTTTCGATATGTTCTTATAACCATGCACTACTCCTGGAGGAATGACAACAAGTACAGGATTATCACTGCCTACTGATAAAACCTTCTTGTTTCCATATGTTTTACTCTCTCTTCTACTATCAAAAAGGTATAATTTAAATTTGCCTGGTCCTAAGAAAGCAAAAATATCAGTCTGTTCTTTATGCTCATGGGGACCTCTGGACACACCAGGTTTTGTATACGATACATAGCTCATCTGCGGATGTAATCCCTGAGGGAGGATGTCCAATCGAAATGTCTGTGTTAAAACGCCCCTTTTATCCATGTGCTTCACTAATCTTTTTACATGAACACCATCAATCTCTCCCTCTTTAAACCCCATCCACACCCTCCATTCTCAATATATTAAGGAGATATTCACCATAGCCTGATTTTTTCAAAGGCTCGGCAAGGTTTCTCAACTGCCTAGCATCTATGTATCCCATCCTGTAGGCAATCTCTTCGATGCAGGATATTTTTAAACCCTGCCTGTCTTCAATCGTTTTCACGAACTGCGTAGCATCTACGAGAGAGCTGTGTGTACCTGTGTCAAGCCAGGCATACCCTCTTCCCATCAATTTAACCTTTAATTTACCTCTCTTAAGATACTGGTTATTAACCTCAGTAATTTCTAACTCTCCACGTGCCGATGGCTTGATACCCTTTGCAATATCAACAACATCGTTATCGTAGAAGTAGAGACCGACAACAGCATAATTCGATTTTGGTATTTTTGGCTTTTCTTCAATAGAAACTGCATCTCTATTATCATCAAACTCAACCACTCCATATCTTTCAGGGTCTTTCACATAATACCCGAATATAATGGCTCCCTCTAAATTCTCAGCAGAATCTCTGAGCATCTCAGGGAGGTTGTGGCCAAAAAAGATATTATCCCCTAAAACGAGGCATACATTACTCTTACCGATAAAATCTTCACCAATGATAAATGATTCTGCAAGTCCCCGCGGAGCCTCCTGTACTGCATAGGAGAATGATAACCCGAGGTGCGAGCCATCCTTAAACAGATTCTGAAAAATCGGCGTGTCCTTTGGTGTTGATATTATAAGGATTTCACGTATCCCAGAAAGCATCAACGTAGATAATGGATAGTATATCATCGGCTTATCATAAACAGGTAGGAGCTGTTTGCACACTACCTGTGTAATAGGAAACAGCCGTGTCCCTGCTCCGCCTGCAAGAATAATCCCCTTCATTTTTTTATCCTGAATGTGGACTAGCCACATTTTTAATTATAAAAATTTTCTTGTCCTTTGGGCAAGAAAATTGTTATTAAGGTAATAATTAATAAAGTTATCCAATTCCAACTCCTGTGTACCTAAATCCGAATCTCTTTACTTCATTCGGAATGTATACATTCTTGAGATCGATAAAAATATCTCCTTTCATTATTCCCTTCAGTTTATCAAGGTCAAGTGCTCTGTATTCATTCCACTCTGTCATAATAACAACTGCATCCGCTCCCTTACTGGCGGTGTAGGGATCATGAAAGTATTCAATTCCTTTTAGAACCTTTTGTGCTTCGTTTATGCCCTTTGGGTCGGTAGCCCTGATGTGTGCTCCTCCCTCTTTTAGAGCTGGAATTATTGTGAGTGATGGAGCCTCCCTCATATCATTGGTTTCAGGCTTAAAGGTTAAGCCCAAAAAAGCTACAGTCTTACCATATTCGTTCCCCCCTAGTGCTTCGCGTATCTTGCTTACCATGTAGGACTTTTGAGCATTATTAACCTGAACCACCGCTTCTACAATCTTTGCGGTAAGGTTGTTATCCTGAAATATCTTTATCAATGCCTCTGTATCTTTCGGAAAACATGAGCCGCCAAAACCGGGTCCGGCATGCAGAAACTTTGGACCAATACGTCGGTCAAGCCCCATTCCTTTAGCAACATCCTTCACATTTGCCCCGCACGCTTCGCAGAGATTGGCCATTTCATTAATGAAGGATATCTTTGTTGCAAGAAATGCATTGCTTGCATACTTAATTAGCTCAGCTGTTTCCAGATCTGTTAATACCATTGGTGTCTCTATAAGATAAAGGGGCCTGTACAGCTTTTTCATCAGGGCTTCTGCTCTTTCGCTCTCAACACCAATTACCACTCTATCAGGCCGCATAAAATCGTTTATAGCCGAGCCTTCTCTTAAGAATTCAGGATTTGATGCTATATCAAAAGGAACATCACTGTTTATATCCTCAATTATCCTTTTCACATTCCGTGCAGTACCTACTGGAACTGTACTCTTATTCACAACAACAGTATATCCATTTATAGCTTTTGCTATATCTTTAGCTGCTTCATACACAAAAGTTAAATCAGCATATCCATCTCCTCTTCTCGATGGAGTACCAACTGCAATAAATACTATATCAGCACTCTTAACTGCTGAAGAAGTGTCAGTTGCAAACTTCAGGCAGCCTTTCTCCATATTATTACTCACAAGGTCTTGAAGCCCGGGTTCATATATCTGCATATTACCCTTGTTTAATTCATCTATCCTCTTTTTATCCTTATCAACACAGGTTACATGCACTCCAAACTCTGAAAAACAGGCTCCTGAAACGAGCCCAACATACCCTGCTCCAATCATTGCAACACGCATTTAACACACCTCTTTATATATTTATTGATGATCAAATAAATATTACTCATTCCATCTTTATTTAATATTAGCAAAAATTAATTAGATCTTATAATAATCTCTAAACCACTCTATAAATCTCTTAATACCTTCTTCAATAGATGTTCTGGGCTCGAATCCTACATCTCTTATAATATCCGATATATCGGCACAGGTTTCAACTATATCCCCAGGCTGAAGCGGCAAAAAGTTTTTTTCAGCCTTTTTATCAAGCTCCTTCTCAAGGATTGAAATAAAGGCTGAAAGATCCACTGATTTGTTATTCCCAATATTATATATTCTATAGGGCGCAAAGCTGGTACAAGGGTCTGGATTACTTCCATCCCAGGAGGAGTTCTGCTCAGGTGGCCTTTGCATAACCCTCAAGACACCCTCAATAATATCATCGATATAGGTAAAATCCCTCTTCATCTTTCCGTAATTATATACATCAATAGGTTTTCCCTCCACTATCCCTTTTGTGAATTTATAATAGGCCATGTCCGGACGCCCCCATGGTCCGTAGACTGTGAAGAATCGAAGACCAGTAGAGGGTATTTTAAATAAGGATGAGTAGGAATGAGCCATGAGCTCAACTGCCCTCTTTGTTGCTCCATAGAGAGAAACAGGATGGTCAACACCATGGTGAGGTGAAAAGGGTATCTTTTTGTTTGCTCCATATACCGAGCTGCTGGATGCAAAAACAAGGTGTTTAACTCTCCTTTTCCTGCACCCTTCCAAAACAGGTAAAAATCCAGAAAGATTACTGTCTATGTAACTGTAGGGATCCTCAAGTGAATATCTTACCCCGGCCTGTGCTGCAAGATGAACAACAATATCAAATGTATAATTGTTAAAGATATCTTCCACGACCTTTCTGTTCTCAAGATCTACTTTTATAAATTTAAACCTATCCCTATCCTGTAACTGTGAAAGCCGTGCCTCTTTTAATCTGACATCATAGTAATCGTTTAGATTATCAATCCCAACTATCTCAATACCTTCATTTAAAAGCCGCCTGGCCAGATGAAATCCTATAAATCCACAGGCTCCTGTAATGAGAATATGGTCCATAATATTTATCTTAATCGATTCTATTATTTTGTAAAAGACTTTTACACTGTCATTTATTAATCATTTCACCTGAAACCTTGCTCAATCTCTTTAAAGTCTTCTGTGTCCATATTAAACTTATAAAAGCTGAAATGCTGTTGCCTGTAATTAGACCAAACCAGACTCCGTAAATCCCAATATTTAGAACATACACATAAAAATATACAGCAGGAAATGCAATTACCACAAGTCTGAGTATAGGAATAACAAGAGCAGGAAGTGGATACCCCACTGCCTGAAATGTAGATCGGGCAAGAATCCCAATCGCTGCAAAGATGAAGGTGAACTCAATTATTCTGGTTTGTGTAACTGCATATCTTACAACCTGATCAACATCGCTAAAAAAGGGGTATATATAGGGTGCAAAAATAACCACCAATGCTGCAATAAACGTGACAGTGGCGATTGCTGATAAAATTCCAACCCACCAGATACTTTTTACTCGTCCATGATTACCCCTTCCATAATTTTGACCAATCATCGTTATAAGTGCTGATGCTATTGCAAATATTGGCGTAAGAACTACCATATCAAAACGCCCACAAAGGGAGAAGGCAGTAAGCGCAAAAGGATCAATGCTTATTACAATCCTGTTGAAAATAAGAAAGCTCATTGCCATTGCAATCTGGCCCGCTGTTTGAGGAAGACCAATGGCAATGATCTGTTTAACAATTCCCAGATCTATATTCTTTACTTTCCAGTCAATCTGAACAAGTGTCTTTTTTTGAAGAAAAATCGATACAGCATATATTATACTGACAAGCTGAGATATACATGTTGCAACTGCGGCTCCCTTTACCTTCATTCCCAGTAGAAAGATGAACACAGGATCTAAGGTAATGTTTGTGAGTGTTCCAATGATCATCGCCTTCATCAGCTTGTCCATGAGGCCTTCACCCTGAATTATCCCGAAAAACACATTTCCAATGAACATCAACACAGCAGCAGGAATTATATATTGAAAATACTCTAATGCGTGAGTATAATAATCTTCTCGTACACCGAGCGCACGTACAATCTGTTCATCAAATATGTAACAAAAAAGAACAAGCAGGACCGATACAACAATAGCAATGATGAGGCCGGATTCAGCTGTCTTATTAAGTACTTCACGGTTCCTGGCACCAATTGACCTTGCAACAAGCGAACTTACCCCAATCAGTATACCTTGACCGATTGCCATGGCAAAAAATATTATGGGGAAGATGATCCCTGTTCCTCCAACATAGGATGGATCGTTGAGGTCTATGCGGCTAATCCATATCGTATCTGTTATATTGTAAAGAAGCTGGAAAACCATTCCAGCAAATATGGGAAGTGAAAGCCTCGTAAGAAGCTTTAAAATCGGGCTGTCGAACATTCCCTTTATCTCTTTCTTTGAAAACTCCAGCTCATCAATCTTATCCCTGTCCATATTATTCCTGACCTTTCCTCATTTAATTTGTATGTCATGTACCCTGATAAAAGAAGAAAATAATTTAATAAATATTTTTAAACAGTACAATCGTAATAATGACCAAATATCCATTACATGAATGATAAGTGAGTAATATCCTTTTTGTTACGAAGCAGATTTTAAGAAGATTTAGCGGGGAAACAACGAAAAAAATCTTATGGAACTACAAGTGCCTTCAGAGGATCTCCTTCCCTATTCTTTACCTTTTCCAGGCCCTCAATAAGCTCTTCTAATTTAAACTTATGTGTAATAAGCGCATCAACATCGATAAGCTTATTTGATATGGCATTTATAGCTCTGGGCCATGTTAGCGGTGCAAGCCATGAAAACTTTACTCTCTTATCCCACAAAATAGTCTGGAGAGCCGGAACCTTGATAACATCCTTATCGCCTGGAAGACCAAAAAATACAATAATCGACCTTCTACCTGATATATCAAATGGTACACTCATTGTCTTGGGATTTCCTGTGGCTACAAGCACCCGGTCTGCCATCTTGCCAAGAGTGAGCTCTTCAATCCTCTTTCTAACATCAGGAAAATAGTATTTTGAGCTTGAATCCGCTGTATTAATGACAAAATCCGCACCACTCCTTTTTGCAATTTCCAGCCGATAGTCCCTCGTACCAAGTACAGCAAGTTTTCCTGCTCCGCTAGACTTGATCAACTGAGCCTGGGCAAGACCAATAGGGCCTGGTCCGATAACAACACAAAAATCACCAAGAGTGACTTCAAGATTCTGCACTGCATACATTGCATCAGCAAGAGGTTCAGAAAATGCACCCTGCTCATAGGTTACGTTGTCAGGGAGCTTGAATATGCCTGTGTACTTAGACTTCATATACTCTGCAAATCCACCATCAACAGAGACCCCTAAAACTGTTTTTTCTTCACAGAGATTGACCTGTCCCTTCTTGCACACTTCACATGTATTACAGTATTGAACAGGATCAGCTGTGACCCTATCTCCAACCTTGAAAATCCCTAAACGCTGGGAAATATCTCCAAGTTCTGTAATTTCTCCTGAAAACTCATGCCCCAATACTAAAGGACCCTTTCCAGTTGCGGTTTCGAGAGAGCTCAAACCCCAGTAATAAGCAATATCAGAACCACAGATGCCGCAGGCTTTAATCCTTATAAGTACCTCATCAGGACCGAGCTCTGGGATATCTACTTCTTCAAGCTTCATCTTAAGCGGTTCATAAAATACCATCGCTTTCATTTTGCCCTTCATATTACTCTCCCTCAACTTTATTTAAGTGTCTTTAATTATAAGATTAAACTGGATCCCCGCTTTCGCGGGAATGACAATAAAAATCTTAAAGTAATAATTAGCTACCTTTCCAAAATTCGTGCTAAATTACTTCATACCGAGCTTTTTAAAAAGATCATCAAGATACTTCTTAGAGTCTTCAGTTATCTCCCATGCATTTGGCCAGAAGCAGAGATCAATAGTCCACCATTCAGATGTATATCCTGCCTTAACTATTGCAGGAATGACCTCTTCAAAATTGACAAAACCGGTACCAAAAGGAGCATGTGTTGATGTATGATTATCGTGTAACGAGTTATCTGAGTCAATGATATGCACATCGCCTATCATGCCCTTGACCATCTCAAAAAACTCAAGCTGTCCACCTTTCAGTATCTCCTTTTGACCATACTGCTTCGCACCCACAACAGCACACATCTGAACATGGCATGTATCAACCAGAAGTTTAAAATTCTCATTCCCAACATCTTTTACCATCTTCACAATCTCTGAAGGCTTGTTGAATATGAAACCAGGCTCAAACTCCCATACGGCAAGAACATTGGCCTTTTTTGCCTTTTCAGCAATCTTCTTAAACATCTCAACCACCCTATCCCACACCCGGTCATAATCAAAGTCATCGGGGTAAGGTGTTTCAGATACAGTATCAAACCTGATTGACGGGATGTTACAGTCGGCACACATATCAAGACTCTTATCAAAGGCCTGTTCAAACTTTTTTAACATTTCTCTGTCACCATAGGCGAAGGGATAACCCCATAAATCAGCAGCATAGCCTGTTATTACAAGACCGCTGGATTTAAAGAGCTCAACAAGCCTTTTCCTGTCCTCTTTTGTTGGATACAATTCATAATGCCCATGTGGCTTGAATCCTCCAAGTGAAAGGCCATCAAAACCAAGTTTTCCTAGCCTTTCAGAGACCTCTTCCATTGTAATGGGATTATCCGCATACTTCCCAAACATATATGCCCATGTTCCGATTGAAAGCTTTGCTCCCATACTCTCCCCCTGATGCGGCTAAGCCGCATTCACGATTTATCGCTTTTGCTCAAATTGAGGCTTACTGCCTCACGTCGCTTTTGCTCAAATTGAGGCCTTCGGCCTCACGTCGCTTTTACTCAAATTGAGGCCTTCGGCCTCACGTCGCTTTTGCTCAAATTGAGACCTTCGGCCTCAATTAAAAAGGTTTTCTTACCCTTAACCCCATTTTTTACAAAATACTTTTATTATTAAAATATGGGGTTTAGAGCTTTTTAAAAAAGTGGAAAATGCGCTAATGGAAAAAAATTAATATTAAGGTACTATTTCCGAATGTTAAAATAGAGATACTTATGATTTTTCACCTTAATTAGCAGATAGACCCTTTAAAAAACAGAGCTTTTTTGCATTCTCAATATTCACCTAATAAACTATCTCCTGCTTTCGCCCGGTCTCAGCCGCTTTAATAATAGCATCGCATATTACCGCTGCTCTATACCCGTCTTCAAAGGTTGCGATATAAGGCGAAAGCTCAGTACCGTTCACAGAGGCATCAACAATATGGAAGGCTTCATGAACAAAGCTGTTTTCCCAACCGATAATATGACCGTGAGGCCACCATTTATCGAAGTAGGGATGAAAAGCCTCTGTGACATCCACTGCATGAAACCCCTGAGTATCCTCAGGGTCATCGTTTCTATAGTAAACATGGAGAAAGTTTAAATTTTCGAGGTTGAAATAGATGCTCCCATCTTCACCATTTATTTCAAAATATTCATAATTCTTCCTGCCGGGGCAGAAACGTGAACCTTCAAGAAAGCCAATGGCACCGTTATTGAACTCAACCGTTGCTACAAATGCATCATCTACATCAACCTTTGCCTTCGTATTCGGGTCTTCAGGAAGCGGCCTCTCTTTAACAAAGGTTTTCATTACTGCCTGAACAGCACCGGGCTCACCGCAGAGAAATCTGGCAAGATCAACAATGTGAGAAAAATCCCCTAAAGCACCGCTTCCGGCTATCTCTTTCACCAGCCTCCATACTCGTTTAAACTCCGGATCAACAATCCATTCCTGGAGATACTGAGCACGAAAGTGGTATATTTTTCCTAATCTGCCCTCTTCAATAATCTTCTTTGCAAGGCGTATTGCAGGAAGTGTGCGGTAGTTGAATCCACACATATGTTTCACTTCAGCTCTCTTCACAGCATCGAGCATCTCTTTTGCCTCCTGCGCATTCCTTGCAAGCGGCTTTTCGCAGATTATATCCTTTTTCGCCTTCGCTGCTTCAATGCATGGTTCAATATGCATACTGTTTGGACCATTATTATCAAAGATCTGAATTCTATCATCTTCAACTAAAGTATGCCAGTCAGTAGTATACTCTTCAAAGCCGTATCTTGCTGCAGCCTCCTTGACAGCAGCTTCGTTTCTACCGGCAATCTTAATAAGTTTAGGAACTGCAGGGGGCGGCCAGAAGATATAGGGCATCTTCTTATAGCCGTTTGAGTGAGCCTTTCCCATAAATGCATAACCGAGCATCCCAATCCCAATCTCCGCTATTTCCCCTATTTCTCCACTCGTTTTACCCATAGAAACAAATCCAACTTCTTTTTCCTCTGCCATCTCATAATCCCCTTTAAATAAACTCTTAGCTTATGTAAGAAATATCGAATGTCGCGTTTTAAATATCAGGTATCGGTATATCTATCCTCTTCCCATTATTCATCGCTGATTCGTGTGCGCATATTCCGGCCATAGTCCAGTTTACAGCAGTAAAAGCATCCACTTTCGCCTCCCTCTCTTCAATAATAGCTCTAATAAACTCATGGGTAAGATGGGGATGAGAGCCTCCATGCCCTGCACCCTGTACGAATGATGTATGCTCATGCTCTTCATCATAAACTCCTCTTATTGTATAGGGAGCTATTTCCTTCGGTAATAGATGCCCATAGTCCGGGACCTTTACTCTTTTTGCATCTTCATACCCGGAATAGACTACAGGACCCTCTCCTGCTATCTGTTCCCATTCGAAAGAAAGTTTTGTACCATATACATCAAAACTCTCCCTATACTGCCTGATTGTATCAAAAAGCGATCTGGTCACCTCACATGTAAGATCGGAGTCACGCAACTTTAATAATGCAGTTTCGATTGCGAACGAAGAGCTATACTTTTCGACATACTCATCTCTAATCTTCCCTGATCCATAGCACACTACAGATTCAACATCCCTCTTTGCAAGGGCAAGAAGAGGACTTATTGCATGGGTTGCATAGTGCATTGGAGGAAAACCATACCAGTAATCTGGCCATCCAGGCAGACTCATATTCTGCTGATGAGAACCGCGCAAAAACTGTATCTTTCCAAGCTTTCCTGTTTCAACAAGCTCTTTTGCATAGAAAAACTCCCTTGTATAAACAGCAGTTTCCATCATCATGTATACCTTGCCAGATTTCTTCCTGGTCTCTACCAACTTAAGACACTCTTCTTTTGTTGTTGCCATTGGAACTGTACATGCTGTGTGCTTGCCCGCATTCAGAGATGCAATAGACATGGGAGCATGATCCTTTACCGGTGTAACTATATGTATTGCATCCAGTTCATCAATTTCAAGAAGATCTTCAAACTTTGTAAACCTTCTTTCAACTCCAAACTGATCGCCTACCTCATTCAGGTGATCCTTGCTCCTCTGGCAGATTGCATAGCATTCAGCATCAGGATGCTTCTGATAGAGAGGGATGAACTCTGCACCAAAACCAAGCCCTACAACTGCGACCTTGATCTTATCCGGCATCTTCCCTGTACTCCCTTTTTCTATAAAACATTTAATTTATACGATTTTTATCATGCCCACCACATCTCTCCCACCTCTTCGTATAGGAGAACATCCTTCAAAAATTGAACAGCCTTATTCAATCCTTCATTCGCAGACATGAGAGGATCCTCATGCTCAATGCTGATAACTCCATCATATCCCGTAAGTCTCAGATTACTCACGAAACTGTTCCACCAGAGCTTATCATGACCATAACCGCATGTTCTGAATGTCCATGCCCTGTTAGCTATATCACCATAGTGTTTCCAGTCATTTACTCCTCTCCACCTTACGACTCCTTCATCAACCTTGCTGTCCTTTGCATGTACATGAACAATGATGTTCCCCATCCTTTTTAGGGCAAAGAGAGGATCAATTCCTTGCCAGAAGAGGTGGCTGGGATCGAAATTGCAGCATATCGTATCCCCACAGGCCTCCCTCAGCTTGAGAAGGGCCTCAGGATTATACACTACATCTCCAGGATGCATTTCAAAAGCAAATTTAATACCAGCATCGGTAGCAACTCTGGCCATCTCCTTCCAGAAGGGAATTACTCTCTTTTCCCACTGCCATTTTACTGCATCGCCAAAATATGGAGGCCATGGGCATGTTATCCAGCTTGGATACTTTGCACCCTCTCCGGCTCCTGGACATCCGGCAAAACAGTTGACTACCGTTACTCCAATCTCTTTTGCAAGCTTTACTGCATCTGTTAGATCGTTCTTATGTTCATCCGCATACTTCATATCAGGATGTATTGGATTCCCGTGGGCTGACAATGCACTGATCTCCAGATCCTGGGATTCATAAGCATCCACAAACCTCTTCAATGCATCTTTATCTTTCAATAATTCCTCGGGATTGCAGTGATTCTTGCCCACAAATCCCCCTGCACCGGGTTCTATTGCATCCAATCCCGCTCCCTTTGCAGCTATTACTGCATCCTCCCATGATTTATCTCCAAAACATGCCGACATAACACCTAACTTCATATCTCTAGCCTCCTATTCTATATAAAAAATATTACCTGTACATGCACAAAATAAGCTTCACTGTTTCTATAAAAAAAAAAGTTACTTTCTTTAAGTAAACATAAGCTAAGAAAATCAGGCCCTCAACTCAGGCTGATAATAAACGACATCTGCTTATATTATGCATTCTTCTGTTTCTGGATCAAATAGATGTGCCCTCTTAATATCAAAACATACATTTACAGTTTCGCCCGGCTTTATCATCAATTTTGGAGGTGCAAGTGCCCTGCAGGTAATGGCATCGACCTTCAAATTCAGGATATCCTCTGCTCCCATACTCTGAATGAAGTATACGTTACATTGAATGGAATTTTTTCCCCTTCTCTCTCTCGATATCTCTATATCTTCCGGGCGTATTCCAAAGATGATCTTCTCCTTGTTATGATCTTTTAATGCCTTTAGCTGTCTATCAGTAGTATTTAAAACCATATCCTTTTTACCAACTATTAAGGTATCATCCTTTATTCTCGACTCATACAGATTGATCGCAGGGCTCCCAACAAACTTCGCAACAAATATGTTTTTTGGTGAGTTATATATCTCATCTGGGGTACCTATCTGGAGGATTTTTCCCTCATTAAGTATTGCTACTCTATCTCCCATTGTCATTGCTTCTACCTGGTCATGAGTAACATAAAAAAAGGTTGAACCCAGGTCAAAGTGAAGCCTTGAAAGCTCACTTCTCATCTCTTCGCGCAGTTTTGCATCTAAGTTTGATAGAGGCTCATCCATAAGAAATACTTTTGGTCTTCTGACCATTGCACGACCGAGAGCTACACGCTGCATCTCCCCGCCACTTAAGTTGACCGTCTCTCTTTTTAAAAGATGGTCAATATGCAGTATCTTTGAAACTTCCATAACTTTTTTATCAATCTCCAGCTTTGTATAGCTTCTAAGCCTTGATTTTAGCGGAAACTCCAAATTCTGACGCACTGTATAATGAGGGTAAAGAGTATAATACTGAAATACAAACGCTATATCCCTTACAGCAGGACTTAAATCATTTACAAGGACATTATCCAATAAAACATCGCCTTTATCCTGCCTCTCCAGTCCTGCCACAAGTCTCAATGTTGTTGTTTTCCCAGCCCCTGTTGGCCCTAGCAGGACAAAGAACTCTTTATCCTTTATCTCCAGGTTCATATCACTAACTGCAGTTATATCGCCAAAAGATTTTGTAAGTGAAACCAGCTTTACATCAGCCATTTACACCTTCTCCTATCTTTTTGACTGTTAAGGTGAGTTTCAACTTTTATCATTATCCTTTATGAAAAGTTTTATCCTAATCGATAATTAGCCCTACAAACTTCTAAAGTTTTTCAAAGGTTGCATCTAAACTACCCCCTGATCTGAAATCAGCAACATTTTCCACCTGCGATTTATTATTTGTTTAAACCCGACATTCGTCCCTTTATAATATTGATTTTTCTGTTTCCCTATCGAAGATGCTGATTCTTTTCAGATCAAAATCAATATATGCATTCTCGCCAATATCTGGTTTAACAGTTGGGAGTGTACGCACCTTAATCTTCTCACTTCCCAGACTCACATCTATTATATTGTATGAACCGGTTTCTTCGATCACATATACCTTCACAGCAAGCCAATTATCCTTTTTCTTCATACTGAAGGAAACATCTTCAGGACGAACACCCAAAATAAGTCTCTTATTTTCTTGTACCTTATCTTCTATCTTTTGTTGAAATTCAGCTGGGATTCTAATGTTGGTATCATCCGACAGCAATTTCAGCATGATATTTCCATTCTTCTTTACAGGCTCACAATTAATAAAGTTCATCCCTGGACTTCCTATAAAGTTTGCAACAAATAGATTATTCGGTTTTGTATATACTTCATAAGGTGTTCCAACCTGCTGTAGAATCCCCAGATTCATCACAGCAATACGATCTCCCATTGACATTGCTTCAACCTGGTCATGCGTTACATGTACAGTCGTTGCTCCTATATCTATGTGTAGCTTCTTCAACTCCATACGCATCTCTTCTCGAAACTTTGCATCAAGTGTCCCTATTGGTTCATCAAGTAGAAAGGCTTTAGGCCTTCTAACCATCGCTCTTCCCAAGGCTACCCTCTGCATATCCCCACCAGAGAGCTCTTTCGGCTTTTTGTGCAATATTTTCTTTATCTGTAAAAGCTCAGCAACTTTATCGACTTCTTCTTTAATCTTCTCTTTGTCGTATTTCTGTGCCTTTAAAGGAAAAGCGATATTCTCATATGCTGTCAAAATAGGATAGAGTGCATATAACTGGAAAACAAACGCAATGTCCCTCTGTGATGCTCGCTTTGAAGTAACATCATATCCATCTATGAAAATCTTCCCTTTATCTGCTATTTCTAAACCTGAGATACATCGAAGCGTTGTCGTCTTTCCACATCCAGACGGGCCAAGCAAAACCAAAAACTCTTTATCCTTAATATCAAGACTTAAGTCATTTACAGCAATAAGATCACCAAACCTCTTTACAATATTATCCAAAACTATCTCTGCCATCTGGAATCTCCATTTCATTCACAATTTCTATTAGCTGTTGAGGAAGCTATCTCATATGAGAAACAAACATATACCCACCTACACCGGTTAGAGTAATGGCAAAGCCGTAACTGTACAATGGAAATATTAATGGCTGACAGAGTGCAATAATACCCAGGATCATAATAGCAATAAAAACCGGCTCCAAATATCTCCGTTTTAAAAGTTTAAACTTCCAAAAGGTTATACCAATTAAGAGAAAAAATCCCAAACTAATAATTAATTTTATCATCTCTTTTCCCTATTTTCTTATTGCACCAAATGTGATTCCCCTTACGAGTTGCTTCCTCAAGATAATCGTAAAGATCATTGCAGGAAGTAAGAAAAGGAATGTTCCTGCAGCTGCTGCCCCCCAGTCATACCCCAATACTCCCATTTGATAAGGAAGCCATGCGGGTACTGTTTGTGCATATTTCCTTGAAAGGATAAAGGCAAATGCATACTCATTCCATGCATATATAAAACAAAATACCGATGTAGCTGCTATTCCAGTTGTCGCTTGAGGAACAACTATCTTCCAGAATACCTGAAAACGGGTATAGCCATCAACCATTGCTGCTTCCTCATATTCAATGGGGATTTCATCTATAAATCCCTTCATAACCCAAACAGCAAATGACACATTAAACGCAGTATATAAAAGAATAAGTCCTACATGCGTATCAGTTAGATTTAACGCCCTGAACATAAGAAAAACTGGAATAACAACCACCACTGGGGGAAGCATCCTTGTTGCTAGTATAAAGAACAGCCAATCATCCGTTCCTCCAATCTTACCTCTTGAAAATCCGTATGCAGCTAATGTTCCTATGAATATCGTTATCAGAGTACTTCCTATTACAACGATTATGCTGTTTAAATATCTCCTTGGTAGATCACCCTGTCTAACAATTTCTTCATTAGTGTCCTTGTATATAAGACGTTCATACCACTTCATATTTGCTACTTCTTCTTCAGAGAAGGCCATTCCAGGCGGCAGAGGAATTCTTGAAGTAAATATTCTTATATAACTCGCTACTGTCGGTTTGAAGAGAATTTTTGGTGGATAGTCCTTGATGTATTCCCACGGTTTCACAGATGTATGTATTATAAATAGTAAAGGTATTAAGTAAATAATAGTAACTATGCAGATAATGAAAACCACCAAATATCGAATAAACCTCTTTCTCTTATCAATAACTTGTGTCATAAACTATCCCTCACAGGAAAAGATCCTTATTGCCTTGCTTTGTTAAGATATTTCACCAGTATGAGTGTAATTGCAACAACCATTATTAGCATGATATAACCAATTGAAGAACCATAGCTCGTATTCCATGTAACAAATGAAACATTGTACAGATGCATAGCTAATAGTGGAGGAGCCATTGCACCTCTACCGGTTATCCCCATTGGCAGATCAAATATTTTAAATGCCTCTATTATGCGAAATATCAGTGCGAGCATGAGAATTGGAGAAATCATTGGAAGCGTTATTCTTGTAAACTTGAACCACCTTGAAGCTCTATCAATTTCTGCTGCCTCATATAAATACTTTGGTATAGCAGAGAGGCCAGCGAGTGATAAAAGCATAACAAAAGGTGTCCACATCCATACATCTGATATTACAATGGAGTATAGGTTCCTCGTAGGATCCGAAATCCAGTCGATTTTACCTAATCCTAATAAAAAGTTAAACATACCCCAATTCGGTTCATAGAACAATCTCCACATCAGGCCAACTATAACGGGAGACATTGTCATTGGCAGTACGAGGAGGGTTGTAATCAAACCCTTACCTCTAAAATCCAGCTGGAGGAGAAGGGCAAGTCCAAAACCAATTATCATCTCTCCCGCAACTGTCATAATAACATACTTCGCCGTAGTGATGAACTTAACCCACATATCTGGATCACTTAAAACACGAGCAAAATTTGCTACTCCTATCATTTCCGGATTCTTACCCCAGACATTAGCCATCTTTGCTGTATAATTAGCAAAACTTAAAAATAGTGACCAGACGAGTGGAAAAACATTTATAGAAATGAGTAAAACAAGTGTTGGCAAAATAAAAAGACGCATCAATGTTTTATCCTTTACTGAACGATAGTGCTTTTCAATATCTATACTTTGATTTTCTTCTGATCTTCTTCCCATTAATCTATTCCTTCTAATTCTTTACTAAAGCTTGCTCCACCCGGAAGTATACCGAGTGGAGCAAGCATTATACAATATTAATCGTAATATCCTGCTTTTTTAAAGACAGACTCCCACTGATCTGTACATTTATCGAGTGCCTGCTTTGCTGTACCCTTTCCCGCAACAACATAACCAGCAATTGTCTCGCTGAATGTCCTCAAAAGTACATCGTATTCAGGACATGCCCACCAGTCTTTAAAAATTTCCATTGATACCTTAAAGGTAGGATTAAATGGCGTGGCCTTAAGGAATTCATCGGATCCTAAAACTTTTGCATGGCACGTATAACCACCCAATTTTGCCCACTTCATCTGTGTATCCTCTCTGATGAACCACTCAAGCCACTTGAATGCAGCATCCTGTTTTTTTGAATAGGTGATTACTGAAGCACCCTGGCCCCCAAGAGCAGCAAACTGTCTCACCTTTCCATCCGGACCCTTTTGTGGAGGACAAGCAAAATAACCAGTATCTTTCGCATATGGATTTGTTGCCTCATTTGCCAGGGCCGGGAAAAATGCAAGATAGTTACAGGACATTGGAACTATACCTGCGGTAAATGTATCATTACACTTTACGTAGAATGCATCACCGAATCCTGGTGGTACAAACTGAAAGAGCTTATGATAATACTCGATTCCTGCAATAGCGCCTCTGGAATTGAGCAAACCATCAACTTTGTAGGTTGAATAATCGCCAAGTTCTCCACCAAATGACCAGATAACCTGTTCTGCAAACATTGCAAGTGAATCATATCCATTGTCACCGTAAATTGCAACTCCATAAAAATCATTACCTGGATCATGGAAGAACTCAGCAATATCTTTGAGCATATCCCAGGACTTAGGAACACCCAGTTCATAGCCATACCTTGCCTTAAACGCAGCCTTGTTATCAGGATCTTCAAAAAGATCTTTTCGATATGCCCATGCCAGTGCATCTCCTTCACATGGGACTGCATAGTATCTCCCCGATCCTTTAGGATATTCTGCAAAATAGGTTAAAGATGCAGGAGTAAAGGTCTTGTCAACACCGTGCTCCTTGATCCAATCAGTCAACTCCACATAATGGCCATTTACTGCCATATTTCCAATATCCTGACTGTCTCCAACGATGATATCCCAGGCATCACTGTGAGCAATCATCTCTGTGTTATATTTCTGTACAAATGTCTCCCATGGTGTTTGCTCAACAATAACTCCTATACCTGTCTCATCAGTGAAACCCTCAGAAAGCTTCTCAAGATAATCCGCTGGTGCCCATTGTGCCCAATGGATTGTTATAAACCCCTCTTCAACAGGCTTTTCCTTTTGTCCAGCAGCAAATAAAAAACCCGCTACTATTAGTGATAAACTCAACGCTGCTACTGCTACCAGCAAAAATGTCTTTTTCATCTCATACTCCTTTGTTCTTTATTTTCTTGTTACTAAAAACTTTCTTTGAGATTTACTTGATATATTCATACTCCCGATATAACCATATTTAATCGTAATCAAGTAACTCTCATTTATAAATTTATTTCATCACCTCCTTTATTTCTGTATTCTCTTTTTCTATCCATAAAATGAACAGCATCTCTTTTTACCTAATTTTTTCTCCAGGCCTTTTAATAAATAATCAACAGAGTTTCACCTGCATTCAATATATAGTAATAAAGTGCTTTAATTGAATCATCTGTTCGTATATATTTTAGTTTTATAGATAATTCTCTGAAAGCAGCATAATTCATACTATGCTTCTGTAGAAATAAAATGAAAGGATTTTATTTACTCAACAAAACTTAAATAAAATAATGAATACAGGGGTAAAAATTAACAAAAATATGATTATTATCTTTAATGATCAAAAAAATGCTATCACATTTTTTTTTACATGTCAATAGATTATTCAAAAACTCTTATAATCTTACTTTTTCCTTCAACCTCTGAGAAGGTATCGATTTCACTAATTGCTCTTCTAACATCAGCTTCAAGTGCATCGTGGGTCATCATCACAAGAGGCACATGTTCGAACTCCTCTTCTATCTCCTTTTGAATGACCGATGCAATGCTGATATTATTCTTTCCCAGAACCCCTGAAATCTTTGAAAGTATTCCCGGTCTATCAAGAGCATTGAATCGAAGATAGTAGCGTGTTTTATTCATGCTGAAATCAATCTGTATAAGATTTTGAAAAGAGGCATATCTGTTTTTATTGTATTCACCAGCTCTTAGAATTCGCAATGCAATATCGGTAATATCGGCAACCACGGCACTTGCAGTTGGCTTCGATCCCGCACCTTTTCCATAATACATCGACTCCCCCAAAAAGTCTGAATATACCATTATTGCATTATCTTCCCAGGATACCGCTGCAAGAGGGTTATCCTTGCTCACAAGGGAAGGATAAACCTTAACAAGAACACCATCCTGCAGAGTTTCAGCAATTGCTAAAAGCTTCGTTACAAAACCGAACTCTCCAGCATATTGAATATCCTTTATATCTATTCCATCTATCCCTTCAACATATATCCTGGACATATCAATAATCGTATTAAAAGCGAGAGAAGAAAGAATGGTAATCTTGTGCAGCGCATCTCCTCCAGATATATCGATGTAAGGATCAGCCTCTGCAAAACCAAGTTCCTGCGCAACTCTTAAGGCCTGCTGAAAATCAAGTCCTTCCCTTGTCATCTTGGTGAGAATATAATTAGTTGTTCCGTTTACTATCCCGATAATCTTCTCTATTTTATTTCCCACAAGAGCTTCTGTGATAGTCTTTATAATTGGTATACCGCCTCCAACTGAAGCCTCAAAGCCAAGCTCAACCTGATTTTCTAAAACACTCTCAAGAATTTCCCCTCCATGCTCAGCTAGAAGAGCCTTATTGGCTGTTACAATATGTTTTCTATTCTTAACCGCCTTTAATATTATTTCCATTGAATCGGTAGTACCGCCTATAAGCTCTACCACTATATCGATATCAGGACTCTCAATAATATCATGGACCGATTGTGTAAATATTTCACCTGGAATATCCAGAGCCTCCTTCCTCTTCATGTCTTTATCAGTGATTCTTTTAATCTCTATATCAATACCAGATTTATTCCTTATGAGGTTTTTGTTTCTTTTTAACAACTCATAAACACCACTCCCAACTGTACCCAATCCAATAATCCCGATTTTTACTGTTTTCATATAACTTCCTAAAAAAAGATGCATGGAAATATATATATGCGAATACTAATTGTCAATAACAAGGCTCATGACAGGTATCAAAATAGTCCTATAAATTTAATGGATTGAATAGATTATGGATTATATGCTATACAAAGTGATTACCCGGCAGGTTTGTTAACAAAGCACTTTTAAATGCAGATAAAAAAACTTTTAATCGTTGGTGATTAAATGCCTGCTTCGCAGGAAGAAGCGCCAACTCAAGAATTAGTACTTCAACCTATTTCTTACAAATATTTATATCTTAAACAGGAATTATTATTAAGCATTTGAATTATTCACCAAAACTAATTTGTATCTACTTTTAAAAATAATGCGATATACCAATCACTTCGTCAGGTAGAACTCAACCCTTCTGTTTCTTGCTCTTCCCAATTCTGTATTGTTATCGTCAATAGGCTGAGTTTCTCCCCTTCCCTCAGTTGTTAACCGATCCTTATCAACATCATGCTCAAAAAGATATTTGTAAACAGAATATGCTCTCCTCTCTGAGAGATCCTGGTTATACTCATCTGTACCTATCCAGTCTGTATGCCCGACTATGTTTACTTTATATTTTGGAAACTTCTCAAGAATCTGAGTAAGCCTTTCAAGTATACTGAAGCTCTGGGGCATAAGATCCGCTTTGTCAAACTCAAACTGGATACTGCTTATCATTATCTTTAAACCGTACGGCGTTTTTATCACAAGGATATCTGTGTCAAAGCTCCTTCTGACATAAATCATGTTTCTATAAGTATCGTAAGCCTTAAGCTCGACAAGGTAGCTGGACGCCGAGTCGACTAACATTACCCATCTCTTACCCACCCTCTTATAGGTATAGATGTCCGCTGGTATAAAAGATGTAGGCATCTGTATGGGGTCAGAATAGCCATCCCACCTTATTGTATCCTTATATCTTCCTCTGCCACTGAACTTCTTAAATGGTGTTGCCCTATCAACCTTTCCATCCCACTTTCTTAAAACTGCGATCTCCCAGTCCGAAACATCATTTTTGTCATCAAGCTCTACATTTATGTAAAGGGTATCTGATTCTCCATCATCATCAGGGGAAAAGAGCGCAGGAGAAACAACAAAGAGATAATCGGGAGGTGTAGTATCGATAGTGATGGCACCATATTCACTTGTTGGATGGTTACCGCTCTTATATAAAAGATTTAAAGCATATGTATATATTCCATCAGGAACAACCTCTTTGTTTTCATCCTTCCCATCCCATAAAATGGTGGATTTTGGAGTTCCTGATCCCTTTATAACCCTCACTTCCTTTCCCTGACTATTAAACAGATCCAGATGCCATTCCATTAAATCCTTATTAGATGAGATGCTCGGAATAAACTCAACTCTATCAAGAAAGCCATCTCCATTTGGAGATATACCTTTCTGGTTAGCAGCAACACTTACCTCTTCATAAGAGGTTATTAGAATAATATCAGAAATTTTATTCTCTGAACTGTTTCCTGCTGAATCCTGCCCGGTAATTGTATAGGTGTAAAATCCCTCTGAAAGCGGATTACCCTTTTCATCTCTTCCATCCCATACAATTTCAGAAGGTGGAGTACCCTGCCATTCAAACTTCTTAACGATATTTCCTGTATGACTCCGTATACCTGCACTATAGGTGTCATCCGCTTCTCCCTGTATTCTCTGGTATATGGTGATGGTCTCCTTTGAGCCGTCATTGTTAGGCGAGACATACAGATCAGGGGCATATACTTCGATAGCAGGTGATTCAGTATCTAACTTAATATCTTTCGGTTTTGAAATAGGGTTGTCCCCAGTATCATATTGAACACTGAGCACAGTAGAATATATACCATTCTCAACTACAGAACCAACCTCACTCATTCCATCCCATAATATTTCCATGGGTAAAGCAAGTCCCTGTTTTCTATCATTGAAGGACTTAATTAAGTTATTTTCCCTATCTAATATATTCATCTTCCATTCAGTTATTCCCTGTCTGCTTGTGGCATTAATTTTAAAAGTGACAGTATCTTTAATACCGTTAGCATCAGGTGAAAATGAATAAAGGTCTGGCTCTATAGATATCTCTTCAAAGCCTGTTGCTAGTTTTACGGGGCCTATACTCTTGGTAGTAGAGTTTGCTACATTGTCTTTTCCAGTAATGATATAAGTATAAACTCCTTCAACAGGCTGGGTATTGTCATCACCCATGCCATCCCAAACTACAACCCCTGGTGGGTTTTGTTCATAGTTAAAGCTTTTGAACACCGCTCCCGATGCATTAACAATTTTTGCTTCGAACAGATCTCCTGTATCTGATTCGATTTTGTGTATAAAGCTTATTGTATCCTTAACACCATCACCATTGGGAGAAAAGGCACTAATATTTGAACTGACCTCAATTTTTGGGGATGTATTATCGATCTTGATAAACTTAAAATAGGATTCTGGATGATTACCGCTATCAAAAAAGAGCTGAAATCTTGCAATGTAGAGCCCATCATCCAGTAGCTTTCCTTTATCATCCTTTCCATCAAAAACTATTATATCTTGAAAATCCTTTTCACCTGAATACTCCCTTACTACATTCTCACTCTCATCTAAAATATGAAGCTTCCAGTTCAAAAGACCCTCTTTACTGCTTGAAAAGAGCTTTAAAGCGTTTATATCAAGATAGCCATCGCCATTTGGTGAAAATGCTCTTAAGGAAGGAGAAACAGATACCTTTTCATATTCGGTCTTTACAATAATATCTTCTACCTTTGAAGCAGATCTGTTTCCAGCATTATCGAAAGCAATAATAGAAAAACTATACAATCCCTCCTGTACCAGAGCACCGTTAAGATCCCTGCCATCCCACACCCACTGTGAAGGACTGGAGCCTTCAAATTCCTTCTTAAATACAACATTGTCATTCCTATCAGCAATACTAAAGACAACCTTATCCTGAGCATCTATGTTTGCACTTTTGATATTGAAGTTTAAGGCATCCTTCACTCCATCATCGTTTGGTGAAAAGAGAAGCAGATCACTTTTTGCCTCTACCAGAGGAATAACAGTATCAACGATAATTTTTCCCTGATCGGTCACTGTTTTGTTATTGTTTTCATCCCATGCGCTCAGGTTATAGAAATATACTCCATCCTTAACCAGAACACCTTTGGAATCTTCGCCGTCCCATTCAACAGCCTTTGGTATTTTCACCTCCTCTTTTTTTGCAAATATCCTTTTGAGATACTTCTCAACAGTCATATAGCGGATTTTTCTTACATCCTCTGCCACAAATGACTTTACAGGTTTACCGAGTTCATCGGATATATCCAGTGTCCATCCAAATACCATTGTGTTATCTTTAATATCAAGACTAAATATCTCCTTATCCTTAACTCCATCATGGTTTGGTGAGAAGTAGGCCTCCTGTACAGCCACTGATGCCTCCGGGGGTCTTGTATCATAGGCTCCAAAAGCAACACTTACACCTGCATTATGAGTATACTGCTTTGTTCCGTTAAAGTTTATCGGGAGGAGAGAATAAGAAAGCTGCACGTCTGTATCTGTAAGAGTGAAATTAACATCAACACCAACTGAAAGCGGGTCTATCTCTTCCATACCGACGTTTAAGCCAAGCTTTACATTTACCATATCAAAAAAGATATTCTCCAGACCAAGGCCAAAAAATAGATTAATGGGATTGATAGGAACTTCAATATGCGATCCAATCCTCGCTTTATATATCCCTACCCTTAAAAACTCAATATTCCCCCCTAAATCAATGGCAAAGGGAGGAAAGCTGTCATAACCAGTATATGAGATATTCTTACCGATATTTTTCAAAGCCCCTCCAATTGAATGATCAAAGAACCCAAGCCCAGTACCTCCTATATCTTTTTTGTAGATTGTGCCAACGTCAAGTGATGCAAGAAAATCATTTTCAGGCCCCTGTGCAAAACCGAGGTTGACACCAGCACCAAAGAGCCACTCTTCACTTATAGCTTTAGAAAAGGTTCCCTTGACCGCAAAAACATTCCCGGCAGTATTTCCCATAGGCGAAGTAAGCATTAAATAATTTGCCGAGATAACACCATAATTCGTAGGGAAACTCCCACGGGCATTCAACAGGAAATTACTGCCCGCCAAACCACCAATGGATAGGTCAGCGGTTATCCTCTTTGTATCTGCAAGAGCAGCAGGATTGTAGAGATTTGAATCCATGGTCATGAAGTATGAAACCCCACTAGCACCGAGAGGGAAAAATGTTATTCCATTTCCAAGATAGAAATACTGCGAACCTGGAATCTGAGTAGCAAAAATGTTAAACCCTGAACAAAAAATAAAGATAAAAATTAGGACATATGAAACTCTCTTCATTAAATTATCTCCATATCATTAGACATTCTTCATGTAACTATAGCCTCAAGCAGAGGTAATTATTAATACTACTTATTCTTTCAACAGGATATATCTATTTTTTATTACATACTATACCACAGTTCAGGCTCAGTTGTAAATGAAAACATTGTATTCTGGTAAGAGATATATCAAATTAGTACCTTAATTCAGATTTTCTTGCCTTTTAGGCAAGAAAATTTTTCATTGAGGCCGCAGGCCTCAATTTGAGCGAAAGCGAATAATGAGAATGCGGCTTGTCCGCATTAGAGTTCAATAAGCTTAATAGATCATTTTCAAAAGTACAAATTATAAAAAGGCTACTGCTACCTTACCTTTAGTATATCATCCCACAGGTAGTATAAGCCATAGTGATCAAAGCCGCTTTGATCTATGAACCGATCTTTAATAAGGGAGGCTGGAATAAAATTAAGAGATACTTTCCCAATAATATCTTTTAAACCTCTTGATCTCCTGTATTCAACAACATACGGGGCCCTTATACCAGCTCTCTGGGCAAGAACACGTACTGCATCCTCAAAATACCCTATCTCATCAATTAAGCCTTTCTCTAAGGCATCTTTTGCAATATATATATTTCCATCTGCAAGCTCTTCAACTTCCTCACGTGTTAAATTCTTCCTTCCTTGATCAACTGCATCAACAAACTGATCGAGCATCTGATCAACAATACCCTGCAACCAGAAAATCTCCTCCTCATTAACATCTCCAAAGGGAGACAAAAATCCTTTATGCTCGCCACTCTTGACTATAATATATTTTACCCCGTATCTATCCATTAAACCTTTAAAATTAAAATTGGCCATGATTACGCCTATACTTCCTACAATTGCAGTAGGATACGCAATAATGTGTTCTGAAGCAGATGCAATATAATAACCACCCGATGCTGCAACTTGCTTCATAAGGGCTACAATGGGAATACCTGTATCCTCTTTAAAAGACAATATCTTGTGGTATAAAATATCACTTGCCGTAATCGTGCCACCTGGACTATCAATCTCAAGTAAAATCCCTTTTATGTTTCTATCATTCTTGATAATGTTCAACCGGTTTGTTACAGCACTGACAGGATTCTCACTATATTCAAAAAAACCCTCTCTTGTATCATACTCTGTAATTAAGCCGTTAACACGTATAACTGCAATCTCATTACCCTTTCCTTCTCTAGGGCTCAAAGAACCACCTTCTATATACACCTTTTCATAACCCTCAAATCCTCGAGCCTTATCCTTTGATACCCCAAGAACAGCAGCCATAATAACAATAGTGACCAGAAATATCAGGTTCAAAAGAAGACTCACAATAAATACACCCGTTGCAACCGCTTTAACTATTGTATCGAACGAGCGCCTTGTTCTACTCTTCTTCTGTCTTAATTTATCTCTGTAATACATGGAAAAGATACACTCCCTATTGCTATAATATTTTATATAACCCTTAATGTCAAATAATGTTTTTTAACCTATATAACGGAAATGCTGTTGCTTTTTATACTTAATATTCTTAGTTTAGTATTATCTGTATTAAAAAAGAAATTTATTTATCAGATTAAATCACATAACGTATTTATGGAGTTGGTAGTATGCCAATATTTGAATATATCTGTAAAGAATGTGGAAATACCTTCGAACTCCTCGTGAGATCCGGTGAACAAGTTGTTGCTTGCCCTGGCTGTAAAAGCGATCAGATCTCAAAGCTCTTTAGTACATTCGCCTACAGGGGCGACCCCAGTACTAATAACAATTCGAGTTCTGGATGCAGCTCCTGTTCTGGGGGAGACTGCGCCACATGCCATTAAAAAACTTCTTGAATGATTTTCAGTAACAGGGTAAAATCGTAAATTAATACCTATTTTCTTGCCTTTATAATCGAGAATATGGCTTATCCATACAAGCCGTGTTTGCTGCTTTGAGGCACCGAGAGGCTTATGAAAATACGCTTTTAATACAGTCGAATATTTTATCTACGGCTGGCACTTTCATGAGGATTGATTGCAGAATATCCTCATGTTCTATTTAGCTTTTTATAAATTGTATTTGCATACCAGGGAGGAGGTGATGGAAGGGAGATTTTTAGTCTATAAAGAGTATATTTTCATTTAAAGGCATGAACATCTGTCAATCTAAAATTTTTCAAAAGGAGAGGAATATGAAGAGATTAATCGTTATTTTAGTAGCAATCTCACTTTTTGTTCCTGTACTTCTCTTTGCTGGAGGAGAAAAAGCAGCAGAGGCAGTGGATGAAGGAGATGAACTTGTTCTTTACACATCACTTGAAACTGATGAAACTGAGGAGTATATTGCAGCAGCTGAGGTTGCAACTGGTCTGAAGATAGACTGGACAAGATTTTCAACCGGTATTGTTGGAGCAAAACTTCTTGCAGAAAGGGAAAATCCACAGGCTGATGTAGTATATGGATGGGCTGTAACCTACTTAATGGATTTTACTCAGAGAGGTTTCTTTGAACCGTATAAACCAAAAGACGGTGATATGATTCCGGCTGAGTTCAAGGATCCAGATGACAACTGGTATGCCATTGACCTATATCTTGCAGCATTCTGCGTTAATACAGAAAAGCTGAAAGAGTACGAACTACCAATGCCCACTTCCTGGAAAGATCTTACAGATCCTGTATACACAGGTCATCTGATTATGCCGAACCCTGCAAGTTCAGGTACCGGATTCCTCCAGGTTGCAGGAATTCTTGAAACAATGGACCCTGGTTATAAAACCAAGGCAGTCGCAGAAAATGAAGGTTGGAAGTTCCTTGAAGAACTTGACAAAACCATGGGACAGTACATCAAGAGTGGTTCAAGGCCTGCAAAATACGCTGCAGCTGGCGAATATGTAATCGGGGCATCGTTTGCTTTTGTAATAGCAAATTTAAAAAGAGATGGGAAGCCAGTTGAAATGGTTCTTCCAGCTGAGGGGAGTGCATATGAACTTGAGGCAAATGCCCTTATGAAGGGGGCCAAGCATCCAAATAATGCAAAGAAGTTCCTCGACTGGGCAATTTCAGATGAGGCCATGAACCTCTATGCAAAATGGAAAGTTGGTGTTACAAAACCCGGAATTCAACCTGCAAGACCAGATCTTCCAAGACTTGAGGATATAAAACTCATTCCAATGGATTTCGATTGGCAGGCAGCAAACCGAGGAGACATTCTCATTACCTGGCAGGATAAGTTCCTGAGATAATAATAGTTAAAATAAAGCACAGGTTCCTGCCTGTGCTTTATTTTTAAAATTAGTCACCGGTGAATAATTTCATTTCTATAACAAAGCGCCATATTCGGCTCAATAATTAGTTCTCTAGGTTATTATCTATCAATATATTAAAGCTCATGCACGTTTTCAAAAATGTGTGCAAGTGAATTATTCACCAAGAACTAATTATTCGTGTATTGCGTTTTATTTGAACACCTACACTCTTTCCTGAAAGAGCTTGGGGAAAGGTAAACATAAAATTATCTTAATACAAATCTATCCCTTTTTTACTCTTTAGTACCTTAATTCTGATTTTCTTGCCAAAATGGCAAGAAAATATTTTATTGGGTCTGTAGGCCACAATTTGAGCGAAAGCGATATTATTAAGAATGTGGCTTGTCAACATTAGGGGAGAGTAAGAAACTGTTCCTTATTCTTAAAGTATTTCTTCTTCTGATATGGCCATTATAAGAGTTCTTTATTTTAATAAAAACAGGGAGGATTCCTATGGGTAAGGACCTTTTACTCGAAAACATCACCAAAAAGTTCGATCAGATTGTTGCTGTACGGGATATGAACCTTGAGGTTAAAGAGGGTGAGTTTGTGTGTTTTTTAGGTCCTTCAGGATGCGGAAAAACCACCACACTACGAATGATTGCTGGCTTCGAAACCCCAACAAAAGGTATAGTGAGGTACGATGGAAAGGTTATTAATGATGTCATCCCTCAGAAGAGAAACTTCGGCATTGTTTTTCAATCATATGCACTTTTCCCACACATGAGTGTCGCTGAAAACGTTGGATTTGGCCTTAAAATGAGAAAGGTTCCGAAAAGTCAGATCAACACTAGGGTTGATGAGCTCCTTGATCTTGTGGGATTGGCTGATCAGAAGTACAAGCATCCCCCCGAACTCTCCGGCGGACAGCAGCAGAGGGTAGCTCTTATAAGATCTCTTGCTACATACCCGGAGATTTTGCTCCTAGACGAACCTCTTTCCGCACTCGATGCAAAGATCAGAGTAAATCTGAGGGCTGAGATTAAGAAGGTTCAGGTCGAACTTGGGATCACCATGATCTATGTAACACACGATCAGGAAGAGGCCCTCTCTATATCTGATAGGGTCATTGTGATGAATCAAGGATATATTGAACAGGTTAATAAACCTATAGAAATTTATAAAAACCCCCAAACACAGTTTGTGGCAGATTTTGTGGGAACATCAAACTTTTTTGATGGAGAACTAAGTGGCAATTCCATAATAAGTAAGGATACTACACTTAACTTCGTAGTTTCACAGAATATGTTAAACACTATTCAATCAACAGAGGAAAAAGTTACGCTTTCTATAAGACCTGAAAAGGTTCGCCTGTTTAAAGACATAAAAGACCTACCCAAGAGCTATGAAAAGACAAATATCAAAGAAGGAAAAATTGAGGTTGTTACATTTCTCGGTGTCATTGTAAGATCTCTCATAAATGTATCTGGTAAACGCATTATAGTTGACATTACTGAGAAAGATTTTGAGAAAAGCTTTCTGAAAATGCGAGACAAGGTTACCCTGTACTTCTCTCCGGAAGATTTTTTGGTGTTTCAGAGCTAAGAGGGCCTAAATGAACGAGAATCAGAAAATAAAGATACAACCAATAAAGACTTTCATTCCAGATCAGGCACTTGCCTATATTATAGTATCAATATTCGGCATTTTCTTTCTAATGTTTCTAATCTTACCTTTAATTCAGATACTAAAAACGAGCTTCTTTACTGTAGAAACTATATTTGGAACTGGCGGGGGTAACTTAACTTTCCAGAATTATATTGAATATTTCGGGAAAGCTAGAATTAGAAGATCTCTCTATAATAGCTTTTATGTCTCAATCATTACAACTGCTGTTACCACAGTAATGGCTTTCCTGGTTGCATATGCTTTGACAAGAACAACAATAAAGGGAAAGTCGTTCTATAAAGCTGTTTCATCACTTCCTCTTATGGCGCCATCTGTTGTTCAGGCTCTTGCCCTTATCGCACTTTTCGGAAGAAATGGACTTGTAACAAATTTGGTCGGTGGAAAATGGAATATCTATGGGCCAACTGGAATAATCATATCTGAAATATTCTACTGCTTTCCTTATGCCCTTATTATCTTAATAACAACACTCTCAGCAGTTGATACCCGTTTAAATGAAGCAGCAGAATCTCTGGGAGCAGGCCCTCTAAAAGTTTTTATTAAGATAACAGTGCCCTCAGCCAGATTTGGTATATTCTCTGCTGCAGCCCTTGCATTCAACCTTACAATTACTGATTTTGGAAACCCTATCGTTATTGGTGGCGATTACAACGTTCTTGCTACGGAAATATATATGCAGGTTGAGGCAATGCAGAGGTTTGATCTTGGCGCAACAATAAGTGTAATACTTCTCATCCCTGCTGTACTAGCATTCGTTCTTAACAACTATTTTACGAAGAGAAACTATTCACTTATAAGTGGTGCTGCACGGCCATTCTTAAGACCATCCAGCAGGTCGAAAAAAACTATCTTTTCAACAGCATCAGTACTGATATCAGCTTCAATTATAATTCTCTTCTGGGCAATTTTCTGGACATCAATCGTTGATGTATGGGGAGGCCGGGCTGGCCAGACAAAGCAGATACTCAAATGGCTTACAACATTCAGTCCACGCCACTACAATTTTTCACACAGGGGAAGATCAATCTCTGTAGTCTGGACAAGCCTATGGATATCTGTTATCGTAGCTTTTTTTGGCGCCTGGCTTACTCTAATAGCAGGATATATTGTAGAAAAGAGAAAACCAAGAGGAAACCAGATTCTATACCTTATTACTGTACTTCCAGCAGCCATTCCCGGTCTTGTTCTCGGGCTCGGGTACGTTTTAGCCTTCGTAAAGGTAAACTGGCTCTACTACAGGGCCTCTATTATTATTCTCAATGTTATTGTACATAACTTTACTCTGGGGATGCTTTCAACAATGACTAACATGAAAAATATTGATGTATCAATAGATGAAGCATCTACATCCCTTGGAGCCGATCTTCCAAAATCCTTTTTTGGAATCATATTTCCTCTGAGTAGAGTGAGTTTCTGGAATAATCTACTCTTCTTCTTCGAAAGAAGCATGGTAACTATAAGCGCCGTAATCTTTCTTGTCTCTCCAAAGATCAAGCTCGCATCAATAACAATCATCCATTTGATCGATGATGGGTTTTTAGAAAGCGCATGTGCAATGTCGACAATTGTCTTTACTATAGTTATTGCAGTACATGTTATATTCATTTTAATCTTTAGAAAAAAAGGTATGAAAGTAACGTAATAAGATATAATTAATAATTTTTAAGAGGAAAACATATGGCCGATGTAAAAAAGTTAATGGTTCCATGGCTTGATGGCCTGAAGCCCTACTTTTCCGAGCACATCGAAAGAGCATGGGAAGATAGAAATCTCATCAGAATGATGTCCAATGAAGGCCCTTTCTCTGTCCAGAAAGCTGTTTTAGATGCTCTGTTCGAAGGATCTAAAATGGCAAACAGATACCCGGATACTCTTAAAAGAATTAAAGAGAGAATTGGCGAAATAAACTTTGGCCTTGGGCATGAATGGATCTTATTGGGAAACGGATCCACAGAAGTGCTGGATATGATATTTAAAACCTTTCTTGAACCTGGCAACGAACTGATTCAGTCTATTCCCTGTTACGGCATCTATATCCAAAGAGCAAATATTCTCGGTGCAAAAACAGTATCTATTCTTTCCAAGGATAATTGGGAGTATGATATCGATGAAATAGAAAGGGCAATCTCTCCTAAAACCAAGATCGTAATTCTGGCAAATCCCAATAACCCAACGGGAAACCTTATTGACGACAGCGTTTATGTTAGGCTTTCAAAAAGGGATATTATCGTTGTCTGCGATGAGGCATATATTGAATATTCAGGCCTTGAAAACTCAAAAATAGCTGTAATGAAGAATTATCCAAATATGATCATATCCCGAACCCTCTCCAAGGCCTACGGATTGGCTGGTATGAGGTTCGGTTTTGCACTCGGACATCCTGAAACAATAGAAATTGTATCAAGAACAATTATGTCCTGGAATATAAACGTTATAAGCGCTTTAGGTGCCTATGCTGCCCTAAACGATCAGGAAGGATTGAAAGAAAAGATCCGTCTCACCAATGAGGGAAGAGATTACCTTGAGAGCGAAATCTCTAAAATTGATGGCCTTACTGTCTATCATACAAACGGTAACTATATACTTATAGATGCATCAAAAACAGGGGCAATATCAGAGGAAATTGTAGATACTATCATGGAAAGGCATGGAATTTTACTCAGGAAAATGAATCCATTTAAGGGGAGAAGAGGTCTGTTTAGAATAACCATTGGTACAAAAGAAGAGAATGAAAGATGCGTAAAGGCAGTAAAAGATTTTTTTATGTCAAGAAACAGGTAAATCCTTCATTGCAGACTTCGAGTTTTAAATTTTTCAAAATTGATCATAATATTTTAGTCGTATGTTACATTTTTCGTTGGCATACTGTACGAAGTCCATTACAACCAAAGGTTGTCTACAACCGAAGGTTGTCCACAACTGAAGGTTGTCCGGCACTGCAATATTTTTTCTATTTATCTATTTTTCTAATACTCGAAATTCGTGCTCCTATTTCCCTAAGCTCTTAACCGCTTCAAGAGCAACTTCGCGGTCATCAAAATGTATCGTTCTATCCTTTAAAATCTGATAATCTTCATGCCCCTTCCCTGCAATCAATACTATATCATCCTTTTGAACGAGCTCAAGGGCTTTGAAAATTGCCATTCTTCTATCAGGAATGATAATATGATTATCCCGCGTGAGTCCCTTTTTTATATCCTCAATAATTAAATCGGGATCTTCTGTCCGCGGGTTATCTGATGTCACTATAGCAATATCGGACTTTTCTTCAACTACCCTTCCCATTATAGGTCTCTTGCCCCTATCCCTATCCCCACCACAGCCAAAAACTGTGATTATGCGACCTTTTTTTAGCGAGTTTGCAGCATCGAGTAGATGACTGAGGGCATCAGGAGTATGAGCATAATCAACAAACAGATGGTAATCTTTCCCGTAAACGGCCCTCTCAAACCTACCTGGAATGCCTTTTATTTTACTCAGGGCACGGGCTATCGTTCGATCATCTATACCAAGTAGGTTAGCCACTGAATATGCAGAGAGTATATTATAGAGATTGTGTATACCTATAAGATGAGTCTTGAATGTAGTACCATTTACTGTGAAGGTTGTTCCATTAATTGTTAAAGAACTTGTTGAACCAAAATAGTTCGATGGCGTACTCATACCATAGGTTACCACCCTCCCTCTTATAATTGGTATCAGCTTTCTACCATATTCATCATCACTGTTTATGACAGCACTTGAATCTTCTGTTAATCCCTTAAAAAGTATAGCCTTTGCCTTAAAATACTCTTCCATTGTACCATGAAAATCAAGGTGGTCCTGGCTGAGGTTTGTAAAGACGCCAATGTTAAAATCCTGTGGTAAAACCCTATCCATAATCAGCGCATGAGAAGAGACCTCAACTATCACATGGCTAACCCCTCCTCTCTTCATTTCTCCAAATAGAGACTGGATGACAACTGGATCGGGAGTTGTGTTGCTTGCCTTCTTTACAATATTATTAAACCTGTATGATATTGTTCCAATAATACCAGGATTCCCCCCATTCTCTCTTAAAATACATTCAATCAAATATGTTACAGTAGTCTTTCCATTTGTTCCTGTAACTCCAATAAGAGTAAAATCCTTTGAAGGATTTCGAAAGAAGGCCCTCGAAATTAAAAGAATACATTTTCGTGCATTGGGGGTAAAACAGAGAGGAATATCTTCCTTAATTTTTACCCGATCTCTGAACCTATCTTCAACAATAACTGCTTTTGCACCCCTTCTTACTGCATCATCAATATACCTTAATCCACTTTCACTATACCCTTCTACTGCAATAAATAGCGCCCCATTTCTTACATTTCTTGAATCCGAACTTACCATCGAAATTTCTGGATTTTTGTTTCCGGTATAGAAACAGAGGTCACAATTTTTAATAATATCTCTTAGCTTCATAAATTTCCTTTATCCCTATAATGTTTTATTCCGATCCATTTAATCTTTACCAAAGCCAGCCAGTCCTTAACACTTCATACAAAACATATTCAAATTATCAATGTTCGCTATATACTTATTTTACTATATTATCGATTGATAATACATCAAATAGTAAGGATAGTTTTATGAGAATAATCATTGAAGATATACTTACTATAACCATGAATAAAAAGCGTGAGATAGGCAACTTTTCGATACTTATTGAAAATGGAAAGATCGAATTACTGGCAAAGAAAGGAATAAAAAGAAAACCTGGTGATTATATCATCAACGGAAAAAATAAAGTGGCTATCCCGGGACTCATTAACGGACATATTCATTCAGACATCACTCTTGCCCGGGGGCTCGGAGATGGGCTTACTCTCTACGAACAGGACTGCGACTCTTATATTAGCAGAAAGAAATGGTTTACAGATGAGCTTGATGAAGAGGCAAGATACTACGGACGTCTCCTGCAATACAGCGAGGCTTTAAAGGGCGGAACTGTCTTTATCTGTGATGTTCCATTCTGGCATTACGGAGATGATTTATTAACACCACTGAAAGAGGCTGGTATAAAAGCTGCTTTAGTCCTTGACTACAGAAAAAATTTTTTAACCGGAGAAATGATAGAGAAGAACCATTACTTTGAAAAAGTACAAACTCTGAAGGACAATGGCTATATACCTATAGTTGAAGCTCCAGCAGAGGAAGGTTTGGGGGAAAAACTCCTCAGAATGCTCGCTAAGTGGGCACAGGAACTCGACACCTTTATTCAGATGCATCTCGCAGAAACACCGTGGAGAGTTAAAATCACAGAAGAGAGGTTTGGTAGAACACCAGTAAGATATTTAAGCGATATAAAGTTCTTGAACAGCAGAGTCATAGGCTCTCATGGAATCTATATCGATGATGAAGAATTGGCGATGATAAAAGATGCAGGTGTACGGATAGTTAACTGTCCTACGACAGAGATGAAGATATCTGATGGAATAGCGCCTGTCTACAAGTTTATTAAACAGAGTATTCCATTTGGAATTGGAACAGATGGAGCGCTCTGGAATGACTCAGCAGATATGTTTTCAGAGATGAAAAATCTTATGCTCCTACAGAGAGTTTCTTATGGAGCTTCATCTATCGATGCTTACTCCTGCCTCTATTCAGCAACAATGGGAGGAGCAAAGGTATTTGGCCTTGAAAAGGAGTCAGGATCTATTGAAAAAGGAAAACGAGCCCATATTGTACTTATCGACTTATTCAAGCCCCATCTGCTTCCTGCCTATCATGGCAAGAGTTCGAATATAGTACAGATAATTACGAGTTGTGCCCGGGCTTCAGATGTCGAAACTGTAATCATAGATGGAAATATCACTGTAGAGCATGGCAAGCTCCTAACCATGGATGAAGATTCTTTGAAAAGCAGGTGTCAGGAATTGGGAGAAAAGAGGTTTCATGACTTAGAGTAAATTTATTGATTCTTGCAAAAAAAAAAGGAAAAAGAAGAGTACGGGCACAAACCTGGAGAAGTATCTCAGTCTCAATCGTATTCTATTAAAGAGTGTAAAAGTTTTTATATGATATAGATAGACTATGGAAGTGACCGATGGATGATAATTTATTCAGGAATGGGAAAAATAAAACTCAAGATGCTTTCGTTACCACATTTTGATCACTCAACGTTGGTTGGACTAAACTTTCCAGACTCTACACTGAATAGGAACTTGTCGCCGCGATAGTAGGAATGGAGAAGCTCCACAGCTAAGCCGTTCTTATCATATATGATAGATTCCTGAAACATTGCAGGAAACCCAGCCTCCACATCCAGTAGCCTGGCGTCCTTGTCGGACAGCTCTATTGCTCTCAAGGTCTGTATCGACCTCTCCAGTGTCGCTCCGAACTCATTGATGAGGATCCGGTATAGTGAATCGGGTATCTCTAGATGCAGGATGCGCTTATACTCTCTGTAAGGCAAATAGCTTCTCTCGATCACCAGTGGAATGTTGTTTCCGTAGCGGACCCTCTCGATCTGAATCGCTCTCCTGTCTCCGCCTAGCATTAGCCTATTGGCAATATCATCTGAAGGTGTCAACACTTTTTTGGAGATCATATCGGTCTCCACCTTATATCCGAGCTTTGAAAACTCACTTGTAAGACTGGTGATGTTTTTCAGGGAGTATTCGACCTTGTCCTCCTTCTTGGAGGTGACGAAGGTCCCAACTCCATTCTTCTTGACGAGCAATCCCTCATTTACCAGTTGCAGTATCGCCTGTCTGACTGTATTGCGGTTCAGCCCCGACATGTGCGACAATTCAATTTCGGAGGGGATGCGTTCACCAACCCCGTATCTCCCCTTTTCGATCATACTCTTCAACCAATCGCTCAACTGGAGGTACTTGGGTATCGATCCATATTCTTTGATTATTTTTACCATGGTTCAATAGAGAAAATGAAAATATAATGCTTCTTTATGTTTATATAAGATACAATCATAGCTTAAAAATGGAAACCCTCTTTTTTGTGATGCTTTCCTATCAAGTAAATGCCCAATTAAACCCTAAGTGAGTATATATTTCAAAGAGGGCATAATGGGCTTTATATCCGTTTATGTCATGAACTTCACCTTCAACTTAATGTCCGCTTTTTTTAACGCCTCTTCCGCGAAGTTCTCCATCTCGTTAGTTGCTTTGCTGAACTATTCGGCTGTTGCCACCGTGTCGGGATGGGTGTTGAACTGAGGCGGCTCGAATCCGTATGGATCATAAGCTTCCCGGAAATACTGGAGCCTGTTGAGCTTTTCGATAACCTCATCGGGAACTGGCTTTTTCCAGGCATCTTTGTCGAATTCAATATCGTATCCAACATCGTCCATCACCTTTATGAACTTGCCAGGGCATGTAAACACTAGATCGGCTCGCGCGACCTTCTCGAAGTGCCAAAGTCTCTTCTTATCGGCGACTGTGGGTCCAGACCTCATGGAGGCAACCAGCATCTTACTCGGAAAGTTCCCATCAATGAGAAAGTTGATGCCCTTCTTCAGAATTGCGATGGACGACCACCTGATTTCTGCTTCGGTCAGTTCAATATCCTTTTCCTGTGCCTCTTTCTCGAGGTCTCCCAGCTCCTCTTATCTTGCGGTCATGCTGGTGATGACCGACCTCCACATAGAAAGGTCTACCCCTTCACGCTTGGCGATTTCCAGACCTTCCCGCACAGCATGTGCAACCGCAATAAACTGGGGCATTGTAAAGGCAAGAGTTGCAGCAGTGGAGACGAGTCCCACCACATCTCACTGCTTTCACAAGTTTCGTTTATCCTTTCTATGTGACTTTTTTTTTACGCTTATATCACTCTTCCTTTCATTGTACCTTCTTTTATTTTTTACAGATACACACCTGGGCCTCATGTACTAACGGAGATTTTAATACTTGTATAGCTCAATCCCGAACTCATTTTTAACCTCCTTCACGAATTCGGTGTACAGCTTCTCGAAGTGAGGCCTGGCCTTGAAGTAGTCGAGATCATAACACTCTTCCAGTGTCTCGCCCTTTGGAGGATTTGGTATCTGATCGATGTACTTAGGAATGATCTTCTTTACCAGTTCGTTAGCATCTTTCCTCACCAAGCCCTTGCATGCATGTCCCACCTGGCAAGTGAACTCCATATCCACCGGTGTACATCCGTTTGTTATCTTCGCCTTCCCAGGATGCACGTCCTCGATATCGGAACCGGATGCAATGAGCATGAGCAGGCATGCCAGTGCCTCCCAGAAGTACATCTTGGTAGCGGCACCTGCTGCAGCGTACATGAGCGTGTAATACGGAACCAGCATGTTCCTGGTAATAGCCTGTGTGCTCACAGATGTCGCCCAAATTACCTCCGGAACCGATGAGCATACATAGGTCATGTGTATGGGGTAGATCAGGTGATAGGTGGCCCGGATCACCAATATACCATGCAGGCTGTAAGCTGTGTTCAACACGGCAAGCCCTTCGGGTCCTCCAGCGTACCCTCCCAGAATAGGGCCAGCTTCCTGTCCAACGTTCGCTCCCCATGCGATAAGATAGGCAGTCTGGTTTAGAGAGGAGTAGTCTGTCTTCAGTTCGGCGAAAGGTGCCACAAGCCATCCATCAGAGGGGCGTGCTCCGAACTGAGGAGCAGAAGCTGCGATGGAGGAAACACCAGACGCGCATGAGGACACATGATCGATGATGGCGAGCCCGGGTCTGCCTGCTCTCCGGCACCCTTCACGCCCGTACCCCATAGCTCGGATACCAGCGAAAACCTCAGTAGGTGCGCCTGATGCAGTCCTTATGTGGCCGAGCGTGTTGATGATGGGAATGCTGATGGTCTTGGCCTTACTGATGCGTGCATATGACTCTACCAATCTGAGGGCAACCTCTTCCCGGGTGTTTGTTCCCGATCCAACATGACAGTGGGGAAGCTCATTAGAATCGGGGAGCCTACCCTTCATTACGCAACGATCCGGTCCCTCACCAAAATATGCCTCCCTGGGAGAGTCATCAACAGCTTCCAAAATTTCCGATTTGCTGAATTTGATGATTCTCTCGGTATCGGTTATGTAGGTGCCTACTTCCGAATATAACTCAACCGCAGCTTCGAACACCCTGTCTGCCAGCTTGTCATCTGTACTTACCACCTCTTTCTTGTCCCATTTGAGATCATACTTCTTGAGCACCTTTCTCATAGCAGGGATAAATACCTTTACGTCGAAATCCTTCTGAGTCATCATTGGGCCAGTGGCAGCCCTGTCCAGTACGTCAATGAAGTTTACCATTCTATCTAACCTCCTCTTTTCTGGCTGATCAATTGTTCGGCGATCCTGACCGCTCCTACTGCAGAATCACTGGTCCCATCGGCTCCAATCTTTTCCGCCCATTCTTCATTCACCGGTCCTCCGCCCACCAGAACGATGAAGTTGTCCCGCAAACCCTTCTCTTTTAGGTAGTCGATCACATCCTTCTGGTAGGTCATGGTGGTGGTCATGAGAGAGGACATTGCGATGATGTCCGCATTGACTGCCTGAGCTTTCTCCACAAATGCTGTTGAAGATACGTTGGCACCAAGATCGTGAACATCGAAGCCATGGGTCCTCATCAGCGTTATGACGATATTCTTACCGATCTCGTGAATGTCAGAAAACACGGTGCCGAACACCACAGTCCCGGTTTTCTCAATGCTCTGACCGGAAGCAAGAAGCTTAGGCTCCACGATCTTCATGGCTTCCTGAAACGCCTCTGCAGCCATGAGCATCTCCGGGAGAAAGATCTCCCCCTCACCGAACATATCTCCGATCTTTTTCAGACCGGGCATCATTCCCTTACGGATTACCTCAATCGGATCAACTTCGTTGATCACACTGCGAATCGCTTTTGTTAGGACATCTGTATCACCCTCAATAACAGCATCCGAGATGTTTTTGAATATCTCCTCTTTCGCCATCGAACGACCTCCTTCTTTCAGATTGTATTTAATATCCGTTGTTTTTCTGTAGTTTAGCTGTCTAGACAGCATGTGTCAAGAGAATTCGACTCTCCCGATTGGCAATATGATAGAATATCAAAGTGTTCTTTAGAACACCGAGTTCTTTAGAACTCAGAGTCTTGAAGAAATTTTTTAGGAGCGCAACATACCTACACGCCTTTCAGCCATGTTTGATAATCCGAGTCCAATGCGTTCCTTCTCAAACGCTGAAAACGCCTACTCCCATAACTGTAAAAATCGAAATCGATTTTCGACACCTTTGACTGTATCATTGCCCAGATTGCCCACCAGAGATCGGACACTATCTTATAGAGCAGCATCCTGTACAACCCCATCTCATTAACTTCTCCACAGTACTCGTGGATTATCATCTCCTCCTGCTCCTTAGTGAAAGGGTGTTCTACAGCAAAATCGCCCAGATCGAAATAGGGATCTCCAATCCCCCCATACTCCCAGTCGATAATCCATATCTTCTTTCCATCATCCATAAAATTCTCGGAGAGGTAATCGTTGTGACAGGCGACCTCTTTGGGTTTATTTCTTTTTATGACACGCTCTATTTCATTCCCCACACTGAGCATCCAATCGATGTCTTCCGGAAGGGGAGCCCGGTATTTCTTCACGAAGCCCATATACTTTCGAACAGTTTCAAAGGGATTGAAAGTGAAGGAAAATTTGGCCTCCCGATGAACGGTTCCAATGGCCCTAACGATGCGTCGAATGATCTGGTTGCTTCTGGCAATCTGTTCAGTGTTGAGAGTTTTTCCCGATATGAACCGAAAGACCGATACGTTCTCCTCTTTGATGTGGTACACAACTTCGGGAGAAACCCCAGTTTTGCCCGCCTGGATGGAGCACTCCAGCTCGTTTGCCCGGTCAATGAAAAGATCTGAACCGGCTCCCGGTATTCGAACCATGTATTTTTCTCCATCTATGGTGACCTTAAAATTGTGATTGGTGATGCCGCCTTTTAGGTGGGCATACTCGAGCTTCCGATCCTTCCAGTCACCGATCATGCCGATTACCTGTTCAATGCTGAGCATAGACTATCCTCCATGCAACCGGCTTGTATTGACTATTTTTTTTAAAGATTATCAAACGAGGCTCTCTTGAGCATCATTAGCAGCTTAGCTGTTTATACAGGGATTGTCAAGGAAATTTAGGCCTTATCATCACTCTAATTCGTTGTATACTGGGCAGATTGTGAAGTTTGTTTATATTTATTAAGAGGAAAAATATGTGTTTCCTCTGAATTTTCGTTCAATATGTCGAAAAAGTGCAACTATTATGAATATAAGTGTGATATATAGGGATTTATATTCTTTATTTGTTTCTTTTGGAATGATCAGCAATCACAGAAAAAGGGGAACTTTTTAAATAAAAAACTTGACAAAAAAAGATTTTTAGTTAAAACTGACTAGATGGCTATACAGCATATTATCGGATTTTATTATCTTCTGGAGAAGCTGTTAGGGAGAAATGAAATCAAAAATGTTTCATTTTCTAATTTTCGAACAGCGTTTTCACTTTACGGTATCAGTAAACTCTATCGAAAGGGAGAGAAATGCTCGATGTAAAAAAATTGATGGTGCCATGGCTGCAGGGACTGAAGCCGTACTTTTCAGAACATATCGAGAAAGCGTGGGAAGATCGGAATCTGACCAGAATGATGTCCAATGAGGGTCCTTTTACGCCTCAGAAAAAGGTTATGGAAGGCTTTATCGAGGGCTGCAAGGTGGCCAACAGGTACCCTGATTCCCTCCTACAGATAAAAAAGAGGATTGGTGAGATTAATTTCGGTCTCGGTCCCGACTGGGTACTGTTGGGAAATGGCTCTACCGAGTTACTCGATATGACATTCCGGGCATTTATGCAGCCAGGCGATGAGCTCATCCAGTCAATACCTTGCTATGGCATCTACATTCAGAGGGCAAACATCATCGGTGCAAAAACTATCTCCATTCTAGCAAAGGATAACTGGGAGTACGATGTCGACTCGATAGAGAAAGCGATTACCCCCAAAACCAAGATTATCATCCTTGCAAACCCAAACAACCCAACAGGCAACCTCATCGAAGACAGTGTATACGATCGTCTGGTGAAAAACGATCTTATCCTCATATGCGACGAGGCGTATATCGAGTACTCGGGACTGGAAAACTCAAAATTACATCTCGTGAAGCAGTACCCGAACATGGTAATATCCCGCACCCTTTCCAAGGCATACGGTCTTGCCGGTATTCGATTCGGGTATATGCTGGGCCAACCCCAGACTATCGAGATCATATCACGAATCATTATGTCCTGGAACATCAGTGTCACGAGCGCATTCGGGGCATACGCCGCTCTTAACGACCAACAAGGCCTGAAAGAGAAGATACGTTTCACTAACCAGGGGCGGGATTATATCGAGGGTGAGCTTTCCAAGATAGACGGACTTGTCGTGTACCACACTTACGGAAACTACATCCTTATCGATGCTACTACAACCGGCGCCACCTCTGAAGAGATCGTGAACGGCGTTATGGAAAAGCACGGTATTATCCTCAGAAAAGTGGCTCCCTTTAAGGAAAAGAGGGGACTGTTTAGAATAACAATCGGGTCCAGGGAGGAAAACGAGAGGTGCGTGAAAGCTGTCAGGGATTATTTCGAAGCTTTTGTTCAGGAGAAATAAAGAGAGTGTAAAATTGGCAGGTATTAATTCAATTAATTCAATCGTTTACTTGTTTATGTGGGTAAATCTCAAATTTGTAAATATCTTACCAATTTATTCTTGACAGAATATCCTATTAAGGAGTAACATGAGAATTTCATGGGTAAACATATAGTTTTTCAAAGCCTCTTTTTGTATACTTTTGCGAATCTCAAATGCTAAAACTCTATCAATTACCCATCTGGTAAAAAAACTTAAATAGCTTGACAAGCAGAGGGGGGTAGTATAAGCTTGGCGAAGTTAATTTATTTAAAAGATCGAGTTTTGGACAGATCACAAAAAAATAGATAAAGTCTATTAAAAGCATACTATGATAAAGTACTCGATCCTTAACAAATGGGTTAAGACTAAATTAACCTAAAAAAATATATAATTAAGGAGGAAAAAATGAGAAAGAAAAGATCACTAAAGCTAGTTATTCCGATCACCCTAATCGCAGTGATGATACTCACAATGCCCTGGTTAGCCAGTGGCCGTAAGAAAAAAGCACCCACACCAGAAGGTCCTACACCAGGGGCAGAGGTTGTATCTGAACTGCCCGCTGGGCTTACCGTAGACGAAATGGTTATACTAAGCCACCTGCCTGACCAGCAGGTAGGGGTGGAGTACCCCATAGGGGAAACGATTCATGTTGGTTTCCTCTGTGCGCTGTCTGGGCCCGATGCCGGATGGGGACTCCCAGGACTTACAGGAGTTCATATTTGGATTGATGCAGTGAACAAGACCGGCGGTCTTCTCGTCGGTGGGGTAAGGTATCCTCTTGAGGTGCACCCATTTGACGATGAGGCCGTTGCTTCCAAAGCACTCCAGGGGGCAAGAGAATTGGTGCTAGAACATGATGTTAAATTCATCAATGCCATTGGCGGCGATGCTGCTAAAGCCACTGCTCCCTTCCTGACAGAGCATAAGGTAGTCTATGCTTCCCTTGTCCCCACCGACTGCGATCCTCACAGACCGTACGTTGTTGCTGGAGGCGATATAACTCCGCAGTGTAACATGTTCAACACGCTAGTAGCCAAGATGGTTCTGCCCAGTGAAGAAGAGATGGGGAGACCTTTGACATATGCGTTGACCACACAGGACTGCATTATGTCCCGCCAGGTTGGAGCATGGGAGATCGGCGCTGCTAAAGCCATGGGGTTCAAGATAATCTACGAGGAGTTCTTCGGTGTTGAGACGACCGATTTCGCCCCTATAATCACAGCCATAATGGCGACCAAACCTGACGTTATCAGCCTCTGTGAGGCCTGGCCAGAATTCCAGACTATGATGTGGGAGCAGCTGTACCTGCAGGGATATAAGGGGGTTGTTGTCCAGAACTACGCTGACTGGGAAACCAACCTAACGAAGATCCCGGCAGAGTATGCTGCAGCTCAATTTGGCATAGACAGCTTTCCATTGATGGATGACCCATGGTGGGGTACAACTTCATGGCAGGCTTCTTTCACTAAAGTATGGAACGCAAGATACGGTCCTGGAGCTCCTGAGGACGTTAAGCGCCGTATGACCGGTATCGACTGGGACCACGTGATATGGCTCATACCTTGGTGCATTGGTGCACAGATTGCAGGTCAGAAGGCACCCGGGGAGTGGCCTTCCAACGATGACATTCTGGCGGCCCTCAGAGACCAGGCGTCATTCCCCACACTTCTCGGCCCTGGGCACATGAGCGGGAAGGAGATGTTTGGCATAGACAACATGATTGAAGAGCCTGTTCCCATGTGCATGTTTGACCTCGAAGCTGATGACAAACGCATCGTAGCTCACTTGAACTTCGAGCCCTGGTATGAGAATATAAAGGGCACTGTAATTAAGGCAGTAGAAGAGCGCGGGCAGATGTATTACCAGCGATAATATCCAGACCACGGGGGTGGTGTAGAACATCATCCCCGTGAAAACTAAAAGCGCAGATCCGAAAGCGCTATCAGAGGTTGAGGTAAGGTATGAGTTACCAGCTTTTAATGCAAACTATAGCTAATGCGGCAGCAGTTAGCGGCATGTACGCTTTGATAGCTGTGGGACTGACTCTGGCATTTGGCGTAATGCAGATGGCAAATTTGGCTCATGGTCACTTCTTCATGGCAGGCGCTTATACAGTATATGCCCTCTATGCCTTGAATAAATGGCCGTTCTGGCTGGCAGTGGCAGCAGCAGTGTGTGTAGGAGCTGTCATCGGCTTAGCTGTTGAGCGAGGTATTTTCCGACCATTGCGGGGAGATGTGGTTGCCGGTTTTATAGCTACAGCTGGCTTAATGTTTGTCTTCGAGGTTTTTATGGGCGAGGTTTGGGGGTGGGGGTATATGAGACCTGTCCCCAGCCCATATATGCGGGCAGTTAAGTTTATGGGTGCCTCTGTGTCCTTCCAGAGGGTTATTGCAATACCATTTGCTATTGCTTGTATAGGGGGACTCATGGTCTTTATGCGCTGGTTCAGGTTGGGACGAGCATTGCGTGCTGTGGCTCAGGACCCGGAGGCAGCATCCATACAGGGGATAAATATCAACAGAATGACGGCACTTGCTATGGCCATTGCCGGTGCATTGGCAGGTATAGCAGGGGGCCTGATGTCAACAATATATGCGGTAACCCCTGCGCTGGGAGGCCACATTATTCTGCCTGCTCTCATTGTGGTGGTTGTAGGAGGAATGGGGAGTGTTGGTGGTGTCACTCTCGCCTCAATTATCCTGGGCTTTGTCAATACCTTCGTTACCACTCTTGTCGACGGTGTTACAGCTTTAATGGTTTCAGTTGCCGTTATGGCTCTCGTATTAGCAATAAGACCACAGGGGTTAATGGGCCATGTCGTTACCTAACATAAGAAAATACAGTATTGGGGCACTTGTGTTAGTAATTATAGTGCTGTGTATTTTTCCCTTTTTTGCCAGGCCATATCTGGTTGAAGTTGCCATGATTTATTTTATCTGGATGATTCTTGCCCAGAGTTACCGCCTAATAGTTACTATACATGACTGGCAACTTTACCATGTCGTATTGTACGGTGTAGGCGCCTACACAAGCGGCATGCTGGCCAAAGATCTTGGTATCCCGGTTTTTGCAGCCATCCCTTTAGGAGGGGCAATGGCAAGCCTTGTTGGTGTTGCGATTACATCGATTTTACTGAGAACAAAAGGGTGGGGGTTTTATATTGCCACCTATGGGCTGGCGGAATTAATCAGGTTGAGCTGGCTGAGGTTTCGAAATCCATTTGGTGGTTCAACCGGTATAATAGAAATTCCCTATCCTCCAATAGTAGCAGGGATAGATTTTAGTGCGCGTACTCCCTACTACTTCTTCAGCCTGGGGGTAATGCTCATTATAATGTATATGCTGTATCGCATAGAGAGGTCTCGGATAGGGGATGCCTTTAAAGCTGTCTCCATGGATCCACTGCTGGCAGCTTCTACAGGGATAAACATTCCCAGACACAGACTCATGGCCTGTGCTATTGGTGGCTTCTTTGCCGGTATTGCCGGTGGCCTGCTTGTTCACCGTCTGGGGGCAGTTGACCCCAAATTGTTCAACATCATCACCATGCTATACCTGTTAATCTGGATTGTGGTTGGTGGTACCAATACCTTCTGGGGTCCCATAATCGGAGTATCTGTGATGTATACCCTTTTCGAAGTCTCACGGCCTCTAATACAGATAAGGCCCATGTTCTTTGGCCTTTCCATGATATTAGTTTTGCTCTTTATGCCAGGGGGTCTTGAGAGCTTGGTCTCAAAGATTGCCGCTCGATTGGAAAGGCTTCGTGAGGTGCCGACAGCGGAAGCAGAATGAGGTCGCTCCCCCTTTCAGCCGCCAAGATAGGCTTTTTTCACATCATCGTTTTTGCTTAACTCTTCAGCTAATCCGTATAGAGTGATATCGCCGCTCTCAATAACATAGGCATGCTGGGATAGTGCCAGAGCCAGTCTGGCGTTTTGCTCAACAAGGATTACTGTACTGCCTTCGTTATGGATGTTACTGATGATTTTCCCAATTTCCCCACACATGATGGGCGATAGTCCCAGAGAAGGCTCATCCATAAGAAGCAGTTTAGGCGCTGACATGAGTGCGCGTCCCATGGCCAGCATCTGCTGCTCACCTCCGCTTAAAGTGCCAGCAGCCTGCCTCTTTCTTTCTTTTAGGCATGGGAAATGCCTGAAGACCACTTTCTCTAGGTTTTTTTGAATCTCCTCCCTATCTTTACGCAGAAAGGCTCCCATTAGCAGGTTTTCCATTACTGTCATTTGAGGAAAGACCCGTCTTCCCTCAGGAACCATGGCAATACCCAGGGCATTTATCTTATGAGGCGGCAGATTGTCTATTTTCTGTCCCTTGTAGTGGATTTCTCCTGTAGTGGGATGCTTTAAACCGCTGATGGCGCGTAGTGTGGTAGTTTTGCCAGCTCCATTTGATCCAATAAGTGCAACAATTTCACCATCTTCAACATTTATTGATATGTTTCTGACAGCGGGCACCTTATAGTAGTGAACAGTGATATCTTTAATCTCAAGTAGCAACTTTTTCACCTCCTAGAGATGCAATATCTTCAGTTCCCAGATATGCATTAATTACAGCTTCATTGTTCTGTATTTCAACTGGGGTTCCTTCGACGAGCAGTCTTCCGAAATCAAGTACACTGATATATTCACACAGTTCCATAACAGATTTCATATCATGCTCCACCATCAGGATGGTAATGCCCCGCTGATGCACTTTTCTGATTAGATCTATCATATGTATTTTTTCTGTGGGTGTCATGCCTGTCAGGGGCTCATCCAGCAGCAGTACCCTGGGTTCACAGGCTAGTGCAATTGCTACACCCAGTGCCCTCTGATGACCGTGAGGCAGGTTCTCCGCCAGCTCATCTTTAAGGTGTCCGAGCCCCATGAAATCCACTATTTCCAAAGCCTTTTTTTCATTCTCCTTTTCCATCTTCTTAACCGTACCAGCAAACACACCAAAGATATTTTCCTTGGCATGTAGATGGCGGGCTACGGTGACATTTCTGAGAACGGCAAAGTCAGTATAGAGTGCAGTACGCTGGAAAGTTCGGATTATTCCCATTTCAGCAATCTTGCTTGAGGCAAGACCGTCTATACGCGTGTCATTCATATAGAATATCTGTCCTGAGGTAGGCCTGTACACCCCACTGATGACATTGAAGAGGGTGGTCTTGCCTGCACCATTTGGGCCAATTATTCCTCTTATTTCGCCTTCCCGGATGGTCAGATTAACATTATCTAGAGCGGCAAGCCCGCCGAAATACTTGGTCACTCCCTTTACTTCAAGTATTGTCATAAGCCCCCTATCTCCTCTATTTCGTTCTGAGTTAATTAATTAGTATTTCTAAAATCTCAGTTCAGTTTATATCAAACTCCATCAGCTTGTCAAGTTTTTTGTTTTTTACCACACAGATAATTGTCAGAGCTTTTATAATTCTAGATTCGCCAAAATACATAAAAATGGGTTCAAAGATTAAAACTTTTACCCACAGGATACTCATGTTACCCCAGGATAAGACAATATGTCAAGAATAAATTGTTAATATTTCGTTATTCGCCATACTCATCTATAAGATCGAAGACTTTTTCCGAAGATTCTGCTTCTCTTTATAAAAACTGAGCACTTACCGCTTTACATTGAAAAAGAATCGTTGAATCTCGAGTTAGTAGATTTTTTATGCTAATTATCTACATCAATTTTTGATGTTAGTGAACTATTGACTCTGCGTACATGACATTAAGGATAGGTGAAGTAATTAGCTTTTTTATTTGTTAAACTAAATCACCCTGAGATTAAGATTTTAAAGGCAGGGCCAAAGGTCCTGTCTTTTCTTTTTACCTTGAAAATGTAAACATTTTAATTAACTTATTCTTTTAAATAAAATCATGATCTGTTATATGTGCAAATTTAACTCTGTTAATACTGAGTAAGGGGGAAGTTATGAAGGGATTGAAGCTCAATAAGACGCTTGTTTTTTCACTTATTGCAGTCATAGTTTTATCGGGACTTTCCACTCTGACGGGCTATGCTTCTGATGAGGAGAAACCGGAGAGACTGATCACCATGGCCGCTGAGTATACCGGTGTTGAGGTGCCTGCAGGTGAAGATGTAAGCATGGATATAATCTTTCACAATAAAGGTACAAATGATGAGAATGTTAACATCCGGATTACTCAGA
>CAYRKG010000004.1:0-113614 GCA_964424795.1 uncultured Spirochaetota bacterium
TCGCCCACTTGAAAGAGCGTTCAACAGCCCTCTTCCAGTCTGAATAGAGCTCCTCGCGCCTGTTTTCATCCATATTGGGCTTAAAGACCTTTTCGATTTTCCACTGCCTGGCAATCTCTTCCCTGCTTTTCCAGAAACCAACACCAAGTCCTGCCAGATAGCATGCCCCAAGAGCGGCCATTTCTGTAATCACCGGGCGTTCGACCTCGATACCAAGAATATCTGCCTGAAACTGCATGAGAAAGTCGCTCTTGGTTGCACCTCCGTCCACGCGCAGTGACTGGGCTTTCTTTCCAGAATCAGCCTCCATAGCTTCAAGGACATCCCTAGTCTGATAAGCGATGGACTCCATCGCGCTCCGTGCTAAGTGTTCCCTGGTCGTACCTCTGGTGATACCCACGATGGTGCCGCGAGCATACATATCCCAGTATGGGGCACATATTCCGGTGAAAGCAGGTACCAGATAGACTCCACCGGTATCTGGAACTTTTTCGGCAAGTTCACTGCATTCTGCCGAGGTTCTGATAATTTTCAGACCATCTCTCAGCCACTGGATCGCAGCTCCACCGATGAATATGACTCCTTCAAATGTGTATTCTACTTTTTTCCCGATTTTCCAGGCAAGATCGGTTGTGAGCCCGTGCTTGGATGGTACTGGCTTTTCTCCAATATTCATCATGAGTGCAAGAGCAGTCCCGTATGTATTTTTCGCCATTCCTGGTTTGAAGCAGGTTTGCCCAAAGGTTGCAGCCTGCTGATCTCCCGCCGAACCGGCTATGGGAACAGTGGCACCGAAAAAAATATCTGGGTCGGTTTCTGCCATGACTCCGCTGGATGGTTTCAGTGTCGGAAGGATGTGCTCTGGAATCCCGGTCCAGGTAAGAATCTCTTCGTCCCATGAAAGGGTATGGATGTTCAGCAGCAGCGTGCGTGATGCATTGGAATAATCGGTGACGTGGTACCTGCCTTTACTGAGATTGTAGATGATCCAGGAATCGATATTCCCCATACATATGTTTCGATTCTCAATCTTACTCCTGGCACCTTCAACGTTATCCATAATCCACATAATCTTTGTAGCAGAAAAATACGCATCGATAACTAGACCCGTTTTCTTTGTAATGGAACTCTCGTAGCCCTTTTTTTTCAAATCATCGCATATGTTTGCAGATCTTCGGCATTGCCAGCAAATTGAGTTGTAAATAGGTCGCCCCGTGTCTCTTTCCCAGAGAATGGTGCTCTCCCTTTGATTGGTTATACCGATAGCAGCAATCTCCTCAGGTTTGGCGCCTCCCCGTTTGCATGCTTCTTCTGCACATGTAAGAACAGTTTGCCAGATCTCCTCCGGATCGTGCTCAACCCAGCCCGGGTTTGGATAAATCTGCCCGATCTCACGATAGGCCATTGAATGGATCTCACCATCGTGGGTGAACAGTATGACCCGGGTACCTGTTGTTCCCTGATCAATTGCCATAACATACTTCTTATTCATGTTCAATCCCTCATACCTCCATCCCATATCTGTGAATCTTATGTGTTGGATATATTGAAATTTGCGGAATCGTCACACTGCTATCCCTCGTAGCAACGAATAGAACAATTTCAGCCACATTCTCAACATCAATACAGCTTTTATGAATTCCTTCCTGTATTTCTTTTTCATCAAGCCATCCTTCTAAATATGCTGGTATGTTTTCTTCGTATAAACCTTTATCTATGATTTCCGTCATCGGTGTTTTCACATGAGAGGGATTTATCACAGTCACGTTTATATTTTTATCCATCCCTTCCCTGAGCAGGTTCTTGCTGAGACCCATCATGCCATGTTTTGAGGCCCTGTAAGGGCTATGACCGGGACCCGAGGCCAATCTTGCGGAAGTCGAACCCATATTTATTATTTTTCCTCCGCCCAGCCTTTCCATGATTGCAAAGGCTTCTCTACAGCATAAGAATACAGCCTTGAGGTTTGAATCGATTGTCTTTTCCCACTCCTCCATGGTGACCTCGGTAATGGGAGGAGAAAGAGAATCCCGGCCAGCACTATTAACTAGAATATCTACTCTCCCATATTCCTCAATCACATCCTGGAAGAGCTTCTTCACCTGCGGCTCGATAGAAACATCAGCATAAATGCCTTTACAGCGGCCCTTTTCCTTTTCTATTTCCTCGACAACTTTCTTTAATCGTTCCCTGTTTTTATCTACTAAAATCACCTTACAGGAATTCAGGGCGAATATCTTTCCTATAGCCTCTCCTATCCCGGATGCACCTCCTGTAACAATTGCAACCTTCCCTTCCAATGCTTTTCCTTTCTCTTTCATATATCCCTTCCTTGTTCTTTCATAACTTAGTGCCTACACGGCACTACGAATGAGCCCACCATCAACTCTCAAGCATGCACCGTTGATAGCAGATGCAAGGGGACTGCACACAAATGCGACAAAAGCGGCTACCTCTTCAGTATGGATAAGACGCGCGATCAATGAAGTAGGGCGGTTTTCTTTCATGAAGCGTTTCTCAGCAGTTTCATAATCAACTCCTGGAAAAACGTCTTGAATGAATTTTTCAACTCCCTCTGTCTTCGTTGAACCGGGCATAACGGAATTTACAGTTACGTTTGTTCCTTTTGTCAATTCAGCCATACTACGAGAAATGGAAAGCTGCATGATCTTTGTCGCACTGTAATGTGCCATTTCAGGGGCAGGATTTAGCGCATTTTCGCTGGAAATAAATACAATGCGTCCACTGTTCACCGACAACATTCTTTTGAGATAATGCCTGCTCAAACGAACGCCGCTGAGAATATTTACCTCGAAGAGATGCTGCCACTTTGTGTCTGTTGTGTCGAAGAAATCCACTGATTCATAAATTCCGAGATTGTTGACTAAAATATCAATTTCAGGATGCTCTTTCATAGTCTTTTCGCACCCTTCTGCGGTACCGTTATCCGCAACTAACTGTAAAAGCTTTGATTCAGGGTCCTTCGAATAGATTTTTTCACATGCACGCGAGACAGTCTCCGATGTACGGCCATTGATAATAACGGTTGCACCTTCTCGAGCTAAATGTCGGGCGATTTCTAAACCAATACCCCCTGTTGAAGCAGTAACCAGTGCAGTCTTATTGTTGAGTTTCAGGTCCATATAGTTTCTCCTAATAAATTGTTATATTGCCTCATTTGTGCCTAATATAAAAATCGAAAAAGTCAAACTTAGCCCTCTAAGAGTTGTGACCGCACATCATAATCAACCATAGGAAATAGAATTGGGCTATCGCTTATCTCACCATACTTAAAAGATTTTACAGATATTTTTACGATTTGAATTCCAGAAAGCCATCACACATACAGAAACTGAATGCCATGCCCACGCCTTCAGTTCCCGGAACCAGCTCTTTTCCATGCTCTTCGGTTAGCCCTCGGTCAGGTCAAACTTACTCTTTTATGTTTTGATCTTCTTTGATAAGAATCTTTGCTGTTGGTTGTACACTGGAGTGTGCCAAAAAACATAGGCTTTTCTCTCAGTTGTTGCAGATTGAGCGGGTAGTTTTATTTAACGATCTTTATCCTCTTTCTGTCTATCGTGGCTATACTCATTCCTATTGCGATTAAGCCGAACGTTATCATCTGAATATCGATGCCTATTGCGAGCATTGCCATGCCAGCTTGAATCCATGTAATAATAATCACTCCCATTATTGTTCTATGCGGACCGCCCACGCCTCCTGTGAGGGCTGTTCCGCCTGCAACCACGCTTGCAAAAAGAGGTATAGCCATATTAGCCCCGATGTTCACAGACCCGCCGCCCATCTGTGACATGTACAAAACACCTGCCATGCCAGAGAGAAACCCACTGAGCACGAAAACGTAAATTCTTTGCCGTGCAACGTTTATATCAGAGAGCCCGGCCCCTTCCAGGTTTCCTCCTACTGCGTATGTTCGCCTCCCGAAAGGCGTAGCAAGGGCCAGGAAAGTGCAAATGATCCAAACACCCATACCCCAATAAAATATAGAAGGAAAACCTGCAATGAAGGTGGTGGCAATGCTTCTGAATTTCACGTCTTGCATTATCAGGAGGTGGCCTTTTGAGAGGTACCACGCTATTCCATCCAGGACAATTGAAATTCCAAGGGTGGCTAAAAAAGATGGGACCTTGAATTTTGCAAGAAGCAGACCGTTAATGAAGCCGAACCCCAGGCATGTAAACAAAGCCACCGGAATTACCAGCAATCCGATCTTTTCGATATACAATACGCATATGAGGGCTGAAAGCTTCAGCATATTCGGCACTGAGAAGTCAAATGACCCCGTCATTATGACAAATGTCAATCCACAGGCTGCTATTAGAAAATACGACATGGCATAGACCAGCGTTATTAGACCGTGATAGCTGAGAAAGGACGGGTTTATCACCTGGAATATAGCCACAACAGCAATCACAAAGATTATTGGACCGACTGTGTTTATGTTACTTTGAAGCCATTCAAGAGAAAGCTTTTGTTCAGTCATTACCTTTTCCTGTATCATGTGACCGTCACTCCCTTTAATCCTCTAGCACTTGCTATAATGGATACAATCAACACTATTCCTACAAGCAGAGTTACCATGGTGGGATGCAGTGGCGAAAGGTACAGACCACGGTAAAAGATGGTAAACGTAATTGCACCGAGTAGAGTCCTCTGGGGACCGCCGCTTCCCCCTGTGAGGGGTGTTCCGCCGAGAACAATCGCCACCAGCGGCCAAACAATGTTGTTAAGCTTGAGCTCCACCTGGCCCGAACCGCCAAGATGCTGGAACAGGATGATCGCTCCTATGCCTGTAAACACCCCGCTCAATGTGAAAGCCAGGATCTTGTACTTATCGACATTTATTCCGGCTAATCGAGCCCCTTCTTCGTTTGACCCAATAGCATTCAAATATACACATATCCTCGTACATCTCATGAGAAAAATAGCAGCCGCGATTATAGGAATAGACAATAAAAAGGTCGTGGGAATAAGGTGTATCAAGGGGGCAGTTATGAACTCGTATCCATCAACAGCCCGGGGATGTCCCCCTGCTAACAGGGCTGACAAACCCGTGTATGTCATAAGTAAACTCAAGGTCAATATAAAGGATGGTATTTTTGCCTTGGTTTGTATCACGCCGATGAAAAGTCCTGTAGCTATTCCAACTACAGGGATCATAATGATTGAGAACATACCCAATATTGGCTTGAAAAGCCAAACAAGGATGCCTCCCAGCATCCAAACGCCAACATACGTCAGGTCCAGGCGGCCTGTCAAGACCACAAATGTGGGGCCGAGCGCAAATAGAGTTAGTGTTACAAACTGTCTGAGAATAGCCTTAAAGTTTATGGGGCTGAAAAAACTTCCAGGATATATGCTTCCAAAAATCACTAAAAGAGCAAGAAAAACAACAATAACCGGGTGCATTTTCAACGTTTGCTTTATGGCTAGGAGTATAGTCTTTTTTCTGTTTTGATTATTCACTTTGACATCACCTTTCTGAACTCATCGGGACCGAGAACTTTTTGAATTCTTCCATCCATGACGAATATTATCTTGTCGCAGAGTATGGAGTATTCTTTAGGTTCGTCGCTTACCAGGATCATTGAAATGCCGTTCTTTTTCATCTCCAGCAATACTTCGTAGATGTCCTCTCTGGCCCCCACATCTATACCTATCGTTGGATCGTCCAGCAAAAGTATACCCGGGTTTTTTTCAAGCCATTTCCCCACAGAAACCTTCTGTTTATTCCCGCCGCTCAAAGAGTAGCAATCCGTACCTACACTCTGGGCTTTTATTTCCAGCTTCTGCACGATATTCTCAGCCATTTTTCTCTCAGCGTTGAAGTGTATTACAGGAATGAGTTTTCCCAGTATTTTCTCCATGTTGATTATTGAAATGTTCTTTGCTATAGACCAGTTGAGGAAGAGCTCCTTCCCTGTTTCACCCGAGAAATACCCGATACCCCTTGCTAATCTGACGTGGGGGAGTTCATCGGGTTTGAGCCTCTCATCTCTGGCCTTGAGTTCCCCTTCATCATAACTCATGAGACCGGCGATTGTTCGTATTATCTGACTTTTTCCTGACCCCGCTGGACCGAAGAACCCTATGCACGTGCCTTTATGGAGGTCGAAGGAGACTTCATAAAAATGTCCGCTTTTTGTAAGATTTTTAGCCGACAAGACTACTTCCCTGCTGAGGGCTTTCCTGTCCTCTGGTCTTGATATATATTCCGAAGATTTTCTACCCACTATGGCTCTGAAAAGATCCTCTTCAGTCCTCTTCTCCTTGGAAAAGTCATACTGGGCAACAAGGTTTCCGTCTCTCAGCACGTGTACCCTGTTGGTGAATTCCATAACTTCAGGGATTATGTGTGATATAAAGATGAAAGAAGCATTTTTCTTCATTTTCAAGAGGTCTGTGAACAGCTCCTTGCGTTCATCGTCTGTTAGAGGCGAGGTTGGTTCGTCGAGTATGATGATCGGTGTCGTATCCTCCTCCTCCTCGCTCTCCAATCGTACACCCAGTATAGCTCTTGCTATTTCAATCATCTTCTGGGTGGAAAGCGGTAGTTCATGCATAAAGGCCTCAACATTGCATGCTACATGAAGCTCCTCCAATATTTCTCTGGCCCACTTCTTCATTATATCTGTCTGCAACTTAAAGAATTTTATATACTTGTCCTCATGACCCAGAAAGAGGAATTGATATACCTTCAGCCAGGGTATTACTCCGTTTTCCTGGTAAACTATCGAGATTCCTCGCTTTGCTGCCTCTTTTGGATTCCTTGGAAAAGGAACCCTTCTTCCTTTATGATACATTTCTCCTTTATCCGGAGAATACACACCCACCATAATCTTCATGAGTGTGGATTTCCCGGCTCCGTTTTCACCTACAACCCCTACTATTTCATTTTTACGGGCCTCTATACTGACGCCACTCAGAGCATGCACAACTCTATCGAAGGTCTTGTAAACTTCCTTTACCTCTAATAATTTATCATTCATAAGCTTCACCATATATATTTATAATTGCTGACAGCCTGCCGCTTTCACGTTAGACTCACCAATGTATAAAATAAAAAAAGGGTAGTACAAGGGGGAGCGAGAGCCGATCAAGTAACATGACGTACTGGAATCGCGCACCTATAGGAACAAGCTTCTTCGTTTCGATATACTGTCCCACTCCTTTTACTCGACCGGCCCTTTGTTTTTTACTCCTTTCCCCCATACTCCCAACATTACTTACGGGCTCACTTATAAAGGTTCATCTTTACAGCTTTTTCTTTACTTCCCTACGCTTCAGTCCAGTCAGTCGCTGTCTTTAGCTCGGGCGGGAACTGCTTGGCATATTCCTCAGCTTCCTTCCACTTGTCTATATGGAAATCCAGGAAGTACTTGTGAAGAGCGCCAACATGGTCTCTGACTGCCTGGAGGCTCCCGAACTTTCTGAGTTTTGACGGAAAGTAGTAGTTATGCGAGAGGGGAGCCAGTACGGTTCCTCCGCCTGCGTGGCGGTCGTATTTCAAACCGAGCTCATCGCACTTGGAAAGGGAAAGCAGCCTGAAGTCATACGGATACTCAGGCTTATCCTCTTTAAAATGTATCAATATCTTATCAATATTATCCTTAGTCGGACCCATGGAGAAGCTCGGGTTTTTAATTATGCCTGAAGCTTCGGCCAACTTCTCGATTTCACCAGGTCTGCCGTAACAGTCCAGTCTCCCGGCTTGAATCATCTCATCCCTAAGCGGGTACCACGCACCGACGCACATATCGTACAGCATGGGGACCGTTCTTCCGCCGAAGTAAGGTATGGCAAATCCGGAAGTGACCAGGAAGTTTCCTTTTAGTATATCCTGTGCCGTGGTCAGCTCCATGTCTCTTGACGCAGTGAATGGACCGATGTTGACGCCGGCGTCTTCCAGTGCAGTTAAAGCGCCCTTGGTCTGCGAGTCGTTGGCACCCCAGAACCCTTCATAATCCGTTCGCTCGGCAAGGCACGCCTCTCCAGCTTTTCGACCTCCCTCATAACCCCACTCACCATACTGGTGGCCAAGAAGCTCCATCTCCGGATAGTTTTTCCATGCCATGAAGACTCCCAGGTTAATGTAGACAGTTGATACAGTTGCCGCCGTCTTGGATGACTGATGGTGTAAGAGCTTTGTTCTTCCGTTCTGCCTCATCTTCTCCATCAAAAGCGTCAGCGGCGGATAGGTCTGCTCGGCTGACAATGGCGTATTGTCTATGACCCAACGCGGTCCATAATCTCCGGGGAACACGTCGCCGGTATATCCGAAGTTTGAGGAAAGGTACACCTTGTTCTCATCACAGATTCTAGTAATCTCTGGCATTACAGACATGGGAGGAACATTGAGGTGTAACGACTTTGCACCTTTTGCTATCATGCTCTCTGCAGTCTCGAGCCACTCAGAATCGGTGGTTGCCACTGCACCCATGAAATTCAGACCGAGCTGTTCAGCAGCCTGCTGCTGGGACTGATAGTTCATGATCGCGTATTCCTGTGCGAGATGCCAGGTGATGTGACCATGTCCGAACTTTTCCCCAGGCTTGGCGCACTTGTATTTCTGAGCCAGCTCTTTCCTCTCTGCTTCAGTAGTGGCGAACTCGGGAGCAGCTTCCTTAGCTTTCCCACCTCCTGCAATAATATTGACGGGTTTGATAATACTCCGCACCATACTGCTCGCTGCTACACCTACTGCTGCGGCCCCTGCCATTTTTAATGCCTGACGCCTGGTAACTTTGATTGGCTTATCTTCTTTCTTTGGTTTTTGGTCTTTCTTCATAAATAACCCCCTTTTAGAATTTTTTGTTAATAAATAACCACAAACTGTGATTATTATAACAGTTTATAACTTTTTTGTCAATTTTTTTATCGATATTATATGATTACACATAAGTACCACCCTCTTAATTCACCTCGCTACCACCCGGCACCTGTTGATGGTGCTGAAAACAGAGACACCTCATTATCTTTTATAATCGAAGGCATGCCCATATATTACCATATCATATCATCGTATATTATTTTTTTTTCATGTCAAGAAAAAGATTTAATTTTTTGTCGTTAATAAACCAGAAAAGTACACATATTAGCGATTATTACAATGAAAGTCCTCCTTTAGACGTTTAAAGAATCATTAAGAATTGTCAGACCGAAACGGGTTAGATACAATTAGACAGAAGAATCTGTATAAGGATGCAAAATTGTCAGATACGGTTATTCTTATGGAATTATTTGAAAAAGGTCCAAACTCCCCTATATCATTGAGTATCCTCCATCCACTATAAGTGTTTGTCCAGTACAATAGTCTGAATCTGAAGAAGCGAAATAGAGTACTGCCCCCAGAAGGTCGGTTGTTCTACCAAGCCTTTTCATCGGTATACTCTCGGTAACCTGTCGTTTCCATTCAGGGTCCTTACTTGCTTCTGCTGCCATTCCAGTGTCTGTAGTTCCGGGAAGAATAGCATTTACCTGAATGTTATAATCTACAAGCTCAAGCGCAAAGACTCTTGTGATTGGAAGCACAGCACACTTAGTCGAGCTATAAGCACAGAGACTTGCCTGTCCACCGATAGCTGCAATAGAGGATATGTTTATTATCTTTCCACTTTTTTGCTTTTTCATCTCCTCTATTGCTGCCTGAGAGCAAAAGAACAAACCCTTAACGTTCACCGCAAGCATCTTGTCCCACATCTCCTCTGTCGTTTCCTCAACAGGAGCTATAAACAGGATCCCTGCATTATTTACGAGAATATCGATCCTACCGTATATTCTAACTGTTTCGGTAACCATTTTTTCTGCTTCTTCTTTCAGGCTCACATCTGTGTGCACAAAAATAGCCTTTCCACCTGATCGATTTATGCTCTGCGCAACACTCTCACCCGCTTTTGGGTCTATATCAGCAATGACAACATGGGCCCCCTCTGCTGCTAAACCTGTGGAATAGGCTTCACCAATACCCTTGGCACCTCCTGTTACTACCGCTACCTTACCTTTCAATCTCATTTGATCTACCTCCCTTAGAATATCTTGTATTATCACCTGACTCCCGGATTTCTCTATTATCTCAAAAGTGCTTCTGTAATGGCATCTAAAAACTCAGGTAACTCAGGTGGCGTTCTGCCGGATACATGGTTACCGTCAATAGTAGCTGCCCAATCCGCGTTAAAATCACCACCCATGGATATCACCGCGTCTTTAGAGGCAAGCCATCCGGTGATTTTCTTCCCACGTACAAGGTCAGCTGCTGACACTGAAATAGGACCATGACACATATACGAGAGAATCTTTCCTGCTGCGTCCGCATTTTTCAGGAATTCGAGGGGTGTTCCTACCTCAATCATATTCCATGGACAGAATGCACCGGGAATCAGAAGTGCGTCAAACTCATCCATGCCAATCTCGGAGAGTTTCTTAATATCATAGTAACTCTCCGGTATTTCCTGCAGAGGCACAGACATTCCAAAGTTGCCCTGGACAACTTCAAGTCCAAGCAATGGAGGTCGGGCACGCACTGCACCTTTGAATATTCCGATTATTATCTTTGCTCCTCGGTGAATGAATTCCATGACTGGGACAGCCATCTCAAAGTCCTCAAAATCCCATCCACAAATCATCAGTATCGTTTTTCCTGCAAGGACATCTTTACGCTTGTCCGTAAAACTGGGGTCAAAATATTTGCACAGCATATAGATAAAGGAGGGTATGTCCACAGTATTCCTTGCCGTTATTATCCTGTCATCTATTACACATTGGGAGTTCTGATATTTTGCAATCTTTTCCAATATGAATGAGACCTGTTCATTACCCGTACATTCTTTGCCTTTCATAATACCAGCGGCAATTATCGGTATAATACCTCCTCCAATACCTCCGATAACTGCACCATTATTGTATAATGCATTAATAAAATCCAGAACTTTTTCCTCAGTTGACATTATATCGCCGGAATGGCCACCAATTATAACCACTGCATCATAATCTTTGGGGTCTGCATCCCCAATATTTTTATTCCTGGTGGCCTTATCTCCCCCCATCACCGGTATGGGGTCTATACTTAAGCCCCACATGCCCTGAACCCCTTTTCCCTTGATATTGGGCCTTGTAAATTTCCATGTAACCTGATCAACCATGATAAACTCGAGCTTTCCACCAAATTCACCTATATATGAAGCTATATAGTAAGCCTGGAAGTCACTGAACTCACTGGCGACAATGCATCCCACTGTTTTACCAGCAAGAGGGCCGACTGCTTTAATATTACCCCCTTTAGAACCTGTCCAGATAATGACACCATCTTCATCGATTATGTCGATACCGGTTTCTTTAGCAATGTTAATGAAAGAAGATTCAGAATTTGATATGGCACTCATAATTGTTTTCCTCCTTTAGACTCAAATCCTTCAGCGCCTTTTTATTACTCTAAACAGAAAAGGACATTATGTCAAGAAAATAGAGATAGCCTGAAGCTGACTGAGTGTTTTTATTAGTTATAGCTCACCTTAGTGAGTTCCCAGTTTGTTTTACCATTTAACAAATACAGGAGATAGCAGGATAGCGCTGAAAAACATGAAAGGTTTTGCAGGATATCATGAGGTATGCCGGCATCTATGGTCATTATAGAGTGTCAGTGTAGGGTAAATTCGGCCCTTAAAAGATCCTCTTTCCAAGATGAGGGACCTACATATAGGTTATACTTCATTTTTTCTATTTCCCAGGATGCACTCTCAGGATTATACAGGGCCAGCTCTCTGTAGGGAACCGATATGGTCACCCGTTCCTTTTTTCCCGGATCTATAGAGACCTTTCGAAACCCCTTGAGTAGCTTTATCGGTCGGTCTGCCGCTGTATTCTCCAGGCCTATATAGAGCTGCACCACCTCATCACCTCTGTGCTTCCCGGTATTGGTTACCTCTACTGATAATACTATCATTTCTTCTTTCGCTGTTACCCGTAGATGGTTGTATGTAAAAGATGTATAACTCAACCCGAATCCGAATGGAAACGCTGACTCAATTCCCCTCCTGTCAAAAAGCGTATAACCATGGTAGTAGCCGTACTCGATAGTATCTGCGTCCCTATCGAAGTAGGGCAAGTCTTCCGCCTTCTTAGGAATCGTAAATGGAAGCTTGCCGCTGGGATTTACATCGCCGAAGAGTGTACGGGCAATGGCCATTCCTCCCTCCATTCCAGAATACCAGGATATGAGAATTGCTGAAACATTGTTGCGCCATTCTTCCATCATGATGGCGCTTCCCCCCACCGCCACTACCACACAGTACCTGTTCTTTTTAGCAATTGCATTGATCATGCGGATGTCTTCATGATGGAGAGAAAGGCTATCTCTATCTCCACCGACATTCGGCCTGGCGGCTATATATTCTCCTTCGTCGTTATGGTCATATCCTGCTACAATAACGACCGCATCTGCCCTGGCAGTAATCTCCTCCGCTCTTTCCAAATCCGATCCGTCAGCAAAGCTGATCTCTACAGAATTGCCGATATATCGCACCAGACCTTCGAGAGGGGAGATAGTGTAGAGAGGGTGAACCATACTGCTGCCATGGTCACCAATGTTGGCCTGGTTGGCCAGCTTTCCAATGATTGCCAGATTTTTGATCTTTTCCCGGGAGAGAGGAAGGGTGTTGTATTTATTTTTCAAAAGGACTATGCTCTTTTCAGCAGCTTCCCTGGCAAGATTGATGTGCTCTTGACAGCTTACAAGCTCTCGGGGGTAGGTCTGCGGGTCTTTAGAGTAGGTAAAGCGAATGACGGTCATGAGTATCCGTTTTAGCGAGTCATTGATGACCTCTTTTGAAACCCGCCCAGCATTGATCGCTCTTAAGAGCCTTTTCCCATAGTATTTGGCTTTAGGCATTTCGATATCTAATCCGTTCAGTACAGCTTTTAGAGTGTCCTTGACGCCAAAGACAAAATCGGATATCACAAAGCCTTTGAAATCCCACTCTTCTCTCAGGATCTTTTTCAAAAGATAACTGCTTTGACAGCATTGTTCTCCACGGAGCTTGTTGTAGGCCCCCATGACTGAGGCGACACCCTCCTCCACACAGCGCCTGAAGTGAGGAAGATAGACCTCTCGCAGAGTTCTCTCGTCTATCTGAACATCGACCTTGAAGCGGGCGTTCTCAATGCTATTACAGGCAAAATGTTTGGCACAGGCCATGACATTGTGTTTCTGCACTCCCCGGACCAGCGCTGCACCCATAGTACCAAGATGATAGGGGTCCTCGCCATAGGTTTCCTGCGCTCTGCCCCAGGCTGGGTGTCTGAGGAGGTTAATGCACACCCCGCCGAAGTAATTAGCCCCAAGAGCTCTGATTTCCTTTGCAATGGCCTCTCCAATGAGTTGTTCGAGCTCTGGATCCCAGCTGGCACCTCTTGCAATAGCTACTGGGAAACAGGTGGAGTGGTCCATTGCCACTCCTCTCGGGCCATCTGAAAATTTGATTGGTGGTATGCCGAGCCTTTTACAGCCTCCAGCTGGGTAAGGTTTCCGGTTATAATGCTTAAAGATAAACATATCTACGGCAAGCTTGAGAAGGGAAGAGCTACCGGACATCTGGGCGACCTTCTCCTTCATAGACATTTGTCCAATGACATAGTCAACGAACGCCTCGATCTCACTCGAGCTCATACCTTTTTGTAGCTGCCTTTCCACCATTTCGAGCCTCTCATTATCATCCCATTGGACATGATACGGTTAGAAGATATACTAGGTAGAGTAACATTAAGCCAGTAGTCACCAAGGTTGATTGTTACTTTTGAACTTCGGGGTGATGCTCGATAATATCAGTTACTGCATGCATACCATCCCATTGGAAACACATGATAGAAATCAGGCAGGATAGAATCCACCAAGGCTTAAGTCGAGCTCATGACTTTGCGCAGCACATAGTTGATGTATATCTCTTCCCCAGAGGTAAGGGCACGGTAGATTCGCGAGCCTTTAACACCGGCAAACTGTTTGGAGAAGCTACGTGACACCCAAGGCGCAAAACGCCGGATCAGATCAAGCCTTTTATCGTTTTCCAGATCCAGGGCCCTTATCACGTTATCGTTGATCTTTTCTTCCTTGACGATCTCGAATCCAGAAAGCAGAAACAACTCACGTACACCATCCATTCGTGCCTTATCACCGTGATCAGCAAGAAGCAGGTGACCCCAGGGGCGCAGCACCCTGAACACTTCGCTGACAAATCTCTCCATATTACCATAGCAGTGTGAAGACTCGATATTGATTACTACATCCATAGAGCAATCGTCCACCTGTAGATCCTCAGCGTTCCCCTGCATAAAGCGAAGCCCATCCACAATGTGGTGTTCTGTACAAAACAGGATCGCATTCTTGGCCAGATCGATACCGAGCAGGGATTTTGGTCTGTGGTATCGCATAACAAAAGAAGCACCGCCACCGCGTCCACAACCCACCTCAAGAACATCCAGCCCGCGTAGGTCAATACCGCTCGCGACGTGATGATAGAACTGAGCCGATATACGGTTTGGCTCATCTTCCTCGTGCAACTCCAGTGACTTATCCCCAGGTTTCACATGGGCGTAGCCTAAGTTCATAAATACTACTGGCTCATCCTGAAACTTGTTAGACACATACTGGTACCAGAACTTGCTGAGCATCCGTCTTGCAGTTGCCGATCTTTTCATTGCCCAGTCGGAGATTCCTTTACGCATGCTACCTCACGTATCACATCATATTATGCCCTGAAACTATGTCAAGGAAAAAGAAGAGATATATCTTCGCTAGCGGAATAATCTAACATTATATTAAGCAGGAGACATAATAACATTGCAAGCATTCAACAAAATACAAACAACACAACTATTAGTAAATGGGAGGATATTATGTCTAAACCAGTTAAACTGATCGCATTAGTGAAAGCTAAATCCGGTATGAGCAGGGAGGATTTAAAGAGGCGCTGGGTAGAAGATCATTGCCCCCTTACTTTAAAGTTTAAGAATCTAAAAGGCTACAGGGTGAACATCGCCATTGACGAATATCAGGAGATCGAAGGTGAACTGCCCTACGACGGAAGCGCTGAGCTTTGGTGGGACTCTTTAGAGGAGATGAAAGAGGATTTTGCCTCACCTGAAGCCAAGGCCGCTGTGGCTGATGCCAACACCTTCACTGTAGTTCTTACGCATATTTATACCAGAGAGTTCATTCTGAGATAGGCTGAGGTATTGCATATCACGCATTTAGGAGGGGACCTCATGGATAAACCTAAGATCTGTGTTGTGGGTGCATGCAATTTGGATCTGATCAGTTATGTTCCCAGGTTACCCAGTATAGGAGAGACCTTGCATGGAACCCGTTTTCACATGGGATTTGGAGGCAAGGGCGCTAACCAGGCGGTCATGGCTGCCAAATTAGGAGGCGATGTCACCATAGTGGCTAAACTGGGACAGGATGTCTTTGGAGAGAACACATTGAAGAATTTTAAGTCCTTGGGGGTAGATACGAATCATGTGCATTTTACTGACAGGGCTTTCTCGGGCGTTGCACCAATAGCCGTAGATCCAGAAGGTCATAATGCTATCATTATTATCACAGGTGCTAATGATCTGTTAACAGAAGAAGAGATTGAGGCTGCCCGTCCTGCAATTGCGGCTGCCCAAATCCTGGTATGCCAGTTAGAGATTCCTCTTGATATTACGCTGGCCGCCATGCGTATCAGTTTTCAGGAAGGTGTTCAGACCATTTTTAATCCCGCACCGGCGCGACCAAATCTGCCGGACGAACTCTATGAACTGAGCGATATCTTCTGCCCGAACGAAAGCGAGACAGAGCTCTTAACTGATATGCCAGTAGAAACAGTAGAACAAGCTGAAGTTGCTGCTCATGTTCTGATAGAGCGAGGAGCGAGGACGGTAATCCTGACTCTTGGAGAGCGAGGGAGTCTGCTGGTCACTGAAAGCAACACTGTGCATGTAGCGGTGGAATCCGTGAAGGCTCTTGATACAACCGGTGCTGGTGATGCATTCGTGGGAAGCCTTGCTTATTTTCTGGCAACTGGTAAAACTTTAACCGAAGCCATAAAGAGAGCCAATTGTATCGCTGCCATAAGTGTGCAGTCTTCTGGTACTCAGACGAGTTTTCCTGAGGCAAAGGATCTTCAGCCAGAAGTATTTGAATGAATGGTCGAATTTAGCAGCGTTCAATCGTAGATTAAAGGTAATTATATTTTTAACGATGGAAAGAGAAAGATGAGAATCACTACAATTCTCTTGCAATATGTCCAAAGGATCGATATATCAGGGACAAAATTATGATTTATAAAATCACGTTTTTGACATTTATCACTTTTGCTTTAATATTTTTACATTCTTGTGCAAACCCACCTAAAAAAATTGACACTGTTGAGGGGGCAAGAGAAGCTTCGAGAAAAGCACTCGTTAGATTAGAGGATCGGGAAGAAGAGAGGCCTGCATGGGTCAATAAATATCCCGTGGATCCCAATTATTATATTGGAATTGGTCAAGCACCCGATACTGGTAAACCCAATGAGGATAGAGAAAGTGCACGTTTGAGAGCCTTTAATGAGATTGCCCAGGGTATTAAAGTAAAAATAGAGGGTGAGATTACAGATAAGAGAAGGGAAGAGCTTGGAATATACTCCCAAGAGGTGCAAATATCAATTAAAGCGATTGTTGACATCACATTACAGGAAGTGGAACTTGTTGATAACTATTATTCAAAAGATGATGGCTACTGGTTTTATTACAGACTATCTAAAGAAAAATGGTACAGGATAAAGCAAGATATGATTAAACAGATAAGAAAAAGGATTATTGCTCTTGTCTCTCCAATTTTAAAAGACATTTCAGCAACAGTTGTAAGCAAAATACAGGCACTATCAAAGGGGATAGAGATACTGCGGAATTCAGGATTTGCTGGAGCTGTAGAAGCCGAACTAGAAGGTCAGGAGGGGTATCTGTTCGATTTAATGATACTCGAAAGAGAAGAACTGGTATCTTCTCTTATTGTAGAGGCAGAAGCCGTTGAATTAACCGAAAAACCTGGCATTTTATCAACTATAGAAATCCAGGTATCCTCTGTCAATAATGAAAGAATTGGTGTAGTGCCTATTTTTGTTAAGCAAGAGGAAGACGGTGTAATAGAAAAGATATATACAGATAGTGAAGGAATATTTTCAGGGAATGTTAATTTTTCAGTTTTACCCTTTGGTTTATCAGTTGTTAGAGCTAGTATCAATTTGGAGGAGCTTGGATTTAAAGAACATGAAATACAATATAGGAGTATTCCTGGTGTAGACTTTTATATACATAGACGACCTTTGACAGCGTCCTTCAGGGTTTTGGTGATGGATACAATAGAGTTAGACAGTCTTTATGATTCTGTTAAGTCAGTATTTTCATTTTTAGAGGGATTGCCTGAATTGCCTTTACAATTTATGGAAAAAGCTGAGGATGTTGATTTCGTTATAGGGTTTGATCTATATTTTCGTGATGCACCTGAAAATGAATATGATATTTTTATTACATATGCAAAGGCTGGTATATCTGTAATAAAAGATGATAAGAGCCTTATGAATTATGAAACTTCAGAATTTAAAGGTGCTGGTTTAGATTTTACACAGGCCAAACAGAGGGCCACTAATACATTGATAAAGAATCTAAAAGATGATCAAGAACTCCATGAAAAGTTATCTAATATACTTATGGGTATTGATTGAGTAGCGTGGACATAAAGCGGGTTAAACATTTGCTATTTTAGCCTTTTCAGTTTAAATAAAGGTTAGTACAAGAGATTTTTTAATAAAAGAGATTTTTTATACAATTTAGTTGGGAGTACTGAATTGAAAGATCATTTAATAAAACCTCATGGCGGAGCTCTTATAAACTTACTTGTAGATGATAATCGTGCTATAGAACTTAAGGAATCTTCAAGGAAATGGATTTCCTGGGACCTTACAGCGAGGCAGATATGCGATCTTGAATTATTGATTAATGGAGGATTTTCGCCATTAACCGGATTTATGTGTAAAAAAGATTACGAATCTGTCTGTTCATCCATGCGTCTTAATAATAATATTTTATGGCCCATTCCCATAGTTTTGGATTTACCAGAGAAGACAGTAAAACAGATAAGATTATCTGATAGAATTGCCCTCAGAGACCCTGAGGGTTTAATGGTAGCAGCTCTTACTATCGAAGATATCTACAAACCAGATAAATTAGCTGAAGCAGAAGGAATTTATGGAACAACAAACAGAGAGAACCCCGGAGTCGATTATCTTTTTGATAACACTCATCCATGGTATATAGGTGGAAGTATTGAGGCGGTGCAAATACCAGAACACTACGATTTCAGGACATTAAGATTAGAGCCTTCTGAATTACGTTTAATTTTTACAAAATTGGGTTGGCGTAAAATAGTTGCTTTTCAAACCAGGAATCCAATGCACAGGGCTCATTATGAATTAACTCTGAGAGCTGTTAAGGATGTAGAAGCTAATCTTCTTATTCACCCGGTTGTAGGATTGACAAAGCCTGGTGATATTGATCATTACACCAGGGTTAGATGTTATCAAGCACTTATGTCTCATTATCCAAAGGATACTGCTATGCTTTCATTACTTCCTCTAGCCATGCGTTTGGCTGGTCCTCGTGAGGCACTCTGGCATGCAATAATTAGAAAGAATCATGGCTGCACACATTTGATTGTAGGACGGGATCATGCTGGCCCTGGTAAAGACTCTAAAGGTATATCTTTTTACAGACCCTATGAAGCACAGGAGCTTTTTAGTAGATATGAAGAGGAACTTGGAGTCAAAATGATTCCATTTAAACAGATGGTTTATGTGGAAGAGCTTGACTCATATCTTCCAGTTGATGAAGTACAAGAAGGAAATCGTACCCTGTATATCTCAGGAACAGAACTTAGAAGGCGTTTGAATGAAGGTAAGCACATCCCTGAGTGGTTTACATTCCCTGATGTAGCCGAAGAGTTAAGAAAAACCCACCCACCTCGACATAAACAGGGGTTCACTATTTTTTTTACTGGCCTTCCAAGTGCAGGAAAATCAACAATAGCAAAAGCCCTTTTAGCTTCATTTTTTGAATTGGGCGGGAGGCCAGTTACACTACTCGATGGTGATATTGTAAGAAAGAATCTATCATCAGAGCTAGGTTTTTCTAAGGAAGATCGCGATTTAAATATAAAGAGAATTGGCTTTGTTGCCTCTGAGATTACTAAAAATGGTGGAATTGCTATCTGTGCTCCTATTGCACCTTATGATAAGATTAGAAAAGAGGTAAGGGAAATGGTCTCTCCATTAGGAGGATTTATTCTAGTATATGTATCAACTCCACTTGAAGTTTGCGAAAAGAGGGATAGGAAGGGACAGTATGCAAAGGCTCGTGCCAGAATAATTAAGGAGTTTACTGGTATATCAGATCCTTATGAACCTCCTGAAGATGCAGAGATAGTTATTGATACTACAAATTTAACACCTGAAGAAGAGGTTCAGAAGGTTATATTATACCTTGAAAGTGAAGGATATATTGCTGGAGATTAGAATGAACTCAGTGCTGTGGATATTAAATAATAAAGTTTTCTGATCTTACTGAACTTTCATATTCATCTTTAAACAATCTATAAAATAGCCCTCTTTCATTTATCTCTATCTTTTCATTTTCTATTTTTTTTAGTCCATTTTTTACCCTGTTATACATTTTCATATCATCTTCATATAATTCAATTAAAAATTTTTTAATCTCTTCATTACATTCACCTGGCTCTTTGTTTGTTATTGGATGCTTATAAATACCTTTACCTATTGTTTTTATTGGATAATATTCTTTATATTTTATATTTTCTTTTAATGTTTCCAGGCTTTCTTTCATGCTATCTATATCTATTATATAGTATATCTTATCTTTATCATTCATCCAATGTGTGTATGGTATATAACCCCAATTAATTAATTTATATTTTCTTTTATTTTCACACATCTCACACATTGCCTTTTTTGCTATTTTTTTTCTCTCATTATCTTTAGAGATTAATGCTCTTACTAAGTCTGCTGGTTCTTCAAAATTTTTTATTAATATTGGAAGCTTATTTTCTATATCAGTGCTTGCTTCCAATATTTTGCTTGCTTCCAATATTTTGCTTGCTTCCAATATTTTGCTTGCTTCCAATATTTGCATGTAAAAATTAGAGTAAAATCTTTTAATTGGGTTTCTTACTGGTATAATTACTTCTTTTATACTATTAAAACATTTTGCATTAGCTTTATCAGAATGTCCGGTATATACTAAACGTATCTTATTTTTTTTGAAATTTCTTCTTAGATATTCACTTAAGCTTCTACCCGCACATTTTGGTGGATGTAAAAATATTATTTCTCTTTTCATCTTTCTTTTCATTTTATTTAAAATATTATAATAGTTTATTTTTATACAGTGTCAAATTAATCTTTTTCCATATTCTAATAAAAGATGTACCGATGCGAATTATTGTAAATATAATTAATATCGAGTAAAAATGTATCAGTCCTGGTCAGGCAGCTTGCCCAGTCCAAACTGTTTGATATCCTCAGTCATTATTGCAGTTAACTCTTTTGCAATCTCTTTCTGAATGTAGATACCGGGGTGGATGGCAATTAATTTTTTTATTCGTTCGCTGGCCCTTTGTCGGGCATTCATCCGTCCCTTTTTAATCCATTCCTCATCTGTTGCTCTATCAATGACTTCGCTTGGGAAAAAGTGTTCTTTTCTGAACCAATTGAGAGTATGTTCATGCATTAAAAGATGGGTTTTGTCATCAAACTCTTTTAAGAGATCCTTAGCAATTGGTTCGTCGCGTTGACTGATTCCTTTAAGGAATTTATAGGTCATGCCGCATATTTCATTGTCAATGACAAGCTTCTGGATGCTCTGGGTGCTTTCAAAATTCAGCATTCCTGTACCGGAGATCATATTTATCCCTTTTATTCCTGCAAGCAAAGTTCCAATCCCTGATTCAAACCCAGCCTGAGCATCCAATACTTTTGCATCACTCATGCCCAGGTAGGTGTGTGTAGGCAGGTTCAGATATTTTCCCACTTCAATATATCCTAGATCTATCAACATTGTGTCGATTGATCCCATTGGTGTAGTACCTTTTCTCATGTCGAAAGCTACTGGAGAGCCACCCCAGATTACTGGAGCACCGGGATTAACAAGCTGAGATATTAATACTCCTGCAAGGTTTTCCACAGTGTACTGGACTATCGTTCCCAGGATTGTTACGGGTGCGCTGGCTCCTGTGATTGGCATTGACACAAGCTCTGAGGGTATACCGGCCCGTGCTGCATCAATAATGCTCTGACAGGTTAGATCGCTCCATTTTAAAGGAGGAGAAGGGCAGGCATCAAAGATAGCAAGTGGCTTTTTACAAAGTTCCTCTTCGCTTCCTCTTACTGCTATCAACATCTTCTTCATTATTGAAAAGGATTCTTTGGAGAAAGTACCAGTAATTACAGGCTTGTCCGAGTATAGCAGCGTGAGATAGAGCCTGTAACGATCTGACATACCATTTGGAACATCCGAGCAGATTATTGCCGTGCTCTGAGCATGAATGTATTCAAGTTTATCAACGACCTTGCAAAAGTCAACAAAGTCCTTCGTTACCGCGTTTCTTATTTCACCTGTTTCCAGGTCCAGTATATTAAGTGCAGTGGAGCCTGGGTTGAAGCAGATATTGTTTCCGCTTAATTCTATAGCCCTTTCCCCTTTCCTGTTAAAAAGGGTGATCGTGGAAGGAGTGGATCTAAGAGCTTTCTCCACCAGGTCGGGGAGAACGAAGGCTCTTTTTTCTGCAAGTTGCATTTTATCCCAGCTTCTTGAAGCAGATCGATGGCCTCTTTGTTTTCAACGAAGAATCCCAACTCATATAGAATTTCCTTCGCTTCAGATATCACTTTCTCGATTGTCTCTCTGCTTAGAAGATTTATTTCTGGCCGTAAGCAGGATATCATTTTACATTTGCCCCCATAGATAGACGCATTTTAAGTCAAGAATGCTGTAAAATAATACAACGAGTATTATTATTCATCAATGTATAACTTCAGTATCTTGGATATGAAGATAACTTTTCTCCAGTGAAGATTTAATTCATTATAATCTCGCCGATTTAGCCAAGTTATGTATGACATTATACAATTTTTTCTTGTGCTTTATAAACATATGAATTATCGTGATTCGTGTTTTTTCTTGTGCTTTATAAACATATGAATTATTGTGATTTGTGTGTCTAAAATTGATATGAAGAGGATGATGAGGGAAGATTATGAACAAATGGTATTTTTCCGAGGATAATAATGAGTTTGTTATTTGCACACCACACACAAAAAGGCCATGGATCAATTACTTAACCAACGGTCGTTATTTTGCTCTAACGAGTCAGACAGGCGGCGGTTACAGTTTTTTTATCGATCCACTTCATCATGTGATAACCCGACGGGAGCAGGACATGATTCTGAATGACAGGCCTGGGAGATTTATATTTGTCCAGGACCTTGAGGATGGTGCATACTGGAATGTTGGTGGGAATCCAAGTGCTGCTAAATTGGATCAATTCATATGTCGACACGGATTTGGATACACAATAATTGATTCTTCTTATAGAAAAATAAGATCGACTCAAGAGATGTTTGTGCTTCAGAATGCTGATGCCGAGGTATGGTTTTTAAGATTCCAAAATAAAGGGGCGAAGCAGCGTAATTTACGGATATTTGCTTATGTGGAGTGGCTACTTGGAAACAGTACAGGAGATCCTATTGCTCGCACATTCGATTGTTTTTTTAAAAATGTCCATATCGATAATGGCGTAATTGTTGGCAGAAAGCTCAAATGGAGCTTGACCGGTCAGCGGGAGAACAGACCATGGGAATTTGAGACTTTTGCCACTTCAACTCGCCCTGCTGATCGTGTATGGCTTGATCGCCATGAATTTATCGGCCTTTACAGGGAGATATCAAGGCCCATCGCTGTTGAAAATTCTCTCCTGAAGCCTAAATACCCCTCCGAAGTTCTGGGGGTGGATGTAATCGGAACACAGGAATGGCTTTTAGAGCTTGCTCCAGGTGAGGTCCAGGAGTGGGAGGTTTTGGTAGGAATAGGACGTGCGGGTGAAACAGTGGATCTATCCCTGTCACTGGCTGATTCTGAAAAGCTTCGAACCTTTAGAGAGACTGTAAAAGATCATTGGCGCGAGCGCGTAAACACCGTTCGGGTGGATACACCTGATACGGAATTCAATGAGCTCTACAATGGCTGGATCCCTTATCAGGTAATAATCAAATCCTACATCTCTTCAGCACCGTCCTACTACCATGCATCGGATGGGAGTCCAGGTTTTCGGGATGCAATGCAGGACGCTTTCGGACTGTGTATGCTTGAACCACAGAGAGCCCGTGAACTTATTCTTAGAGTGGCTTCTTTTCAATATATGGATGGTACAGCAAGTCACAGGGCCCCCTATGTGCCACTTTCGCTGGAAAGATCTGAAAAGTCAGATTTACCCCTCTGGATTTCCTTGGCAGTGTTGCAATATATTCGGGAGACTGGCGATAATTCTATCATCTTGGAAGATGTACCCTATGTTGATGGACCAGGGGCTTCCCTGTTTGAACATATACGTGCAGGGCTTGAGCGATCAATGAAAGATATCGGCAGACATGGCCTTCCTTTGATTCATTATGGAGACTGGAATGATGCCCTGGATGGTCTAGGTGGAAAAGGTCTTGGTGAATCTGTCTTTTTGGGGCAGTTTCTGGCATTTGCTTTAAAAAATTCAAGCATTTTAGCCAGACTTATAGGTCAGTCTGATCTTTCTCAATCATGGCTAAAAAAATCTGAAGAGCTTATTAAAATCATTAACGATTGCTGCTGGGATGGGGATCGTTTTGTGCGCGCCTTTCATGATGACGGCACTATTATTGGCTGCCGTGAGAACAAAGAAGGACGTCTTTATTTAAATCCTCAGGTCTGGGCGGTTATAGCTGATCTTGCTCCTCGGGATAGGCTTGAGATCTGTATGAATACAGTTAAGAGGGAGCTGAATACACCCTTTGGTATACGATGTCTTGCCCCACCATATTCTGGGTACGACCCTCATGTTGGGCTCATTTCCTGTTTTCCGCCAGGTGTAAAGGAAAACGGTGCTGTTTTTTCACATGCCATGGCATTTTGCATTGTTGCTGAACTAATGCTTAAACGTGCCAAAGAGGCATGGGATATTCTTTGTAAGGCAAATCCTGTAGTGCGCAGTAAAGAATATCCAGAATACAGTATAGAGCCCTATGTTTATTCACAGTTTGTGGCAGGCCCTGAGACAAATCTAAACGGACAGGGATTTCACCACTGGCTTACCAGCACCTGCAGCTGGATGCAGTATGCGGTGATAAACTGGATGTTAGGCGCCAGGGCAGACCTGGATGGTCTCATTATCGATCCATGCATACCTCCCCATTGGGATGGATACAAATTTACACGGATTTTTCGAGGCAGTACTGTGAACATAAAAGTGGAGAATCCAAACAAGAGAGGTTATGGCCTTAAAGAATTGTACGTTGACGGGCAATCCGTTTCAGATAATAAGATTCCCATAGGTAAAAAAGAGCACTTGAAGATAAAGGTAGTTTTAGGCTGATGGAAGAATTAACCTGGAAAAACCAAGAATATAAAACAGTTCTTCAGATGTTAATCGCTCCTGCCAGCCCCCCCCATAGCAAAATCATATATTGTTTGATATCGGTTTATCTGAAATCCGATTATTGCAGCGAGACCAGCTGCTAAACTGTACTGTAATCCAAAAATCTCAATAGTCATCACAGCCGCTGCCAAGGGAATATTCATACTACTGGCAAGCATACCTGAAAATCAGATGCGATAAATGCATAGAATGTTGCTGAGCTGTGATCAATTTTCAAAATATAGGCAAGGGAACATCCCAAAAGCATACCCATAATAGCAGCTGGACCTGTAAATCCAGCGCTCATTCCAGAACCCACAGTAATACAGTTGCAAAGGGCTTTTAATGTCAGCATGACAATCAATGTCCATGCTATTGGAATAGCTAAAGGTACTCTTCCGGTTAGAGAAAATAAGTCACCGGCAATAATCGAATGTATCAGGTTAGTACTTGTTCCCAGTAGTTCAGGATTTATGAACCAGGCAATAGAGGAAGCGATAACAGAGCCTGCAACAACTTTTATGAGAACATATCCCCTTTCCCTCTTTATTAGTTTCACGATCAGGGCGTATAGGCGCGTATACAAACCTCCGGTTATTCCAAGCAGAACAGAGAGAACTAGGAGCCAGCCGATCATTCTGATATCCATGAATTGATCTATTACACTTATCTGGTAGAATGATCTTAAGCCAAAGACCTTCGACAGAGCGACTGCGATTGAGCTTGATAATATCGCAGGGAAGAGGTCCTTATATCCCATCTTTGCCTTTTGTATAATTTCAACAGCAAAGATTCCACCGCCAATGGAGGTATGAAAAACTGTACCAACTACCGAAGCCATGCCGCAGATTGTAGCAGTCCGCATATCATCTTCTGTGAATCCAATTTTACGGAAACTTCTCCCTATAAATGACATAATGCCAGCTGAAACCCTTCCTAGGGGCCCTACAACACCACCATTTCCGAAGGTCGATAGGGTTGTTAGACCAGCCAGGTACTTGAATAGAGTAACAGAAAGAGGAAGGCAACCACCATGAAAACGTAACCCCTGAATGTAGGAAGGGATTCCTTCACCGGATGAATCGGGCTCTAGTCTGTATATTATCCCGCCTGTGATAAGAGCTCCGAAGATTGTATAAAGAGCAGCGGAACGGGGAAAGATAAAAAAAATTGTGATATAACGGATAATAGAAAGAGGAATGAATGTACTATTGTAACTCCAAGTAGACCTGCAAGCATGGAGAGCAGAACCCATTTCAACAGATAGATGTACACAACTTTTGTTTGTTCATCTATCTTAATTCCAAATATCCTGTATTAATCTACTTGAATGGCACCTTCCACGATCCATGTTTTTATTTTAATTCAAAGGAGAAGTAGCTTTTCTGGCTTCGGCCCTCCTTGCTCCTTCTGCAACAACCATGGCACCCAATCCAAAAAGAATAGCAACCAACCATACAATAAGTCCTGCCACTGGTATGAACCTTATAAGTCTAATGATAAAGAGTCCCAATGCAAAAGCACCAAACATAAGAGCCTTTGTTTCTATGCTTTTACCCTGACCTATAATCAGCCTGCCAATAAATAAACTCACAGCAATCTGACTGATAGAAATTGCTACAAGGTATAGGAATAGGGTAATTGTGGCCAGTTGTATCCCCACGACTGTTGTCATTGCTATAACTATACCAACAGGAACTGCAAATAGGATAACTGCTCCCCAGCCAGCACTTACCCCTGTTTTTTTCTGTATTGAATCGGCCATAGATTCCATCCATTTTGGTGCAAAGAGAATGAAAGCAAGACCGACAATTAATGACATAAAAAATCCAACTATCTTCCCAACTATACCTGCCAAAAGAACAAAGGGGAAGATTTTTTTTATTTCATTCCTATATTCGGGAAAATGGTGAGTGGTAGATCCTACAATCTGAGCGCCAGGTTGAATTGTTGCTTCGTTTTCACTGTAATATGTAAGGTTGCCCCCTATACGGGCTGCCTTTGTTAGGGTAAGATTTTTAACCCCGAGTCTAACATTTTCCTGTACACTGCTATTAATTATTACCATGCTACCGCCACCTAAGATGTATCCTTCGATAGGGCCGTCAATGAGTATTTCCCTGCCACCAAAGAGAAAGTCGCCTTCAATATTTGCATCTCTGTCAATGCTTATATCACTGCCCGCAAGCACGAGGTCGCCTGTTACATTTCCCCCAATAGTAACAGTCTGCCCACCAGCTTTTATGCCATGCCCAACATTGCCAAGAACTGTCACTTTCCTGCCAGCAGCAAAAACACTATCCCGCACACGTCCTCTTATCGTAATTGTTCCACCAACTACCCATAAATCGCCATTAACAGTCCCGTCCATGATGATAATATCACCTGCGAGATACAGATCTTCGTTTATTACTTCATCACTACTTATGGTAATCGAATCACCTTTACGGGCAACCAATGCAAAACCTGCATTGGTAGAAAGTAGCAGTAAAAAAGTAGATATAAGAACAATCAGTGACGCTCTCAACTTATGCATTTCCCTTACCCCCATTTATATTTTCCATTGATAGATATTAATGGCGGTCAGATATATCAGACCGCCATTTTTTAGCTGAAGCTAAACTTGATTATTTCTTTGGGTGATCCGGGTCAGGAACACATGCCTCTACGGGGCAGACATCAGCACATTGGGGTTCATCAAAATGGCCTTCGCATTCGACACATTTGTTAAAGTCGATTATGTAGATTGGATCACCCTCACTAATAGCCTCAACCGGGCATTCAGGCTCGCAAACTCCACATGCTGTACATTCCTCAGTAATCTTGTATGCCATGTTACCTCCTTAATTTAATTAATAATTATTAGTGTATGTATTATATTTATTTTTTAAATAATGTCAAGTACTAAGATAATAAGTCTTTGTAAAGCAAGTGGATCATTATCAAAAATCAATAGTTTTGTAGTAATAAAATATAAAAAAATTTGAAATCTAAGCCAATAGTAACAATAATTAATATATCTGGGTATTCATTTATAAAGAGTCAAGAGGGAGAAGATACGATAGCAATTAGACCAATAATGTTAATAAAATTGCTTATTCTTCAAAGTCAGTATTGATTACAGCTTGTAATAGTGATATTAATGAATAAAAGTAAGCAATTATAATAAGGAGAAAGATTATGAAAAAATCATTTATTATTATGTTAATCCTGTTTTTTTCAGTATCAGTATGCTTATTTGCCCAGGAACCACAAAAGGAGGAGCCCAAGAAAAAATGGGAACCTCCGACAGTAAATATTGGAAATGTGGTCATCATTTATGGCGGGGTCAATTATGGTATAGCAGCTTCACCGTTCGGCTCTGTAGGTTTTGGCTTTGATTTTCAGATAGGTGAAAACATGGTCTTTAGCCCGTCAATAAAAATGATTAACAGACAGGTTTCTGCCGGCACAAGTTATTCAGGTGCCACTAGTGTTACAGGAGGAGAGATTAATTACCTCGATATTGGTCTATCTCTGAAGTATTTCGTTCAGGAAAGCTGGTGGATTTCAGCTGGATTTATCTATGAGGCATTTCTCAATGGGTATTATATCGACGATGCTGCAGCAGGCACCCTATTTTCTGCTCTTGATAGTACCGATGAGCTTAACAACCTAGGGTTGAATATTTCTACCGGATTATATGCACCTATAGGCAATGGTATTTATATGATACCCAGTGGCTCTTTCCGCTTTAACTTGCCAAATTCAAGTAGTTACACTTTTGCAATTTCTAATTTTATATTCAGTATTGATTTTGGAATAGGGATTAAAATATGATTGTTATCTGGTAGCTCAAAAGGTCTACCAAATTTTGATGCTAATCTTGGAAATGAAAAAGGTACACCAAATGTTGATACTCGGTATTACGCCCATTTGGGAGTGCTTTATAAAAATAAGTTGACACTTTAGTCAGACAGTAAAGGATATTCAAAGACATCTACCAATTATTCACTGGGAAAACTTATGGTGTATCCAATACATCAAGGACTTTCATTGCAAGAGCGTTTGAGGTAAAAGGCTTTTGTAAAAAGGATATACTCCTGTACAGCGTCCTCCGGTTCAGCTTACTATCTATCCAGATATATCCATCACTCTGTTTTACTATCCCATATACTGTAGATGATCCTAACCCGGTCACCTTTTGCACTTCCTCTGTTGTGAAATAGGTAAGATCAAAAGTCTTCTTTGCCTTCTGTGAATCATCCTCATGCACCCACCATACAATCTTTCCCGGTAGTTCTTCCTTACTGTAACCAGTAATCTCTTAACAGTCAGGACTGACATATACAGGGAATTTATTACATTCTTAAGAAATTCCTGTGATTGATCAAACTTTGACTGTTCTTTTGTCTTATTATTATCAATCATGACTTCTCCTCAATTTTAAATATATTCCTGTTTCACAAAAATGTTTAAAGGCGTATTTGTGGGTAGAGTAAGTATCTTCTCATATCAGAAATAATAGGGGAAGATTCCCTGGAATATTCCTGTGTGAAAAACACAGTTGAAGAGAGCGTCGATTGCCGGGCTGTATGGTGCAAAGGAGGTAGCAATAAATAAAGCCTGGGAAGTAAATGGTATAGCATAGAAGGGATTTTCAATCGAAAGAATGGCAAAGGGAATATTTTCTTCAATGCACACCTGTGCCCATTCAGCCTGCCGTTCATTGGCAAGACCAATGATGATGATGTCATAGGTTTTAAGCTTTTCACGCAAAGACTCGATCCTCTGTGCATTTTCCTTTCTTTGCGGGAAGTATCTAATATATATAACATCCCATGATCCAAGATCTCTCTCTGCGAGTTCTTCAAATGCTGTGGTCGGAGCAAGAACTGCTCCCCTGAACCCTTCACCAAAAAGTTTATTGAAATTTACAGGAAATTGAATATCAGCGGTCGATGAAATCTGAACAATTCCCTCATTTGTGACTATTTTTATCTCTTCATTTGCATGGTTAAGTAAATTTTGGTTATCTTTATTATTACCGGGATTGGTATAAAAATTAAGAAGATACTTTTTTTTTGCTTTCAAAATACGAAGGACCTTTTCATTAAGTTCATCTTCACTGAGTATCCCGTTTTCGAAGAGTGAGGCAGCATTATGAATAATTGTTTCCTGCATCTCTTTGGTATGCGCTATTAAAAACATATCACTCCCCGCTCTGAACGCCAGAATAAATGATTTTACAATTCCTCCTGAATAATCCTGTGAGCCGAACATCTCCAGATCATCGGTGACAATGATACCATTAAATTCAAGATCGTTTCGTAGAATACCATTAACAATTATGGAGGAGAAGGTAGCTGGATACATGGGATCGATTTTGTTATATACAATATGTGAAACCATGCATCCATCTAGAATATTTTTATCTATCAACCGCCGGTATGGGAATAGATGTACTCTTTCCAGTTCCTCTCTTTCTATATCAATACTGTGTGCTTTTATATGACTGTCAAAATCAGTCATGCCATGACCAGGAAAATGTTTTGTAATTGCCAGTATGCCGTTACGCTCATGCTCCTTAATAAACTCCTTTATCATGAGGTAGACTTCCCAGGGTTCTGAGCTGTATGATCTTGTGCCAATAACGCGGTTTTTATTGTTGGTTAGGACATCCACACAGGGAGCGAAGTTCATATTAATACCAAGTTCATGAAGTGTGAGTGCAATAAGTCTGGAGGCATGAGAACTGTTTATTCTGTTATGGGTGGCCCCGATAAGTCCAGCTGGAGGGGCAAGTAAAATTTCCTCATATCTAATATGATTTACAATACCCCCTTCCATATCTGTGGCAATAAAGGGTGGAATTCCATGATTGGTAAGTTCTGTTAGATCCTTTATAAGCTTTGTGAGATCCTGTACCTGCTCCTTAGATTCTACGTTTCGTAAGAATATTTTTATGTTTCCCAGCCTTCCTGAAACAAGCCATTCCCTGTAATCTTCGTCAAGGGTACTTTCCCAAAAACCGAATATTAAAATTTGTCCGATCTTCTCCTCAAGGCTCATATTTTCGAGAATATCACTTGCATCATCAATAAAAAAATCTGTAACCTGTGATTTTTGTGAGGCTTCACTTATTCTCTGGCAAAATATAGTGAGCAGTACAATCGTAAACATGAAAAGGACAACTGTTGTTTTTCTACGCATCGATTACAGTTAATTAGTTCTTGGTGAATAAATCCATATTCATTAAAAATGTATACAGATAAATATTGCTAACTTTTGAAATATAGATAATTACCAATAAACTTGCCGCGTTCAAGAACTTGCTACGTTCGAAGAACGCAGATTCTGGTGCATCTTTGCCAATTTATTGGCGCTAATTCACCAATTTATTGGTGAATCATTTACCAGAGACTAATTATCTTTAGTTTTGAGTAAAGGTGAGGATCTGTGTTTGTAACTCATGCGAACTTAGAATTTCCAAATAGTCGTTTATTACTACTAACTTTAAATCTATTATAATAAGTAGCTCACTCTTATTTTTTTAAGCTAATCTTATTTCTGCCTTGCTGGCTTTTATCTAAAATTCATCATTCGTGCTCATATTCACACAGAAGCTCTCATTCATATTCGCCTATCAAAAATATACATAGTGATGTAAGTTAAGATTCTACATTCTCTAAAGATTATAAGAATAGGGTTATGCCTTAGACAAAACATAACCCATATTCTATTAATAAATTTTTGTTATTTTTACATTATCTATACTTACCGATACACTGTTAGTTCTGAATGTGAAGTAGTCACCGGGATTTATTGGCGCACCGAGGTTAAAGGAATAGTAGTACTTTTCAGGATTAAAAGGATCAAAAAACTTACCGCTACCAGTTCTCGTATTTATCTGAACCTTGACAGGTACTCTATAAGCGAGATACTCACGTTTAAGTAACTTCTTAGCTATGGGAATCATGCCCCCGTACTTAAGGATATCGCTCGAAGGAAAAATTTTATCATAGAGTCCCATGTCGACTTGTCCTTTGCTCTCATACACCTGAATGAATCCCCCTGGATAGCCGTAATGTTTTGGATCCCATGTCACCCAACCAAGTATGGATTGTCCATTACCCCAGCTTCTGCTCCTGCTTGGATTGTTTGTGCATATGTGGATGCCAAATCCTGCATAATTATCTTGGCCACCGCTCACATATTCAATATCAAATTCATACTGCATGATTCCGGATTGTTCAACTGGAATAGTAATCATAGCCATATTTTCCTTTGAATCAGTCTGAACCAATCTTCCATTAATTGCCTTCCAGTTGCCACTAACCAGAATCCAATTTGACAGAGAAGGACTGCTAAACCTCTCGTACACCAGTCGCGTTTCAGAAAACGCAGCCATAAAGGTGAATAAAAATAGTATTACGAGTATCAGTTTTAATACTTTCATTTGTAACCTCCTTTACTATAGTTTGGTTTCCATTGACATTATCCTTTTTCATGGTTTTCAAGTCAAGTAATTTTTAACTGATTTACAGCTATTTTTAATAAAATTTTATAATTTTTATTTAATATGATCAATTGAGAGCTATAAATGTATGATTCATTCCAATGTCTTAACTTTTTCGGTGCTTCTGCCCGAGGATTCGATAAAGATGATAGGCTCTTCAGATGATTGCTTCCTGTTATATTTTGGGTGGAAATTCATTAAGGTAATTTTAAACTATGTCATTAGCAGGATTAAATAATTAATAATTTACTTGCAATAATAGCTAAATTCTGTTAATATTTTCCATAAAATCCAAGTTTAAAGGAGGAAGTATGAAAAAGTACACAAAAGTATTTTTAGTTCTATTTGTTGCGCTAGCATTGCTTTTCTCAGCATCAGTTCTTTTCGCGGGAAAGAAGGAGGAAGCTCCTCCTCCTGAAAAGAAAGCGGCACCACCTGAGAAGAAAGAAGCCCCACCCCCGGAGATAACACCTCTTATAATCGGTACGACAGACAAGCTTACAGGTTCTATCGACTCTGCTCAGGCTTATGATTTTCACACATGGGAAATATTTCAAAACATGTTACAGGGGCTTTTGACCTACAAACCTGGCACAACGGAGCTTGTGCCTGGCCTCGCAGCGGAGATGCCCACTGCCAGTGCAGATGGGCTTGAGTACACATTTAAACTCAGAAAGGGTTTGAAGTTCTCGGATGGGACCCCCTTTAACGCAAGCGTTGTAAAGCATTCAATAGACAGGGTATTTAATACGAGGGGTGACCCTGCTTGGCTTGTAACCAGTTTTGTCAAAGAGGTACAGGTTGTTGATGATTATACAGTAAAGTTTATTCTTAATGATGCCTATGGGTATTTCCCCGCTCTGGTTGCAAGCGTTCCATATTTTCCAGTAAGTCCAAAGGTTTATCCAATTGATCAAATTGTTGATGAACCAGCGGTTTTTCCCTGTATAGGCCCTTATATCGTAAAAAGCCTTACAAGGGATGTTGAGATTGTGATGGAGGCAAATCCCGATTATTATGGCACTGCTCCAAAAGAGAAAAAGGTCATAATTAAATACTTTGCCGATGCAACAACAATGAGACTTGCACTGGAAAATAAAGAGATCGACATAGCATGGAAGACCCTTAACCCTGCTGATATAGAGGATCTTAAAACAAAGCCCAATTTGAAAACCATAGAAGCAGCTGGTGCCTATATCAGATATCTCTGCTTTGTAACAGACACGCCCCCAACAGATAATGAGATGGTAAGGCAGGGAATCTCTTATGCAATCGACAGGAAAGCTGTGGCTGAGAAGGTTTTTTTCAACCAGGTGCTTCCGCTTTACAGTATGATACCAATAGGGATGTGGAGCCACATCGATGCATTTGGTAAATACAATCCAGCGAAAGCAAAAGAGATTCTTGCAAAAGCAGGGTACAGCGAAAGCAATCCATTGGAGGTTCCTCTTTGGTGGACACCTACTCACTATGGTGATACAGAGCAGGATGTCGCTTCAGTGATTAAAGATTCAATGGAAAAAACAGGTGTGATCAAAGTAACGTTGCAGAGCGCTGAATGGGCAACCTATATAGATAACTTTGATTATCACAATATGCTTTTATTCCTGCTTGGATGGTACCCGGATTATATCGATCCTGATAATTACTCCTCACCCTGGGCTCATTCAGGAGATGCCTCTAATGGAATGGGCATTTTCTTGAACGATCCGAAGATGGATGAGCTTCTTGACAAAGCAGCGACGACGCCTGATCAACCTTCCAGAGAAAAGGTATACAAAGAAACTCAGGAATACTGGACAAAGGCATGTCCCACTGTGCCTATCTTTCAGGGCAAACTATTCTTTGTGGTTCAGCCTAATGTTGAAGGTGTAAAGGTTTCACCGACCATGATCTTTAATTATAACACCGTTTATAGAAGATAGAGTATCAAAGACTGAAAAGCCCCTGCATTGCAGGGGCTTTTTTTTATAAATAGGTCGAATATTGAGGTTTAAATAAATAGATAAAAGAGTTAAACATTTATAATAAATATTGCAGTGCCTGACAATCAAAGTTTATACAACCTTTGGTTGGAGTGAACTATAAAATTCTATATTTTCATAAAATAAGGTTAGTAATTTGCTTAAATTTAAAACTTGAAATTCATTATAATTATATAGATTTTTCTTTAAATGTTTTTTATACTGGATACCTGTGTTTTTAATATTCTATTACAGTTATAGTTCCATTGAAAATGTCACCAGCAAGATAGTATAAGGGCTTTATATGAGATCCATGCTATCCTATTTCATTACAAGAGTTTTATTCACCATTCCTATGCTTCTGATCCTTCTTACAGTTGTTTTTCTCGTTTTGAGAGTGATGCCTGGAGACCCTGCAAAATCAGTTCTTGGGGCTCATGCGCCGAAGAACCAGATTGAAATGATAAGGAAGAGTCTTGGACTGGATAAGCCAAAGTTCATAAATCTTCACGGTAATCCTTTTGACAGTCAATATTTTCACTACCTCTATAATCTTGTAAGATTTGACCTTGGCAACTCTATGATCTGGGGAAAGAGGCCTGTCGCTACAGAGATCAAGGAGCATTTTCCTGCCACTCTTGAGCTTACCGTTGTATCCATAACCATAACAGTTCTTATAGGAGTATTTGGAGGGGCATTTGCTGCAAAGAAACAGAAGACTGTAGGTGATTACGGATTGAGAGTATATGGAATACTTATTTACTCAATTCCAATATTCTGGCTTGGGCTTATGTTTCAGCTGATCTTTGGAGTTTGGCTTGGCTGGTTCCCTGTAGCTGGCAGAATAGGTGCTGGTTTGGAGCTTAAAAACATAACAGGACTTTACATACTTGATTCCGTTCTTACACGTAATTGGCCTGCTTTCATAAGTGTAATCAAGCATATTGCGCTTCCTTCAATTACCCTTGGTATGGTCCTCTCTGGAATATTTGTGAGGTTAACTAGGGCAAATATGCTCAATATGCTGAAGCAGGATTTTGTTACTGCAGCAAGGGTGCGGGGTCTTCCTGAAAGGATTGTTGTATACAAACATGCATTGAAGAATGCATTTATTCCCATATTAACGATGATGGGGCTTCAGTTTGCAATTCTACTTGCTGGTGCTGTTTTAACAGAAACGACCTTTTCATGGCCTGGAATGGGAAGATACCTTGTTGAAAGAATTCTCTACAGGGATTTTAATGGGGTGCAGGGAGGAATAGTCTTTTTTGCCATTCTTGTTGCTGTAGTTAGTTTAATTGTTGATATAGTTTATGCAATGATAGATCCAAGAATTAGATACTAAAGAGATTTAAAAGATGGGTGGATTTTTCTCGCATAAGATTGCTCAATTTATTAAAAAGGGAATTAGTCGCATTTTTAAAGGTGCAAAGTGGCATGGCGTTGAATGGTATTTAACCTTCTGCGGTGCCGTTATCATTTTATTTGTATTATTTTTAATAATTTGTGCAAAGTGGATTGCTCCATACGATCCACTTGAGTTTGTAGGGAAACCCTTTATCAGACCAGGACAGGATGGATTTTTGCTTGGTACAGATAATCTTGGAAGGGATATATTGTCAAGGATAATCTATGGTTCAAAAATCGTAATGACCATTGCGGTTACTGCTACAATATTCTCCGCTGTTGTCGGGATACCTATTGGATTAGTATCAGGTTACTTTGGAGGAACACTTGACAGGGTTTTAAGTCTGATTATGGACAGTATATACTCCTTTCCAGGGTTGATACTTGCCATTGCAATGGCTGCGATGCTTGGCCCTGGAATGCTAAATGTTTCCATAGCGATTACTGTAATCTATATACCTACATATTTTCGAGTTGTGAGGGGGCATGTTCTTTCTGTGAAGGAAGAGCTCTATGTGGAAGCTGCAAAAACCCTTGGCGCTTCCGATTTAACTATTATTGCAAAATATATATTTCCCAATGTTATAGCTTCCATCGCTGTGATTTTCTCTTTGAATATTGCGGATGCTATATTAACAGAGGCTGGTCTAAGCTTCTTGGGTCTTGGGATTTCTCCCCCTAATCCAGATTGGGGGCTTGATATTAGTAAGGGAAAGGTGTTTTTACCAACAGGATACTGGTGGCTTGTAACCTATCCGGGAATAATGATTAGCCTTGTGGCTCTTGGCTTTACACTCCTTGGAGAGGGGTTAAACGAGATATTGAATCCGAGGCTCAAGGAGGCATAGGTTACTGATGTGGACAAGCCACATTCTCATTAGTCGCTTTCGCTCAAATTGAGGCCTACGGCCTCAATGAAAAATTTTTGCTCTAACCCCCATTCTTTACAAAACACTCTAAATATTAAGATAGGGGGCAAGAAGATCACTATTAAGGTACTAAATGGGTGTTGACACTTCTAAAGAGGCCAAGATTATTTTTCAGAAGGGTAGCAGTACGAAAACAGAAAAAGATTTAAGAGAAAAAATAGTTCAAATCGTGGATCTTGAAGTAACTTTCCCTATCCGGGAGGGTGATTTAATAGCAATAGATAGCGTGTCCCTTGATATCTATAAGGGAGAAACACTGGGACTGGTAGGGGAGTCAGGGTGTGGAAAATCGACACTGGGTTTCTCAATTCTAAACTCTGTTCAGAGTCCTGGAAGGATAACTAAAGGGAAGATTCTTTTTCATAATGAAAATCTTCTGGAGAAATCAGAGAGTGAGTTAAGAAAGATTAGAGGAAAAAGGATCTCTATGATATTTCAGGATCCTATGACATCGCTGAATCCATTGATGAGGATTGATAGACATATAATTGAAACAATAAAAAAGCATGAGAGAGATGTAAATACTTGTACGGCTAGGGAGAGAGCAGCATTTCTTCTTGATAAATTAGGGATAATACGGCAAAGACTTTTTGACTATCCTCACCAGTTATCCGGCGGCATGAGACAGAGAGTAATGATAGGCATAGGGTTGGCTTTAAATGCTGAGTTACTGATCGCGGATGAGCCAACAACATCCCTTGATGTAATTGTAGAAGCGCAGTTTTTGGATCAGTTAAAACAGCTCAAAGAAGAGTTCGGGCTCACTCTTATTCTCATTACCCATAATATGGGGATAGTTGCTCAGATATCTGACAGGGTTGCAGTAATGTACGGTGGAAAGATTATGGAAGTGAGTGGGGCGAGATCTTTATTCCACAGGCCGTTACATCCATACACAGAGGGTTTGCTTAATTCTATACCCAATATAAAACTTGATGATGATAGTCTGGAGTCTATGCCCGGTTTTCCGCCAGATTTACTCAATCCTCCATCAGGTTGCAGGTTCTCGCCGCGCTGTAGATATGCATTTGAGAGATGCTTTAAAGAAACTCCGGATCTTTATCATTGTGAAAGCAGGCTTGTCAGTTGTTTTAAATATGCGGAGGAATAGGTTAAATGGTGCCAGAACCAATAGTTGAAGTACAGAACGTAAAGAGATATTTTGAGGTAGAAAGAGATTTTATTCAGAAATTTAATCCAAAGGCCAGGAAGTTTGTAAAGGCAGTTGATGGTGTATCTTTTAATATAGCGAAGGGGGAGGTTTTTGGGTTAGTTGGAGAAAGTGGAAGTGGAAAGACTACCACTGGAAAATTGATCTTAGATGTGATAAAGCCAACCCATGGAAAAATTCTGTTCGATAAGACGAACCTTACTGAACTATCGCATAGAGAAATGAAGCTCTTCAGGAGGAGGATGCAGGTCATTTTTCAGGATCCATATGCTTCTTTAAATCCGAGGATGAAGACTGGAAAAGCCTTAAGTCAACCACTTGAAATTCATGGAATTGGAACTGCGAAGGAAAGAAAACAGAGGGTGCTGGATATGCTTGAGCATGTCGGTCTTACACCACCCCAAACAGTGTACACAAGATATCCTCATCAACTCTCTGGAGGTCAGAGACAGAGAGTTGTTATAGCAAGGGCTTTAATACTTAATCCGGATTTTGTTGTTGCGGATGAACCGATAGCAATGGCAGATGTGTCTATGAGGGTTTTACTATTAGAGCTCATGATGAAGCTTAAGTCTGATTTTAGCCTTACATATCTTTTTATTACACATGATCTTGCAACAGCAAAATATGTATGCGACCGAATCGCGATTATGTATCTGGGCAAGATAATTGAAATTGGTTCTTTGAAGGAAGTTTTCAGGGATCCCCTTCAACCATATACTAAAGCTCTGCTCTCAGCTATACCTATACCAGATCCAGAGGCCAAGAGAGAAGAACCAATTCCGAAGGGAGAAATCCCAAATCCGATTAATCCTCCTTCAGGGTGCAGGTTTCATCCAAGGTGCCCGTCAAGGATGGATATATGTGATAAAGAAATCCCCGTTTTAAAAGAAGTATCTTCTGGCCATTTCGTTTCCTGCTATCTTTATGGTTAAGAAATTAGTTTATACGGATAACATGGTAAAATTGGTGATTTTGTCATTACGAGATTTATTGTGAGCCGCAGGCGCATCAGGAGTCAAAGGTGCCGGTCGCAATGAAAATATCAAAGTTTACTCCTATTTTCTTTTTCTACTTGACATTATAGTTTGTCCATGTATTTATTTTCAGACAACTGTAATATTTTATCTATTAAGAAGATGAGCATAAAAGGAGAGGAGGATGAAATATGGCAAAGATAAATTTTGGCGGTGTTGAGGAAGAGGTTATAACGCGAGATGAGTTTACACTTAAAAGGGCCAGAGAGGTTTTAAAAAAAGAAGTAATTGCTGTATTAGGTTACGGTGTTCAGGGTCCGGCTCAATCTCTGAATATGAAAGATAATGGATTTGGAGTGATTATTGGACAATCCCCTGATTTTAAGAAGGATTGGGAAAGAGCTGTAAAAGATGGATGGGAACCGGGAAAAACACTTTTTTCAATTGAAGAGGCAGCGGAGAAAGGAACCATTCTTCAATTCCTGATCTCAGATGCCGGGCAGATGGTGGTTTGGCCAAAGATTAAGTCCTACCTCAAAGGGGGAGATGCACTTTACTTTTCGCATGGGTTTTCAATTGTATACAGGGAGCAGACTGGAGTCATTCCCCCTGATTATGTTGATGTCATTATGGTGGCTCCCAAAGGCTCAGGAGCGAGTGTACGAAAAAATTTCCTTCAAGGAAGTGGTATAAACTCAAGTTATGCAGTGTATCAGGATTTTACGGGTCGCGCTACTGAACGTACTCTTGCCATTGGTATCTCCATAGGTTCAGGGTATCTCTTTCCCACCACATTCGAGAAGGAGGTATATAGTGACCTTACAGGTGAGCGCGGAATCTTAATGGGAGCTCTGGCCGGTGTGATGGAGGCCCAGTATAACATACTGCGGGAACATGGCCACTCTCCCAGTGAAGCCTTTAATGAGACTGTTGAGGAATTGACACAGAGTCTCATCAGACTTGTGGGGGAGAATGGAATGGACTGGATGTATGCACATTGTAGCGCCACTGCTCAAAGGGGAGCACTCGACTGGCGGCACAATTTTCGGAAAGCTGTAATGCCTGTATTTAAAAGGCTATACAAGAGTGTTATTGCTGGGCGTGAGACAGAGATTGTTCTTAATGCAAACAGGGCTCCTGATTACCAGCAAAAATTAGCCGTTGAGCTAAAACAGATGCGTGATTCTGAAATGTGGCAGGCAGGAGCTGCCGTTAGATCGTTGCGGCCTGAGAACTGAAAAGAGAAATGGAGGTAGCCTCCCCATTACATAAAACCTTCCAGGTTTCTCCTGTTAGAAAGCATTCCCTGTCTTTGGTCTTCTTGCCTTAATGTGGACAAGACACATTAAGGCAAGAAAATTAATCTTAATGTTCCAATATTTCCAGCATAGTTATGGTAATTTTCCTGTTGCGATATCTTTTAACCCATTTCCTTCTGGATCCAGGCTTTCGTTACCTCTGATGCTTTATTCAAAGCTTCTATACATAGAGGCTGGATTTCCTTCGCATCGAAAACCCCTCCCAGAACGAATTCAATGATATCCTTTGAAGCTGCATAATTTGTTTTTTGCAGGATAATCTTTTTGCTTCTATCCATTATAATTAACTGATGATATGCATAAACCCGGGCTGCCCCAAACCCCAGTATTTCAGATTCCTTGTGAAGTTTAAAATACGCCCACACGAACATGAGCCCGTTAGCTTCCGGAAAGGCTTCAAACAGCTCATCAATGACCTTCTGATTGCCATAGCCAATTGCCTTGTATCCTGCCGGTGTTGAAAACCATAAATCCTGAACAATGCTTTTATATGAAGGATTCTCAGTCACATCTTTCTCGTTTAAAAGTGAAAAGGGTAGATAAGGAGCGTATTCATTAAAAACATCGTTCTTCATCTGTATAGCAATAACCTCAAGATTAAAGTCCTTACTCTGGGCAAGCTCGTTTATTCCAGCAAACACGCTTGTAAACTCAGAGGTGTCGATCCTCTTGTCGCAGTACACAGAAACAAGGCCCGCATTGTTAATAACCTCTAAATCTGCTTTTTTAAATGTAGCGCAGCCGCTGAAAAATAGAAAAAGAAGAGAAATAATGGAAATGATGATTAGAAGTTTTTTCCTCATATAAGCCTCCTTTGTTTATTTGAGATTATAAGTAAAGTATAAGTCAAAAAAGTTTAATATGCAAAAAAAATTGCATAATTTTTAAAAAAATGTGAAGAGCCGAAACCGCATTAATCAGGTTTATAAAAACTAATTTTCATGGAAGTGATTAATTAGTATTATTGTTCAGGTATAAGATCAGGAAAAAGCGTAATTTTAAAGGGGTCGTACAAATATGAAATTTCAACTTAGAAAAATCTATAATGGCTTTAGATTAGTCACAGAAAGACAGATTAAGGAGATTGATTCTACTGGAAGGCTTTTTTTCCATGAAAGATCTGGAGCACGTCTCTGTTATTTGGAGAATGATGATGATAATAAGGTTTTTGCAATAAGCTTCAGAACCCCCCCTGTAGACAGCACAGGGATGCCTCATATATTAGAACACTCCGTACTCTGCGGTTCGGCGAAGTTTCCTTCAAAAGAGCCGTTTGTGGAGCTGGCAAAAGGCTCTTTACATACATTTTTAAATGCATTGACATTCCCTGACAAAACTATGTATCCGGTTGCAAGTAAAAATGAAAAGGATCTTTTTAACCTCATGGATGTTTACCTAGATGCAGTTTTTCATCCCAATATCTATAAGTTTCCACAGATTTTTATGCAGGAGGGGTGGCACTATGAGTTAGATTCTGTAGAAGGGGAGATCAACTATAAAGGAGTGGTTTATAATGAGATGAGGGGTGCGTTCTCAACCCCAGAGGAGATACTATTCAGAAAGATCCATCAATCCTTGTTCCCTGATACAGCCTACGGTTTTGAGTCGGGAGGTGACCCGGATGTAATTCCCAAGTTGACATATGAAGAGTTTCTATCATTTCACAAAAGATACTACCATCCATCAAACAGCTATATATTCCTTTACGGGAATGGAGATGTTTCACAAGAGCTTCAATTTCTTGATGAAAATTATCTTAACAGTTTTGAAAGGACCCTGGTTGATTCAAAGATAGTTTTTCAAAAGCCATTTTCATCACCAAGAGAGGCTCTTTTTGAATACCCGATCTCACCTGATGAAGAGGAAAAAGAAAAAACCTTCTTTAGTTTAAACTATGTTATTGATAGATCAACAAATCCTGAAACCTATATGGCATTCACTATTCTGGAACATATGCTTCTTGAAACCCCTGCAGCACCTTTAAAAGAGGCACTTTTAAAAACTAATGTAGGTAAGGATGTTTTTGGAATATTTGACCGAAGTATCCTGCAGCCTACCTTTAGCATAGTTGTAAAGAGCAGTAATGCAAATAAAAAAGGTGAGTTTCAGGACGTTGTTTTTAAAACTCTGAAGAGATTGACAGAGAAAGGTATTGATAAAAGGTTAATCGAAGCTTCCATCAATATACATGAATTCAGGCTTCGGGAGGCAGATTACCGCGGTTTCCCTAAAGGCCTTGTTTACTGCATACAGATTATGGATAGCTGGCTCTATGATGAAGATCCTTTCGCGCATCTTGCATATGAACCGGTTCTTGAAGGGGTAAAGAGGGCATTGGATACTGACCATTTTGAAAAACTGATAGATCGATATCTTCTCAAGAATACCCATAGCTCATTGATTATTCTCAGCCCTAAAAAGGGCCTTGAGGAAGAAAAGGTAAAGGCGATCAAGAGGGAGTTAACCCAGTATAAAGCTGAGCTCTCAGAAGAGGGGATGAAAGGGCTTGTAAAAGAGACTATGGAGTTGAAAAAAAGACAGGCGATGCCCGATTCTCAACAAGCACTTGAGGCAATTCCCCTTCTTTCATTAAAAGATATCAAGCGGGAAGCAGAAAAGCTCCCTTTGGAGGAGAGGGAGGAAGAGTGTATTAAAGTTTTAACTCATCATATGTTTACAAGCAAGATTGCATATCTGGGTCTGCTTTTTGATACAACAAAAGTTACTCAAAATGATTTACCCTACCTTTCACTCCTTACTCAAATCATGGGCAGGGTAAGTACAGCGAGGTATCACTATTCAGATCTTTCAAATGAAATCAATATTCATACAGGGGGGATTGGTTTTGGTACAGAAATTTACGGAAACAAAGAAAGTGACAGCATATATTTCCCCAAAATAATGGTAAAATCCAAGGCTCTGATAAAGAAGATACCAAAACTGTTTGAGCTCCTTGGAGAAATAATTGGACATACGAGGTTTGATGAAGAAAAGCGGTTACTGGAGATAATTCAGGAGACGAAGTCACGTATGGAGATGATGATTTTTGAGGCTGGACATATTTTTGCGGCGCGTCGTCTATTCTCTTATTTTTCACCAATAGGGAAGTATATCGAGCTCCTGTCAGGGCTTTCATTTTATAAGTTTATTGCTGATCTTGAAAGAAACTTCAATAAGAAAAGGGCTGAGATAGTAAGCACATTACAAAGGATTACGGGGCTTGTATTTGACAGAAAAAACCTGTTGGTGAGTATTACTGAAGCAGAAGATGATTATAAGAGCTTTAAGGGACAGTTTCCATCGATTCTGGAACATTTAGGGGATAATGAATTGGAGAAGAAATCTTATGAGTATGATTTTTCACTTAAGAATGAAGGACTTTTAACTCCAGGAAAGGTACAGTATGTGGCAAAGGGTTATAATTTCAAGCACCTGGGCTATGCATATACGGGAAGCCTTGAGGTTTTGAGAACAATCGCGAGTTTGGATTATCTCTGGAATCGAATCAGGGTGCAGGGAGGTGCATACGGGAGTTTTGCGAGCTTCTCCAGAAATGGTAACATGTACTTCTGTTCATACCGTGATCCGGGTTTGAAGGAGACCCTGGATATTTATGATAAAGCTTATACCTTCCTGAGCTCTTATGATCCAGATGAAAGAGAGATGACTAAATATATTATTGGTACAATAGGTAAGTTGGATTCTCCTTTAACCCCTTCAATGAAAGGTGAGATTGCAACAGCTAATTATATAAGCGATATTACACAGGAGGATATTCAGAAGAAGAGAGATGAGGTTCTTTCGACAGGAAAAGATGCCATAAGAAGATGTGCTGATTTAATCCATGAGGTGATGAAAAGGAATTATATATGTGTAATTGGAAGTGAAGGGAAGATCAAAGAAAATAAGGATATATTTACGAGGCTTGTTCCTGTTTTTAAGTAAAAATGCTATTATGATACTGATTTTGATTTTTGTACAAGGTAAATAGCAACCACGATAAGGAAGCCCCCACAGAGCATAAAGATGTTAAGTATTTCCTTAAGCAGGGTTGTAGAAATAGTAATGCTGATTATAATCTGGAGAAGCATGAATACTGCGCTGTTTACAGACCCTAACTCCTTTATTGAATATAAATACAGGACAAAGGCAGCTCCAGTACAAAAGATTCCAAGATAGACTATAGTGAGAAAGGCTCTGAGCTCAATATGTGTAAAAGCAGCAAGATCACGAAATGCAAATCCTTCGATGATGATCAGAAGGAGAGCGAATAATGTTGATGAAAGAAAAACAGCAAGGGGGTTAAGCGGTTTCCCATTGTATCTGTCCTTCATTACCTTCTCAGAATAGGCTACATATACACCGGCGAATAAGCCGCATCCCAAAACAAGGAGTGTACCAAGAAGAGTACTTGTATTTTCCCCTGATGAAATAATATCACCCATGGCTATAGTGGCTACTCCCAGAAATCCTGTAATAATGGCGAGCTTCTTTCTAGGTTCGATTTTTTTCTTGAAAATAAATTGGGCAAAGATAGGAGCGAATAATACATAAGTGTTAACCATTATGGTTGCTATTCCTGCTGTTGTTGATGCCTGACCGATGTACTGCAGGGAGAATGACATTCCATTGAATATTCCTAAAATAATTATGTACGGTTTCTTGAGTGCCCAGAAAATCTCCTCTCGTATCGATTTTATAAAAAGAATTGGACAAAGTGAAACTGTTGCTGCAAGAAAACGTAAACCGAGGAAGGTTAATGGAGGAAGATATAACTCTGTTAGCCCAAACTTTGTGGTTGGGTATGTTGTTCCCCAGAAAATGGTAGCAAGTAATATGGCAAAGATTGCCTTCTCTTTTGTCAAATTTCTCATTTTGTCTGTGATTGAAAAAACTATATTGGCTTTTAAACTTGGAAAATTTACTCAGTCACCGGTGAATAATTCATAGAATATTATCTTGGTAAACAACCGGCTCAAAAATTAGTTTTATGAATTATTACCAGCAATTAATAAAACTGAAATACGCATTGTAATTATAGTATGTCGAATAGATAGATTTAAAACTAATTTTTGACCTGGTTTATCTATTAACCAGGGACCAATTAATCCTATAACATATTCAATATTTAAACTATTATATAATGCTCATTTATTTTGAATATGTAAATTAATTAACAAGAACTTCTATTATAATCCTAATCGCTTTGTTAGTGCTTCAAACTTCAGCTTTTGCAATGCATAGTGGTCAACAGTAGATGGGTTTGTTGGATCACTTGTTCTGATGTATTTTCAATCGATCTCATTACTGCTCAGATTACCACATCTTTAAAAAAGAGTCAGAGAGTTATACCTGTACTTTTTTTCAGAGATGTTCTGGAAACCTGAAATTACCTTTATTCTTGACAGAATGTTCTGTTACGGGTAGCATGTTTATAAGAAGGATGATATTTTTCGTCGGTAAAAGCATTCTTAAAGTATTCTATAGGTAAATGTATACTTTTCGCCAGTTATTTTTGTGTATATTGGTGAATTTCGAATCAATTAATATTTACATTCTTCATTATAGCGACAAAATGTGTCATAATCATAGTATTTGACCAAAGAATTTATTACTATAATAGAATGCTGATAGAGTTAAAGGCTTATAATTCATACTTAGTAATGTGGTAGATATAATTGATTCTGCAAAGCATTACATATATAACTAATAGAGTTGGGGTTAATACTTGGAGCATGTAACCTGGACTACAACACAAAAACAGCGCTTGAGAGAATTGAATGCACCTTTGGAGGTTCAAAGCAAGACTTTCCAGGATACCTCTGAACGCGATAATAGATTTCATGCAATAGAGAAGGATCTTATCAAAAAGAATAAAGAAAGGCTCCGCACAATATATACCGATACACGTCGACCTAAGGTATGTACGTTCGAAAGCATACTGATCGGTAAACTCATAGAAAATGGCTTTACGCAAGTGGTAACACCAATACTCATATCCAAGAGTTCTTTATTAAAAATGTCCATTGTACAAGAGCATGAATTGTATAAAAAGGTATTCTGGATCAATGATAAGCAGTGTTTAAGACCGATGCTTGCTCCTAATCTTTACGTCATCCTTAGAAGACTATTTAGAGTATGGAAGAAACCTGTAAAAATCTTCGAGATTGGCCCCTGTTTCAGGAAAGACTCAAGCGGAAAATTCCATTTAAAAGAGTTCACAATGCTCAACTTGGTCGAACTTGGCCTCTCAGTCGAAATAAGAATGGATAGATTGAAGGAACTTACATCGCTTGTGATGGCTACAGTTAACATTAAAAACTACACTTTAACAGATAATCCATGTAACGTGTACGGCAGTACTATAGATGTAGTAGCAAAAGGCTTAGAGGTAGCTTCAGGGGTACTAGGTCCCCACCCCTTGGATGCAAAGTGGGGAATTACAGAGCCATGGGTTGGAATCGGTTTCGGAATTGAAAGGCTTGCTCTTGCAGGAGGCAGTTACCTAAATATACAGCAAGTGGGGAGGTCTCTCACATACCTAGACGGAATACGACTTAATATCTAGGATTCTTAGAAAAAATATTTAGTGATTAATCTAAATAGAAATTCTATGAAACATTAAGGGGGATATTGATGGGTAAGGAGGACCTGTTCAAAGAAGCGGTGGATTCTATAGTTTCACAGAATTTACAGAAAGCAGAGGATGTAGCGAAGGAGGCTATCAATAAGAGGATCGATCCTCTCGAAATCATGAATAAAGGATTTCGTGAAGGAATAACCAAGATAGGAGACCTTTTTGAGCGAGGTGAGATATTCCTACCGGAGTTAATTCAGTCAGCAGAAATCATGAAATCAGTAAATGAAATCATTATATCTGCAATTCCAGATGATTCAAAAGAAAAAACCGGTATCGTTGTTATTGGAACTGTCCAGGGAGATATTCATGATATTGGTAAAATATTAGTCGGCTCCTTACTTAAGGTAAACGGATTCGATGTTTTTGATATTGGTCATGATGTCAGGAAAGAAACTTTTATTGAAAAAGCTCAGGAAGTAAAGGCAGATATAATAGGAACAAGTGCACTCCTTACAACCACCATGAAATATCAAAAGGACCTAGAGGAAGAGCTCAAGAAACAGGGGATCAGAGAGCAGTTCAAAACAATGGTGGGAGGTGCCCCAGTAACCCAGAGATGGGCAGATCGCATAGGTGCCGATGCATATGGCGAGGATGCGACGGATGCTGTAAGGAAAGCACTTAAATTAATAGGGAGATAGCGCAAAAATAGATCTTAAGTTAATGAAAAGTAGAAGTATGAACATATCAAACCAATTCGGTCATATAATAGAAAAAGCATTAATGGAGCAACTGCTAACTGTAAATGAAATCTCCCTCTTGTTATCTGTGAAAGATGAAGAAAATTTGCAAAGACTTTTCGAGGCCGCCAGAACACTCAGGAAAAAATATTTTGGCAATAGTATTTTTTTGTACGGCTTTGTATACTTCTCAACTTACTGCCGCAATGACTGCATTTTCTGTATCAATAGATTCTCAAACCAATCAGTTCATCGTTACAGGAAGAGTAAAAGTACTATCCTGGAAACTTGCCAACATCTTGAAAAATCAGGTATCCATTGTATTGATCTAACCATGGGAGAAGATCCTCTTTTCTATCAATCAGATGAGGGCTTTTTTAAGCTAAGAGAAATAGTTAAAGTCATAAAGCAAGAGGTGAGTCTGCCACTCATGATATCTCCGGGTGCAATTCCAAAATCGGTACTTTCCGATCTTATCAACGATGGAGCAGACTGGTATGCCTGCTATCAAGAATCTCATAATATTAGTCTCTTTCAAAGATTGCGTCCAAACCAGGATTATGAATACCGACTTAGTCTGAAGTACCACGCAAAAGAACTTGGACTATTAGTTGAAGAAGGCATTTTGATTGGTGTTGGCGAGTCATTAGAAGACATTTTAGAATCTTTGCTTGAGATGAGGAGAATGGAAGCTCATCAGGTACGGGTAATGAGGCTCATACCTCACAAGGGGGCACTATTATATTCACAACCTCGATCAGTAAGGAAATCAGAACTTGTCATCATAGCTGTAATGAGACTTATATTTCCTGACCGTTTAATCCCGGCTTCCCTGGACATAGATGGAATCGGAGGCCTGAAAATGAGGCTTGATGCGGGAGCAAACGTAATAACCTCTATTGTTCCTCCTAACTTGGGGTTTTCAGGGGTGGCTCAACCTACTCTCGATATTGACAACGGAGATCGTTCTGTTGATAGTGTAGTTACTATATTGGATCATTGTGACCTGGTACCTGCATCTTTAAAAGAATATAAACGCTGGGTTAAAAGCGAGAAAGATAGAGTGATTCTAACAGATTACTCACATCAAGAGGTCTGCTAATGAAAGTTGCAGTTATCGGCGGTAGACTCCAGGGAATAGAGGCAATATACCTCGCACATAAAGCTGGTTGGGAAGTCACCCTGGTTGATAAAGATCCAGGCGCTCCAGCTAGAAACCTCTGCGAGAACTTCCTGAATATAGACACGATCAACTCGCAGATCTCTGAAGTAATAGAAGAAGTAGATTTCATTATTCCGGCAACAGAAAATCCACACGCCCTATGCTCCATCCATGAGACAGCGATGAGAAAAGGGGTGCCACTGGCATATGATAGAGATGCTTATTCAATCTCCTCTTCGAAAATCAAATCAAATATGCTATTTAAAAAAATCGGTATATCAATCCCAAAGGAGTGGCCAGGATGCACGTTTCCGCTCATTCTCAAACCTTCATACTCCAGTGGAAGCAGGGGCACGAAGAAAATTAACTGTATTGAAGAGCTCTATCAGATTATAAATAAGCTTGACTACTCTCCCTATGATATAGTGATTCAGGAGTTCATAACAGGCCCTATATATTCAATCGAGGTATTTGGGTTCGGTGACTACTATTTTACAGGGCAAACCACAAAAATAGAGATAGATAATGATTTTGATTGCAAAAGAGTTATCGCTCCTGCTGATCTATCGGATGAACAAATCAATAATTTTAAAGAGTACTCTCTAAAAATCGCAAAAGCCATAAAACTGCAAGGAATAATGGATGTTGAAGCCATATTGTATGAAAACCAGTTTAGAGTTATTGAAATAGATGCCCGGTTACCTAGCCAGACACCCACCGCCGTATATCATTCAACAGGAATCAATTATCTAAAAGTGCTTTGCGATATCTTCCTTGGAAAAAGAGCTCCTAATATACCATCAAGCAGTCACGAGAATGCTGTGATTTACGAGCATATAAGGGTATCTTCTGGAGATCTCGCTATTCTCGGGGAACATATTATCTCTGATGCAGGCCCTCTCACACTTATCGAGGATTTCTTCGGAGCTGACGAGGCTCTTACAGATTATAAAGCAGGCATCACCGATTGGGTAGCAACTCTTATTATCAAAGTGGGAAAGATAGCTGACCTCTGGAAAAAACATAAAGAAATCATAGAATCAATAAAGAAGAGTTTAAAACTTACGAGTTGCACTTTTTAGGTAAGTTCTGTTTATTTGCATATCGAAGAGGAGTACAGGTTGTGATACGCCTCTCACATGATCTGATAAGAGGGATTAGCCGCGGTCTTGGTAGATATGATAATGAACTCCAGAGAAAGACAGGCTATTCATTAAAAGAGATAGCATACCACGGAGCATGCTTTAAGAAAGAATTGTGTACCTCCGAATATAAGCTATCAGCTGCAATAGTTCCTATCTCAAGTGGCGAGGGTATTATCGAGGGCTTTAGCGAGGCTGTTCATAGTATTATCGATTACATTGGATTTCCTGCATTTGTAACCGACAAAAGCGATATTGCAGGGATCGCCCAGGCGATCGAGAAGGAAGCAGATGTTTTGTTTCTCGCTGATGACAACTGTTTTATTGCCTTAAATCTAAAATACAGATATGTTGTTTATAATAGCGAAGCTACTGCAAGAGGGTATGTTGCCGCATTAGATTACCTCGCAGAAGGATTGGAGAAAAAAGAGGTATTGGTTATTGGTGCAGGGAATGTTGGAAATGCTGCTGCAGAAGCGCTGAAATCTATGGGGGCAGATATAGCAATATTTGATATTGATCAGTCAAAAACAGCTCTTATAGCCAACAAACTCGGTGCGAGAATTGAAAATAATCTTGATGAGGCGCTTTCTCACCACACTTTTATACTTGATGCATCCCCAGCAGATAATATAATTAGGGTTGAGCATATAAAACCTGAGACAAGAATTGCAGAATGTGGTATCCCGACAGGCCTTATGGATGAAGCATTCTCTCTTGTAGAGAAACACCTAGTCCATGACCCTCTACAGATAGGAGTGGCAACAATGATGATGCTCTGTTGCCATGTATAAAAAAGGGGGGTTGATCGGAGAGATCTCATAGACCCTAAATCTATGCAGCCGGGTGCGACTCCCGGACTCCTCGAATAGATAATAATAGAACCATGGCTAAAAAAAAATCATTAAAAAAGTATTACAGGAAGCAGGTTGATCTCTTCAGCCTAGTGCAAAAGATGAATTTATGGCCTTCAAGATATGGCATGCTCCATGGTGTCAGAAGTTTCAAGCAGAATGGTGATCTTGCTGAGATAATCACTCACTGCAATAAGAAATTTATAATTAGAAATTCAAGAAACAGCAGAGCAGCTCGATGGCTAAGGAACAAGTGGTTTCAAACACCATGCCAGCAATGTAACATACCGGATTGGAAGCTCGAAAAATATTCACATACCTACTTTCATAAACGAAAAGGGGCCAAGATAAAGACCTAGATAGTTAGAAATGCCTGGTATAAACTAGTATTAAACAGATATGGGGGTTAAATATGAAAAAGTACCGCACTCGAAAGGGAGATGGCTCGTTTATTGAACTGAACGAAAGCGAGATAAAAGCCGAGCTTGAGCAGGGTACGAGTGATGCAGCTGATCGTGGAAAAATTCCTCCGCTCACAAAGGAAGAACTTCAATACTTGTTTGAACTGTTCACATATCCTTCAAAGTTCATCAGCGTGGAGATGGGTAACGAGGTTATCCTATCCTATGATGCAGCTACACTAAAGGTAAGGCGAGTCGGTGTTTCAACCCATAGGATACAATCTTTGCAGATATATGAAAAACTTCTTGGTGCTGATATGTTAGAGTTTGATCATGTTGACTACAGCATCAAACCTGTAAAGCCCATAATTACATATGAGCAACCAGAGCTCGAACAGGCACTGTTGGTCACCACCCTACCTCTTTACTACGGGGCTCAACCGAACCTTGGCTTATACAACCAGCCAGATGGCCCATGTCCGAATACAGGGGAGCTATATGCTGCAGGAAAAATAAGGGAAGCGCAAGAATCACAGGAAAAGGCCATTGAATATGCAGTCAGCGATATGGTACAGGTTGGCAGCGAAATGTATGAGAGTGGTGCTGATGGAATTAACTTTGATACTACAGGTGCTGCAGGTGATACTGATTTTCTAGCCACCTTGAAAGCGGTAGAGATCCTTCGAAAGAAGTATCCTGATATGTGTATTGAAGTTGGAATGGCCGGGGAGTTCATTCTTGGCATGCATGGAGGGTTGAGCTATGAAGGTGTAAGATTAGCAGGGTTGTACCCACATAAACAGATTGAACTAGCTCAGAAGGCCGGAGTATCGATATTCGGGCCAGTTTGTAATACAAAGAGCGACAGATCTATACCCTGGAACTCAGCACGGGCAGTAACTTATATCAAAGAATGTGTCAAGATTTCAAAAATTCCAATTCATGCAAATATGGGAATGGGGGTTGGCGGACTCCCAATGGTCGATCATCCACCGACGGATGCAGTTTCAAGGGCATCAAAGGCAATGGTCGAGATAACACGCCTAGATGGGCTGTAGGTGGGTGTGGGCGACCCTCCCGGCATGGCTATTGCTCATAGCACTGCTTCGGGCATGGGCGGAATGCGTACTACTGGAGATCTGGTGGCACGCATGCAGATGTCTCGAGGCATGAGGATAAAAGAAGCAAAAGAGTATGTAGCCAGCAAGCTGGGAGTCTCTGTCATTGATTTGGTAGACCCGGTAATAATGACAGAGGTGAGGCAAGATCTAAACATCGGGCTCGTTACCCCCCTCCCAGGTTACGCAAAAGGAATAGAGGCAAAGTTCAACATAGCTGACCTGCTTGGGATAGAGATAAATTCGGTGAACAGGTTCAGAGAGAGATCCAAAGCAAAGATATAAAAGTTGTATTAATCTATAAGTTATGGTAAAATAAATAATATTTAAAAAAGTGCAAGAATCAGAAAGGTGATCTTAGGATCCAAATTATAGAAAGAGTTAAAAAATCTATTTCAAAGGAGGTGATTGTGCTCACTAATGTTCAGGTATAAAAATAAAAAAATGAATTGGAAAAGGGGGTCAAGATGTTTATTTCAGAAGAAAACAATTTTTCTAAAGGCAAATGGGTGATATGTACCCTTATCGTGGGTATATTAATCCTATTTTCTGCGTTCACGGTTCTGGCAGAAGGCGCTGCAGAAAAAGAGGAGGGAATGTATGATAAGTACGTTGCTTCTGTGCCGCAAGGCTGTGAGCCGGTGCCACGTGAGTGTTTCGAGCAGGCTGTAGCTGGAAAAACCTTTGCCATGTACGACTGGGCGGCATGGTGGCCTGAGGAGCTGTATGAAGGGTTTTCTGAAGAGTTCGGGATAGAGATTGTCAGGGATAACTATCCTGATCTCGATACAGCACTTGCAAAATTCAGGCTGAATCCTGATACACCGTATGACTATTTCCTTGCGAACCCCAAATCGGTATGGTATTTAAGAGAAGAGGGGATTCTCCATGAAGTAAATCACGACTGGATCCCTAATGCAAACAGATATATGAAGGAAGAGATAAAGAACGCAAGCTGGGATCCGGGCTACAGGTATTGCGTATTGACAACTCTTGGATTCGATGCCTATGTTGTGAACACAAACTTCATCGATAAAAACGATCCCCGCATTCCTTCCTGGAAGTTTATTTTTGAAGGTGGGGATGCTTATAAGGGCAAACTTGTAATGCGGAATGAAATGAACCGGGTTATAGGAAATGCCTTGAAATATCTGGGGTACTCGCTCAATTCCACTAATGAGAAAGAACTGGCGAAGGCTAAAGAAGCTCTCCTCCGTCTGAAACCTTACATAATGGCCTTTGATTCCTGGCCAAAGAGGGCTGTGGTGGCACAGGAGGTTTGGGTGGTTGAAGGGATTGTTCATGATTATCTGTACCTCGGAGGGTTGCTACCGGAAGGGAATCCTTTCCTTGCGGCCTACCCACCAGAGGGATGCCTGCTTTCGCCAATGCTTATTACAATCCCCAAAGGAGGTGGCAATCCAGCAGCAACCCATTGCTTTATAAATTATCTTTACCGTCCAGAGAATTTTGCCAAACTTATCAATATGACGGCCTATGGACACGGTCATAAAGCAATCGATGATCTTATTACCGAAGATGTAAAGAGGTGGATGACTCCTCCTAAAGGATACCTGGAAAAATGTGAGGTTCTAAACCCCGACTCCTTTACGGGCAAAGGGGAAAAGATGAGAGCGGATATATGGAGTGAGTTGAAGAAGTAGGATTTGATGTAGGGGAGCGCGGTCTTTAACGCTCCCCTACGAGGTATATTTTACTTCTAAGAGGGTATAATAAACATCATCCTTTTCGAGCAGGATTCAAAATGAAAAATTCGTCAATATTAAACGAGAGACTAAAGAAGTTTCTCACTACAAAGGTTAACATATCTGCTCTCCCAGTGGTTGGGCCTATTTCAATCTGGATTCTTTTGTTCGTTTTGATGCCGCTGGCTGTAATCTTTGCTATCAGTTTCTTAGGTAGGGATATCAAAGGCTCAATTGTACCCAGCTTCAGCCTTGATAACTATAGACTCCTTTTCAGCGAGGGAAGTGAATACGCAAAGGCTATCCTGCGATCCCTCTTTTTTGCCTTTGCCACAAATATAGCTTGCCTTATCATAGGTTATCCCATGGCCTACTGGATTGTAAAACACGGGGGTAGGTTCAAACCACTTCTTCTGCTTCTCGTAATTGTCCCCTCATGGAGCTGCTATGTAGTAAGGATATATGCATTAAAGCAGCTTGTTGGTTACCCGGGCATACTCAATAATTTCTTTCTAAAGATTGGTTTACTAGCATCACCTGTAGAGATTCTATACACTGCTCCTGCGGTCATACTTGGTTTAATCTATATATGGCTTCCCTTCATGGTTCTTCCTATTTACGCATCTCTCGAAGGAATTAACCCTGCACTCCTGGAGGCATCAGTTGATCTCGGAGCTACTCCTGCGGGACGTTTTCTAACGGTAACCCTTCCCCTCAGTAAGGGTGGCATATTTGGAGGGACAATATTAACATTCATTCCTGCATTTGGTGACTGGATAGTGCCGCTTTTAATGGGTGGAAACAAGGTCTGGATGGCCGGGAACTATATAGCGCATTATTTTATCGTAATAGGAGATCTTCCTCTGGGTTCAAGCATGACCGTGTTTTTGACTGCAGCTATTGTCCTTATGATTTACTTTTGCATTAAACTCGGAGGAGAGGAGGCAATAGAGAGAATACTATGAGGTCTCCAAAAGAAGGCAGAACACTTTTAGTATTAGCAATAGTGGGTTATCTATTTCTCTGGGGGCCTATAATCGTACTGGGAGTCTTCTCCTTCAGCAGTGACTCTTATGGTACTAGGTGGCTCTCCTTTACCACAAAATGGTACGGCGAACTCTTTCAAACCTCCGCTATCATGGATGCTGTTGTAAGAAGCCTGATAATCGCCGCTGTTACTGTCGTGGCAGCTACAGCAATTGGAACTCTGGCGGGATATGGTTTATACAAGTATAAATTCTTAGGCAGACGGATTTTAAGAACATCTATCCTTTTACCCATCACAGTGCCATATATAGTTATGGCTGGGGCGCTTCTTGTTTATTTTACCCGGGTAGTTCGTGTACCTCTCGGTTACCCAGCTATTATCATAGCTCACATCAGTTTCAGTGCTCCCCTTGCCGTTTTTATTACCCTTGGAAGGATGCAGAGGATAGACTGGAGCCTCGAAGAGGCATCAATCGACCTTGGCGCAAACAAGCTAACTACCTGGAGAAAGGTAACCATACCGCTTCTCTTACCTGCAATTTTTTCATCTGCAGTATTGATATTCCCCTGGTCTTTTAATGATTTTACCATTACCTATTTTGTTGCAGGCGTTGGAACATCGACCTTACCTCTTTATCTTTTTTCTATGCTTCAGTATTCTTTAAAACCTGTTCTTATAAACGGTATAAGCTTACTCTTTATATTACTTCCAACTATAAGCATACTTGTAATATCTTCTCTGCATGGAGAAATAAAAAGGACAAGGTGATAATATGGAGAATAGTAAAAATATTTTTTGCGTTGAGCTAAAAAACCTGGTAAAAAAGTTTACAGAAACTGTTGCAGTGGATCATGTCAATTTGGAAGTTAAACAAGGAGAGGTATTCTCTCTTCTCGGCCCAAGCGGTTGCGGCAAGACCACCACTCTGAGAATAATTGCCGGTCTGGAGACAGCGGATGAGGGTGAGGTTCTAATAGACGGGAAGGTTGTCAACAGCATACCCCCATACAGGAGGAATTGTAACCTGGTGTTTCAAAATCTTGCCCTCTTTCCCCATATGACCATCGAAGAAAATATAGCCTACGGTCTGGAGCGAAGAAGAGCTCCTAAAAGCGAGATAATAGAAAAAGTAGGCAAGATGCTTGATCTTATGCACCTTGCCGGTATGGAAAAGAGGTACCCTTCTCAGATCAGCGGAGGTCAGCAGCAGCGAGTCGCCCTTGCCAGGTCCCTGGTGCTGGAACCGAAAATACTGCTTCTGGATGAGCCCCTTGCCTCTTTGGACAGAAAAATAAGGAAGGACCTGCAGGTGGAGCTGCGAAGGATACAGAAAGAAGTGGGGATAACCTTCTTTTATGTTACTCATGACCAGAAGGTGGCACTCGCTATATCCGATACAATAGCAGTAATGCGGGTGGGAAGACTTGACCAGGTCGCCCCTCCTGAGGAGATCTACGAAACCCCGAGGACGAGATTTATCGCCGATTTTATGGGAGCCACCAACATCTTCTCCGGCAGAGCAAAGGTCAAGGGCGGCAGGAAGGTTCAGCTTGAAAGTGGAACGGGACTGGTGATTTTTGCATTCAATAGCAATGATATACCCGCTGAAAGGATCACCGGTATCTCAGTTCATCCGGAGAGGATAAATGTTTTACCCCTGCACTCCAAAGAAAAAGCAGACAACAGTTTTAAGGGGAAAATCGTGGAAATGATCTATCAGGGTGACTTTGTTGAAACCAAAATCCATCTCTTAAATGGAGAGGGTGGCAGGTCGATCGTTGTCCATGTAAATCCTAAGCTATATCAGAAAGCCAGATTTTCCATGGGCCAGAAAGTGCTTGTACAGTGGGATAAGGAGAACAGTAACATTTTACAGGGATGAGATCATTTGCATACATGCTTGATTAAAGGAATGCAGAAGTAAAGGAAGTCTACCGATAGATGTTTATGCCGTTAAAAGAGGAAGATGTTGAAAAGATCCATTCTTTGAGCTTAAAGATCTTGAATGATGTTGGAATCAAGGTTGATAGCAAAGAAGCGCTGACAATCCTGAAAAACGCCGGGGCAAGGATTTCCCCCGAAAAGAAAAGGGCATATATTCCTGCTTCTTTGGTCGAAAATGCTTTAAGAGATGCCCCTTCATCTTTTACCATTCATGGAAGAGGGGATAAGAAGGGGCTTGAGTTCAAAAGGGGCTCACAGATCCTTTATGGCGGAAGCGGCGTTCCATCCCTCATTCACGATCTCGAAGACGGAACAAGACGCGATTCAAAGGTTAAAGATTTTATATCTATCACCAGGCTTTTTGATGGACTTCCTAATGTTGATCTCGTTACCGACTCCTGCACCTTTGGCGATGTTGCTGGAAAAGATAGAGATATCGCTGCTCTGTTTTATCTAACCAATAATACTCGAAAACCTCTTCTTCTTCATATCACTTTTGCGAATGAAGAAGATTTCGAACATATTATTAAAGTGACTGATATTCTTAAAACAAATGCCTTTTCAGGAATGCCATTTGTAATTTTCCGGATATCTCCAATGATAAGCCCTCTACAATTAGAAAAGGTTCATACAAATCACCTGATCAATGCAGCCAGGGCAGATATTCCTGTATGCCCTGTGAGCGCACCTCAAGCTGGAATGAACGCTCCCGCCTCTCTTGCAGGGATATTAACTCTGATGAACGCCGAGGTTCTCGCACTTCTGGTTATAACTCAAGTAGCAAACCCTGCAACAGCTTTTCTTTACGGCCCGTTCCCTGAGGTAACCAACTTTATGACAGGAGACACGCTTATCGCCTCTCCAGAAGCTCTGCTTTTAAATATCGCGGCCAACCAGCTTGCAGAGTTCTATAATCTGCCCAATTGGGCTACAGTCTGCAGGACCGATTCAAAGATCCTCGATATACAGGCAGGCTATGAGAATAGCTTTGGAGTATTACTGATGTCCCTTTCCGGGGCAACTTATGTGAGTGCCATTAGCGGTCTTTTAGAATCGGCTCTCTCACTTTCCTTAGAAAAGATTGTCATTGATGACGAAATCGTTGGAATGACTAAAAGAATTATGAAAGGGATAGATACTACTCCAGATCACTGTGCGTATGAATTGATTGCATCCATTGGGCCGGGAGGAAACTTCCTTGCCGAGGAGCACACAGTTGAATTCATGAGAAGGGATTTCTTTAGTGCCAAGGTGAGCGAACTGTCCAATTGGAATAAATGGATAGGGAACGGGAAACCTAACGCCATTAAGAAAGCAAAGGAAAGAGCGAAACAGATTATTTCATCCCATTCAACTCCTTCTCTCCCTGAGAATATCGTAATGAAGATAAAGGACCTTATACCAAATATTACCATAGATGATTTACTGCAATGCAGATAATATTTTACCGCCAGCCTTTGCCCAGTGAGCCGGAAAGTACACTATAAACATCATTATCTGGAATATATTTGTCCATGTGGATATAAAAGTAACCTTGTGCAGAATGTACAGTTCAAAGACCTTGAAAAGGGGGTGATACTTATTTTTAGCTAAAGATTTTCGTATCAATCTATTTAGAGAGGTGATATTTAATGGGAAGATTCAAAAAAATCTCGGAAAGTGAAGGATTTAGCTTGAGCTGCTTTTCTAATGACGATATGTACACTATTCATTTAGCTACCTTAGAAATATTGCAACAAACAGGTGTAAGGGTTGAAAGTGATGAGGCTATGGACGTTTTTGAGGAAAGTGGAGCGTCTGTCAAACGAGAGAAAAAGCTGGTAAAAATTCCTCCCTGCTTAGTTGAAGATGCTATTCACACAGCTCCCAGCAGTATTCTCCTTGCCGGAAGAAACCCCAGCCACGATATATCGATAAAAAGCAGAAAAACCCATTTTACCAATTTCGGGGAAGCCCTGATGGTGATAGACCCCGAAAAAGGGGAATACAGGGATTCGACAAAGCAGGATGTGGCTGATATTACGCTGGTTTGTGATGCCCTCAGTGAAGTGGATATTGTCTGGCGACCCTGCGATGCCAAGGACACTCCTCCAGAAGTAAGTTCGGCTCATGAAATGGAGGCAATATTCGCCAATACTTCTAAACACATAGTTCATGGTCCTGGTAGCGGGGAGCTGATGAAAAAGGATATTCAAATGGGTGCTCTTGTTGCAGGAGGAGTGGAGAAATTAAAGGAACGGCCCATTTTCAGTTCCGTGGTGTGCCCAAGCAGTCCTCTAACTCTCGGTAAAAATTGCTGTGATGTGATTATGGAATCTGCAATATCAGGGGTGCCATGTATTGTTCTCTCTATGACTCTGGCAGGTGCCACCTCTCCAGTTACCTTAGCGGGGACGCTTATTGATCACAATGCTGAGGTATTGAGTGGAATTGTACTAAGCCAGTTAACATCCAGAGGCGCTCCTGTAATATATGGTAGCTCGACCACAATCTTTGATTTAAAAACAGCGACTACTCCAGTTGGCGCTCCTGAGCTAGGTATGATCAGTGCCGGGGTAGTAAAGCTCGCTGATTATTATCTTCTTCCCACAGTAGTTGCTGGAGGGTAGGCAGATAGTAAAATGCCCGATGCACAGGCAGGCCATGAGAAAACTCTTACTGCTCTTTTACCTGCATTGGCTGGAGCTGACCTCATTTATGGCTTGGGGATGCTTCAGTCTGGGGTTACATTCAGTCTTACTCAGCTTGTGATGGACAATGAAATAGCCTATACGGTAAAAGAGGTGGTAAGAGGGATTGTCCTCAGTGATGAGAATATGGCTACAGAAGTTATCAAGCAGGCAGGGTCCAGCGGTAACTTCGTAGAAATCGAACATACTTTCAAGCATATGAGGGAACAATCCCACCCACAGCTAATTGACAGAAGAACACGAGAGGGTTGGCAATCCTCTGGAGGGAAGGACTACGCTCAAAGAGCATATGACAAGGCTTTGTCAATTCTTAAAAGCCATAAGCCGGAGCCGTTACCCCCAGAGGTTCTTTCTGGTTTGAGTTCAATTGTCAAGGAAGCAGAGGAAGAATTAATAGAAAAGAAACAATAATCTTATATCGAGCTCCTAAGATAAGAAGGAGTATGAATGCTTCGAATGGGGATGTGAATACTACCTCAAAAATGAAAAGATGATGCTCGACGATGAGGTATTCAATTAAGTGGCAATAGACTATCCAGATATCAAAAAGGACTGAGTGCTTGTCAACGCTCTTACAATGTGGTTTGTTAAGAACCCCGAGTACTTTGATGTATCTCTACTGACCTCGGCGGAATGCTTCAGGGAGGCATGGGGTTCACTGCAGCCGGGAATATAAATCCAGAACGAGTTTTCCCATCAATGTTCGAGCCTATTCACGGCTCCGCTCCGAAATATACTGGGAAGGATGTGATAAATCCCATTGCCGTAATAGAGGCAATGAGGAAGCTGATTGAACATATTGGTTTACTAAAAGCAGCTGAAATGGTTCAAAAAGCAATTCAATCTGTACTATCAAAGGGCTTGTAAAAACACGAGAGATGGAAGGCAGCTCAAAGACATCAGAGGTCGATGATTCGATTATCGCTTATTTATAGCCTTGTTGAATGAGCAAATAATACAAAGGAGTAAAAAATGAATGGAGGGAAGAAAGCCGGTGAAAAGAGGAAATTACCAGGAAAAAGATCAGCAGAACTTCTTAAATTGAGAAACAGGTACATACCAAAAGCAGTATTTCAGATAGCTCCTCTATTTATAGCTAGAGGAAAGGGGGCTTCTATAGAGGATGTTGATGGAAACCAGTACATCGATTTTGCCGGGGGTATTTGTGTGCTCAATGTTGGACAATGCAATGAGTTTGTAACCTCCGCAGTGAAAGAGCAGCTGGAGAAACATCTGCATGCAGACCACAATGTAACGATGTATGAATCCTATATGATACTGGCAGAAAAACTCACAGAGATTTCACCCGGAGGCTTTCAAAAACAGGTTCTTCTCTCCAATAGTGGAGCAGAGGGTATTGAGAATGCGGTTAAGATTGCAAGACGGTACACAGGCAGATATGGATTGATCTGTTTTGAGGGAGCATTTCACGGAAGAACTGCACTGACTATGGGACTGACCAGTCAGGTGAAGAACTATAAGTATGGTTTCGGTCCTTTTGACCCGGGTATCCACAGGTTTCCCTTTGCATATAGCTACAGGGCCCCGTTCGGATTGAAAGCGGATGAATATGGAGAGTACTGTATAGCAAAAATTGAAGAGAGCTTTAAAAGCTATATCGCCTCTGATGAGATCGCTGCTATTATTCTCGAACCTATACCTGGAGAGGGGGGTTATATGGTTCCTCCAAAAAACTTCGTGCAAGGGTTAAGAAAGATCTGCGATGAACATGACATACTCCTAATTGACGATGAGATTCAGGTTGGTATGGGGCGCACAGGAAAGATGTGGGCAATAGAAAACTTCGATGTGATTCCTGATATCCTGGTTGTAGCAAAGAGCCTGGGTGGAGGATTACCGATAGCAGCAACAATCGCGAAAAAGGAGCATATGGACTCTATTCCTGTGAGTGGACTTGGTGGAACTTTCAACGGCAACCCAGTCTCTTGTGTTGCAGCTCTGAGAGTACTGGGATATTATGAAAAAGAAAATCTTTTACGACAAGCAACAGATCTAGGAAAGACTGCAATGAACAGATTGGAAGAGATGAAAGAAAAATATACTATCATAGGCGATGTGAGGGGAATAGGATGTGCAATAGGTATGGAGATCGTCAAAGATCGTAGCACCAAGGAACCCGATGCCGAGAGCACAGAAGCCATCCTGAAACAATGTCATGAACATGGATTGATTATCATGTCATGCGGTGCCTATCATAATGTTATACGTCTAATGTTTCCACTGGTTATTAAAGAATATGAGTTGCAGATAGGGTTAGATATTTTGGAAAATTCTATAAAAGCTGTACAAGAATAAGATTTATCAAAGACCACAAGGTACATATGGAGGAAATCATGGTACGAGTTGGTGTTGTTGGATACGGAGTTATCGGACAGAGGCTCGCAGATGGCGTTGTTTTGCAAAAGGACATGGATCTCATTGGTGTTGCAGATGTTGCACCAACGCTCTCGGTAAGAGCTCTCAAGGACAAGGGTATGCCTTACGATCTCTACTTTGCTGCTCCAGGAAATGAGAAAGTGCTCACAGACGCAGGAATACCCGTGAGCGGTACAATGGAAGATCTCATTAACAATGTCGATATAGTGCTCGATGCAACCAGTGCTGGAATCGGTGAAAAGAATAAACAGCTTTACATAAAAAAGAAGAAAAAGGCAGTCTTTCAGGGAGGAGAAAAAAACGAGATCGTTGATGTGTTCTTCCACGGCTATGCAAACTACGAGAGGGGAGTGGGTAAAGACTTTCTGAAACTTACGTCTTGCAACACTACAGGTCTCATCCGCGCTGTGGACTGCCTCGATCGGGAAGTAGGGGTTGAGAAGGTTGCCATAACCATTATTCGCAGAGTGGCTGATCCTGGAGACACACACAGAGGGCTCACAAATGTGCTTAAAATTGATCCGGTTCCGAGCCACCAGGCAGTTGATCTCATGACTATCATGCCTCACGTTCCATGCACAGGAGTGCTTGTCCACACGCCTGTCACACACGGTCATATCATTAGTATCGTTGCAACTCCGAAGAAAAGCATATCGGTGAATGCGGTGATCGACCTGTTCAAAGAGCATCCGCGTATGATGGTGGTTCGAATCGCAGACGGATTTAACTCAAATTCAGCATTTTTCAGGTATGCAAGAGATCTTGGAAACCCTCGTGGCGACATGTATGAGATCGGCGTATGGGAGGAAGCAATTGCACTTTCAGGCAAGGATGTGATATTCTCCATCAATGTTCCGCAGGAGGCTGTGGTGATCCCTGAAACTATAGACGCAATCAGGGCTGCAATTCCCATGCAGAAAGACCGTCTTCAGGCTGTTGCATTGACAAACCGTTATCTCGGTATGGAATAATAGGAGAGCCTCTATGTTAGGTAAGCTTGGCATTAAATCGATCGACGATGGCGACTTTAAGACAAAGAGGGTTTTATTGAGAGTTGATATAAACTCTCCTGTTGATAAGCGCACCAAGGAGATAATCAATGACAACCGAATAATCAAGAGTATTCCAACCATCAGAGACCTATCTCAGATAGGAGCAAAGGTCGTGATTATATCACATCAGGGGGATACTACAGACTACAGTTCCCTTATAAGCCTGAAGGAGCATGCAGGAAGGCTCTCTGAACTACTCGGAAAGTGTGTTGATTTTGTTGAGGATCTCGCAGGGCCAGCTGCTATTGAGAGGATAAAGGAATTAAAGGCTGGTGAAATTCTACTCTTAGAAAATCTTCGCTTCCTCACAGAGGAGGTCTCTACCTTTGAGGATTCTGTGAAACTTACATCAAAACAGATGCTCGATGTCCATTATGTAAATAAGCTTCTACCCCTCTTCCACTGCTACGTAAACGATGCTTTCTCCGCAGCTCACAGAAACTCTCCATCGATGGTTGCATTTCAGGAGGTTTTGCCCTCCTATGGAGGGAGGCTGCTCATACAAGAGCTAAAAGCCCTCTCTATAATAACTGAAAATCCAAGCCCACCCTTCGTTTACATACTCGGTGGTTCAAGGGCAGGTGATGCCTTTGGAATGATCAACAAAGTGCTCAAAGACAATTCTGCAGACCATATCCTCACAGGGGGTCTCGTGGGCCAGATATTCATGCTTGCAGATGGCATAGAGCTTGGGGAACCCTCAGAGTCTCTTATTAAAAACAGGGGGTATGACAAGTATATAGGGCAGGCTAGAGAGTACTTACAGAATTATCGTATGAAGATCATATACCCAAAAGACGTCGCCTATGAAAAAAATGGCAAAAGAGAGGAAATATCTTTAGAAAAGCTACCTCTTGACGCCATCATATTCGATATCGGAGAGGAAACAGTAAGGATGTATAAAGACATTGTATCTATAGCAAATACCATATTCGTGAATGGGCCTGTTGGAGTTTACGAAGAAAAGATCTCCTGTAAAAGTACGAAGGCCCTGTGGAGTGAAATAGAAAATGCGTCCGGTTTTACAGTAATAGGAGGTGGTGATACGGTGAACTCCTTCACAAGGTTCACTGATGTTAAAAAGATCGATTATGTATCAACAGCAGGCGGTGCCCTCATACGCTACCTTTCAGGTATTGAGTTACCCCTCCTTAAGGCCATGAGAAGTGGGGATAATCAATAACTACAAATCTCCCTTTCCTCTGTCAATTACGGTTCGAATCAACACTTTAGCTTCGATACATCTTGGGACATGGAGGTTATGGGCCTCAATTTGAACCGACTAAGAAACATCCCTATAAATTCAAAATGGTTTCTTTATCATGAATATACTTATTCTTTTCTCTTCTATCCCAGGTATGCTCTTCAACAGTTGACAATCACTGTCGCTTCTCACCATACTCCTTACCAATCCGTTACTCTTTTTAATCTCATGACAGAGTATTTCATACACCTCTATATGCCATCTCAATATCTTCTCATCAGACCCTTACAACTAACAGTTCAACCGCCACAGGCCAATTACGGCATTCTTCGATTACTGTACCCACTTAAAAACTCCTCGAGTGTTTCCGTCCTGTTTAAAAGTTACTTTTTCTTTATCCAACCATCTTCGCTAATAATACTTGCAAGACTGTAATTTTTATGATAGTTTAAACCTAAACTGTTCGTGGTGTACCTCCTGTATTGTTTTTTTATTTATTAGGGTAGGTACACTATTTTTTCATTGTACCTAATTAATTATTCAACTGATGAATGCAGTTTAATAGTTAATTAAGAATCATCAAAGTAAAAAATATTTCAAAATGATCCTTCCTTTTGTTGACATTTTAACAACTGTAGGGTATTGTTATTGCTAATTACCAAGTTCGAAATGGAGTAATCTAGTTTATTATTTCTAGAAGTACTATGTGACAAGGGGGAAGTGGTGCCTAAATGGTTAAGAGAGGGAGGTGTTGCGCTCATAACAGGTGGCTCTAGTGGTATTGGCTTTGCAATAGCAGAAGAGCTTGTTAAAAAGAAGATGAATGTAGTGCTTCTTGCAAGAAGGAAGAAATTGCTTGAAGAGGCAAGAGAGAAACTTTCAAAGAAAGGTGGAGTAGAGATTGTATCAGCTGATGTTACAGATATTAATTCTCTAAAAAGAGCAGAAAATAATATTATAAAAAGTTTTAGTAAAATCGATCTGCTTGTTAATTGTGCTGGGATCGTAAAACCTGCACTTTTGCAAGATCTTGATTATGATGATATTAACTCTCAGATTCAAATAAACCTAATAGGAATAATAAATGTAACCAAGATCTTCCAAAAATATATACCTCGTGGAGGTGCTATCCTGAACATATCCTCTGGAATTGTGTTTTTCAGGATTGCAGGATACACTGTATACACAGCTTCAAAGGTTGGGATATTGGGCTTTTCGCTTGCCTTGAGGAGGGAGCTGCTTTCCAAGGGAATATCAGTTCATGTTGCATGTCCATGGGATGTTGATACGCCGCAGTACAGAAAAGAGCAGGAGGAGATGCCTGAATGGATGAAGGGTTCTATAAGACCCAAATTTCTGAAGGTTGATGTTGCGGCAAAGAAGATCCTTCGTGGTACCAGTCGAAGTAGGTTTTTGATTCTTTCAAACTTCATTACAAGATTTAGTTTATTTATGAATAGATTTTTTCCCTTGCTTTGGAGATTTCTTATCGATAAAATTGTTCCAAAGCCAAAAGATGATCAAAGATAGTTATAATTAATTATGTTAATATACAATACTATTTATAGTATTCTGTTCATTATTTACTTGTAGAACTTAATCGCTTACTGCTCATCGTTGCTGTAAACTGCAAACTCGAAAATTGCCCCTGTAGACCCAATACTACCGTCTACTCCGACATAGAAAGTATCTCCGGCAGCAACCACATCGGTACAGGTCGCAGGATTTCTTCCCTCTGGTGTATCGCTGCACTGCACAGTTGTAAAAGTGCTGTCGTCGTTGTAAACCTGAAGTTCCACAATGTCACCGACAGATACTGACAGAGTTACAGTGTATGTCTCTCCGGATTCAACTGAAAGAGCGTAATAACTCATTACATCATTAACATTACCTGGGTTTGTTTTTTCTCCATAGAGAGAAACTGGCTCAGCAGAGGTTCCTTCTGCGCTTAATATTCTTATATTATATCCATCACCCGAGAGAGCCTCGCCATCATTTCTCACAGCAAAGTGGAGTTTTTCTCCTGAAGCATTAATAGCGTATACATCGTCAGCCCCTGGACCGTCAGTTTGAGAGACCAAGTTTGTAAAACTAGCATCTCCATTGTAGATATAGAGATTAGGGTTAGGAGACCCTTCGCCTCCCAATGCATCAGAAATACTGATTGCGTATCGGGTACCCTGGCTGACATCAGCATAGTAGTAGCTCGATCCATCCCCAACCATTCCGAACTTTTGTTCATTTAACGGAATTTCAACAGGGTCTGCTACACTGCCTTCATCACTTACCGGTGGAGGTTGGGTTGAGCTTTGACCTGGAGACGGTGCAACTTTCAGAAAATATGTTGAACCGATCTTAGAGTAGGAGCCATCAACGGCGATATAAAGCTCCTGTCCATCCACTACATATATATTAGGGACTTCTTCGTCCGCGGTTCTGCCGTAGAACGGTCTTTCTATCCATGTTGTATAGGTCCCGTCCTCGCCATATACATACAGGTCCACATCATCATTCATTTCAGTAAGGCTGACTGTATAACCATATGTCGCACTAATCATGTCTGAAACCTTGTAGTAACTCCAGCCTGTTCCTACCTTACCCTCTGTTGGGTCTTCCCAGCGTTCCACATCCTCGATTTCTCTGGGTGCTGAAATAGTTCCCTCTGCATTATATTCAATTCCATAGATAACAGATCCGCTCACACCGCTGTCAGGTTCAGTAGCGGTGATTGTGGTAAAGCCACCCCCCTGGGCAGTTGCCTCTCCTGAAGCGGCAATTGTTGCCACATTCACATTGCTGGAGGTCCAATCGACCTGGCTGGTAATATCCTGAGTGGACCCGTTGTCATAGGTACCTGTGGCCGTAAATTGTCTCTGGTCACCGATCAGGTCAATTTCATCAGCAGGTGTGACGATCAGTAAAACGACCAATGAAGTAATAACGCTTCCTTGGTTTTCGCATCCGTAAACCACCAAGATCAGGGATAGAAGAATAATAGTTATGGGGAAAACCAGGATTTTCCTTTGTTTCTTATAAAACGATAAACTTTGTTTTTGGTAGAGTTTTGTTTTTTTCACGTTAACCATCCATACTTTTTCCTAATCGTAACATACTACAGAATGATTTAAATATCAATTAAGGTGAAAATTATGTAATATTTTCAAAAACTGAATCTTACTGAAAAAGAATGGACTATTTCCCGATTTTCTTATAAAGAATTCATTGAAATGTATGAAAGGGTAAATAGCTCTTTAAACCTTCTCTATCCTTACAGCACATACTTTTGTTTCAGGAATTTTTGCAACTGGATCCATTGCATCAGATGTGAGTACATTCGTGGGACTTTCTGCAAAGTGGAAGCTCATAGAGATAACTCCTTCAGGGGAGGCTTCAGTTACCTTGAGGGGAGCTTTCACCTCACCGCGTCGTGAAATAACCTTAACCATCTCTCCGTCCTCCAGTCCCAAAGAGCGAGCATCTTTTGGATTTATCTCCACCTGTTCCTGAGGTCTCAGGATACTTAATCCACCTTTCCTTGTCATTGTCGCTGTATGGAAGTGGTACAGGCTTCTTTCAGTTGTAAGGATAAGGGGATACTCATCGTCCGGGAGCTCAAAAGAAGGCTTATATGTAAGGGGCATGAATTTTCCTTTCCCTGTTGGAGTTGCAAAGGACTCTGAATGGAGAATTGGGGTACCTTCAGAGTCATCATTTGGGCAGGGCCATTGAAGCCCGCCATCCTCAAGACGTTCGTAGGATATGCCACCGTAGCTCGGTGTTAAAAAGGCTATCTCCTCCATTATCTCCGAGGGATGATTAAAATCAAATCCGTCATTTCCTATAGTTTTGGCTATATCGCAGGTGATCTGCCAGTCTGCTCTGCTTTCCGGCACAGGTTTTATAACCTTCCTGACCCTCTGCACACGACGTTCTGTATTGGTAAACGTTCCATCCTTTTCAGCAAAGCTTGCAGCTGGCAGGACAACATCAGCATACTTTGCAGTTTCTGTGAGGAAGATATCCTGAGCAACAAAAAAATCAAGCCTTTCGAGAGCTTTGTAGACATGGTTTGCATTTGCCTCACTAAGGGCAGGATTTTCACCAACCTGATATAAAGCTTTGATTTTTCCATCGACTATAGCATCGAAGATTTCAATGTGCGTAAGTCCCGGGGTCCCTGAGAGAGTACATTTCCATGCCTTTTCAAACTTTGCCTTTATCTCAGGAACATTTACCTTTTGGTATCCAGGATAGACATTCGGCAGGGCGCCAAGATCGCATGCCCCCTGCACATTGTTCTGACCCCGAAGGGGATTTACACCTGTGGAGGGCTTACTCACGTTTCCTGTAAGAAGTGCAATATTACTTGTAGCAAGTACGTTATCAGTTCCGTGTGTATGCTGGGTTATACCCATTGCATAAAGGAGCATTCCCGGTTTATTGGTGGCATAGATTACCGCTGCTTCTGCAATCCTTTCTACTGGCACACCTGTAAGCTTATGGGTGAAATCAAGATCAAAATGTGCCACTGATTCTTTGAAAGCCTCGAAGTTTTCACAGCGCCTTTCAATAAAATCCCTATCCATAAGCTTTTCATCGATAATTACCCTCATCATTCCCATAAGAAGGGCAACGTCTGTTCCAGGTCGGTGCTGTAAAAAGATATCCGCAAACTCACAAAGATCTATCTCCCTTGGATTGGCGACTATCAGCTTAGCGCCTTTTCTTACAGCATTCTTTACCTCCATTCCGATTACAGGATGAGCGGAGTTTGTATTTGTACCGATGGCAAAGATACAGCGGGCATCCTTTATTTCATTTATTGAGTTTGTCATGGCACCGCTTCCAAAGCTCTGTGCAAGGCCAGCGACGGATGGTGCATGACAGAGACGCGCACAGTGGTCTATATTATTTGTACCCATTACTGCACGTGTAAATTTCTGAACTATATAATTATCCTCGTTAGTACACTTTGCAGAAGAGAGAGCTGCGAATTGATCTCCCCTGTATTGTGAAAATTTATCGCTAACGAGTTTTAGGGCATCATCCCAGGTTGCTTCAACAAAATCTCCATTCTTTTTTATTAAAGGTGAAGTTAAACGTTCAGGATGGTTGATAAACTCATGGCCGAATCTCCCTTTCACACAGAGACGTCCTCTGTTTACAGGATTTTCAGTATCCCCCCTGCTACTTACAACCCTCTCTCCACGCACTCCTAGATATATACCGCACCCAACACCGCAGTATGGACAGATCGTTTTAACTTCCCTGGATGGCACCGGAGTTTCCTTTGGCCTTAGAGCACCTACAGGACAGCGTACAGCACATTCTCCGCAGGATACACACCTCGATTCAAGAAGCTCTTTACTGCCAAAGGTACTAACAATCGAATCATAACCTCGAAATGCAAAATCGAAATTACTTACCCCTACAATATCTTTACAGGTTCTAATACAGATACCACAGAGCACGCATCTGTTTGGGTCATAGAGGAAGAATGGATTTGAAGAGTCAACAGGTAGTGTTCTTGAAAGCCTTCTTAACTTCCCCAGCTGTTCCTTATCAATTCCGATAAAGTTAATAACCTTTTGCAATTCGCAATTTGTATTCTTTTCACATTCAAGGCAATCAGAGGGATGATCTATGAGGAGGAGTTCAGCAGCAACACGACGTATCTTAACAACATCTTCGGTTTCTGTTCTCACAACCATTCCATATTCTGCTGGGGTATTGCAGGATGTTACAGGGCCTCTTCTTTCGATTTCAACCATACATAGCCTGCAGGCCCCTGCTGGTTCTAGATCTGGATGATAGCATAGGTGCGGAATATAGATACCATTTGCAAGTGCTGCCTCCAATACAGTCATCCCTTTCTCTGCCTGTATCTCTTGACCATCGATTGTAAATGTAATTTTATCCATCGTTTTTAACCTTATGCCGATTTTACCTGAGCCGTTTTGATTTCTTCTAACCATCTCTTTGCATCTTCAGTCTCAAGATCACACCTGAGACAGCGCCTCGCCTCTTTCATTGCTGTCTCTTCCGATATGTTGAGATCGACTTCTTTAAAATTATACATTCTTTTTTTAACAGGAATGTTTGGTAAACTGGGTCTTTTAGCCTCTTCTATCTCCTCTTCTGTTAGTTCAACCGGTTCTATGTACATTGAGGGCCTTGTAAGTTGATATTCCCTAGCTACAGTTTCTCCTCTCATGTATTTAACTATCATTTCAGCAGCCTTTTTCCCAGCTGACATAGCATCAACCACTGTATTTGCACCTGTCACAACATCCCCACCTGCAAAAACTCCATCTATACTTGTGGAATAGGTTTCTGGATTGATCACAACTGTATCTCTTTTGGAAACTTCTAGCTTGCGCCTCTTCCCAAGAAAGGAGAGATCTGGATCCTGACCGATAGCAACGATGAGAGTATCAAGATCTACCCTGAATTCTGAACCTTCAACAGGAATTGGTCTTCTCCTTCCACTTTGATCAAGTTTTCCAAGTTTCATTCTAATACATTCGATTCCAGTCATTTTTCCATGAGCAACAATAATTTCCTTTGGTCCTGTTAAAAACTGTATTTCAATTCCCTCTTCAATGGCAGCATCTACCTCTTCTGTAAATGCAGGCATTTCTATCCTTGTTCTTCTGTATAGTATGATAACCGATTCACATGGCTTCATCCTTATTGCACACCGTGCTGCATCGATTGCAGCATTTCCGCCGCCTATAATTCCAACCCTCTTTCCAATCTTTACCTCTCGACCGATGTTTACATCTTTTAAGAAGTTCATTGCGTCAAGAACACCTTTGCTTTCCTCATTTTTAATCCTCAGTTTTCTTGACTTAAGAGCACCTGTGGCGATAAATACAGCTTTGTAGTCTTTCAATAGTTTATCGAAGGATATATCCTTCCCTATCTTTGTATTCAATTTTATTTTTATACCAGAACTTTTAAGATTTTTTATATCTGTATTGAGTACACTTCGCGGTAACCTGTATTCTGGAATACATATTGAAAGTGCTCCCCCAGGACTACTGAGAGCTTCAAAGATTGTAACATCGTATCCTTTCTGAGCAAGATAGTAACCGGCTGTTAATCCTGCAGGTCCTGAACCTATGATCGCTACTTTTCCATTAAAGCGGACTGCTCCTTTAGTTTTTACCTTCGGATATAGTCGATGCTCCAATGCATAGTCTGTGAGAAATCGTTTTAGAGCTCTTATAGAGATCGGCTGGGCCCATTTTCCTGCCTGACATTTCAACTCACAGGGGTGGTGGCATACACGGGCAACTGTGGATGGCAGAGGGTTGTCTTTTAGTATGACTTCGAAAGCTTCATCATAGCGTTTTTGTGTAATTAAAGCAATATACGTAGAGGCTTCTGTTTCAATTGGACAGATATGCTGACATGGAGATGAGATGATCTCTTTGCATACAACAGCAGGACATCTCTTGTACTTTACATGAGCCTCGTACTCATCGCGAAAGTATTTTATGGTGGTGAGAACCGGGTTTGGTGCTGTTTTCCCGAGGCCGCAGAGGGCTCCCAGTTTAATCCCTTCAGCCAGACCTATGAGGAGATCGATATCATCAGGGGTTCCTTTTCCCTTTGTAATATCCTCCAGGATAGTGAGCATCTGTTTCGTTCCCAATCTACAGGGTACACATTCACCACAGGACTCCTTCTGGTCAAAGTCTAAAAAGTATCGTGCAATATCCACGATACATGTATCTTCGTCCATCACAACCATACCACCGGAGCCCATCATCGAGCCTGCAGCTGTGAGGGAGGAGTAATCAACAGGTAGATCCAGTAATCGGGGCGGAAGGCATCCTCCTGAAGGTCCACCCGTTTGAACTGCCTTGAAGGCCTTGCCTTTCGGGATCCCGCCTCCTATTTCAAAGATTATTTTCCTCAGTGGAGTTCCCATAGGAACCTCGATAAGCCCTATATTTGCAACCTGTCCTGTGAGAGCAAATACAGCTGTACCAGTACAATCTTCTATTCCGATACCTGAAAACCATTCAGAGCCTTTAAGTATGATCCTTGTAACGCTGGCGAGTGTTTTAACATTATCTATGGTTGTGGGTTTACCCCACAATCCCGATTGAACCGGAAATGGAGGACGCGGGCGAGGCCTTCCGCTTCTCCCCTCTATTGAGGCTATGAGTGCTGTTTCTTCACCGCATACAAAAGCCCCAGCTCCCTCCATTACATTAACTTTAAAACTGAAGTCAGAACCTATAATATTTTTTCCTAAAAGGCCCTTTTCTTCTGCCTGTTCTATAGCAGTACGAAACCGTTTTACAGCTAAAGGATATTCGGCGCGTACATATATGTATCCTTCATCTGCACCAATAGCATATCCTCCAATGATCAGACCCTCGAGTACGCTATGAGGATCAGCTTCCAGAATACTTCTATCCATAAAGGCGCCGGGATCACCTTCATCTGCATTACAGACCATATATTTCTTTTCACCAGGCGATTTGTAACATAGTTCCCACTTCAGGCCTGTAGGGAAGCCCGCTCCTCCCCTTCCACGTAATCCCGATCTTTTTATCTCCTCAATTATCTCTTCGGGCTTCATATGTAAGAGTGCCTTTTCAAGTGCTTTGTATCCATCTACTGCTCGGTACTCTTCAATATTTTCAGGATTAATGTGACCGCAGTTTTGAAGAATAACTCGCTGCTGCATTTTATAAAAGGTAATATCCCTGTAGTGGGGGATTGCCTTACCGGTGAGGGGATCGATATAGAAGAGGCGCTCCACAGGTTTATTATTTTTTAAATGTGAATGGACTATTTCCCGGGCATCTTCCAGTTTCAATTCAGAGTAGAAGATTCCCTCTGGCTCAATAATTACAATAGGGCCTCTCGAACAAAATCCATGACATCCAGTTATCGCTACACTTACATCACGAATTCCGAGCCTCTTAATCTCTCCTTCAATTATCTTTCTTATGTCGATTGATCCTGAAGAAATACAACCTGTGCCATGGCAGATTAACACCTTTCTATTATTCTTCATCTGTTTCTCCCTTTTCTTTCCGACCGAGTATTTCATGAATCTTCTTTTTTGTTAGGCGACCATATGGGATATCATTTACCATCATATTTGGAGCCAATCCGCATGCTCCTATACAGGCTACAGTTTCAAGCGAGTATTCGAGATCAGATGAGGTTTCTCCCTCTTTGATTCCGGTGAGTTTTTCTATCACATCCAATATCCTTGGTGCACCCCTCACATGGCATGCAGTTCCCCTGCATACCATTATGTGTTTTTTTCCCTTGGGGGTAAATCTGAATTGTCCATAGAATGTTGCTATGCTGTACACTTGGCTTTCTGGCACTCCAGTAAATCTTGCTATCTCAAACATTGTCTGTTCCGGAAGATATCCATACTCATTCTGTACATTTTGGAGAATTGGGATAAGCTCGTGCTCCTCTCCGCTGTAAGGTGAAAGTATCTTTTTGAGACATTCATCCATCAATCTTTCTCCGTCCGGTTTTTTATTAAAGAAACGAGTTAGCTAATCCTATCGTTGAAATTTACAGTTTTAATACAACCCTAATGTGGACAAGCCACATTCTTGATTTAAATATTTTCTTGCCATTTTGGCAAAAAAATCAGAATTAAGGTACTAAAACAGCTTCTACATATACATAATAAATTCAAAATGGTTAATAATATCAAATCGAAATCTATTTTCGTCCTAGAGTGGTTTAAGCCAAATGTGGATGCAATGGATATGGAACAAAGATTATACATTTATTCAATTTGTTTGTAAAGAGTTTAAAGTCTGGGGAAAATTATAAATTTTTTATGAGAAAATCCTTAATCGCAATAAATCCTCTTGAGTTTTTCAATTTTTCACAGTTGTTTTTTCCTATATTAAGAGAGATTCCAGCATATTCTGAAAGCTCATCTGAAAGAAATGAACCCATAGATGGTGAAAATGAGCCATCAATAAGGGATGTGTCAGGTATATTTATGAATATTTTTTCATCCTTCTTAAATGGATTAAGTTTACTCATGGCTTGAAAAGTATTTATGATACGATCAGTGACCGTATTTATTGTTTTTACGGTTATTGCTCCTTTCAGATTTATATTCTTTTCATGGTATTTTTCCTTTTCTTCTTCTGATATTTGCCTTACATCTCCATTAATAAGTATCTTGTCCAGAGTTGCACGACAGATGACATTGGCAGGTTCCAGATCATCTGTTATCATCTCTGTTACCCCCCTGTCCTCTGTTTTTCTCTGTTTGCTTTTCAGACGTTCATCTGCTCCATTAATAATCTTTTCCAGGCTCTCTATTTCCTGATGATATTTTCCATCTTCTGGCTTGAATATGTGTGATATATTAAAGAAAGCCCTTACCCTATCCCTGTTATTTGCAAAAGATTGCATTATAGCATTTACCCTGTCGTCCTGTGTTTTTAGCTGTTCTAATAGAGATGAGGGCTCTCTTTCATATTGAGAGACATTCTTATAGAATTTCTTATTAACAATAAGCACTATATTTGCAATAGCACTACCATACCCTTTTCCATTCGCAAGAATTGAAAAGGCTATTAAGAAGGTTCTAAGAAGCTTTTTCATATCAGGATCGAGATTTTCCGGTAAACCCAGATCTATCTCATAATCCAGGATGGTCATATAGGGAAATCCATGCTTTTTTAGAAAAACTCCAAACTCCCCTCTCATATTTAATGTGTTGTAGTTCCTCTGAATGTCATTCTTTATTAGATTAAGATTGGATAGAAGAGGCAGATCGGTTTCTATCCCCATCTTTTTGCTCCTCAATAAAAGCTTAATAGATTGTTCAAGCCGCTTGTCCTGGGTTAGGATGATTGATTTCTCATACATTTTACAGCCTCTCAATCATTTTACTCAAATTTTTAATATTATCAATACTTTTATTGTTGTCGAGCACACCTGTTATTTGCACCTTTTTCCCATTATAAAGATATGTTGTTCCGCCTGTTTCCAGAAGTGAAGAAGAGGGAATAAAAATTCCGTACCTTCCATAATGAGAAAATGGTTTAAAGTCTGTATGGATTACAGACTGTTTTTCAAATTGAAAAAATCCAGGGAGTTTGTATAGAAAGAGGGTGTCAAAACTTTTTACTGTGTCTTTTGTTACAAAAGAAGAATCTGAATGAGTTCTTCCATACTTCTTTGCTCCTAAAGGGTTTGTTCCCCTCTGCATCATGAGAAGCTTTGACCTATCTCCTTTTAAAAGTACAATTTCTATAAAGGCCCTGAGCTCCTTTTCCCCTGTCAAATCCTCATCTGTAATATAGATAGCCTTTCTATGTCTCATTATATCCCTTATGAGCCTTTTTATCTTTTCATATTTTATACCACAGGTAAATGGAATACTCCTCTTTATCCCGCACTTACTGTAGTAGTCCTCCACTTCAGGAGAAACTTCCCCAGAAGCGTTAATGATGTGAAGCCCAATGAAGTCAAGAAAATCTGCATATAGAGACTCTTTTATTCTGAAAACTTCATCTGCCTTTTCATCAAGCCTCGTAGCCCTTTCATTTATAATATAGAGTTTTACTCCACGATTTACAGCTTTTCTTATTTTCATCTCAAGGATTGGGAAGCTACGTCCCGTCAAGATGTTGAAGAGAATTATTATATCGCTCTTTTCAAAATCTGTGAGATTGGGAATACTAATAGGTTTTAACAGGTATTCAAGGTTTTTTGATTTTCCGATTACAGGATATTCATCCATTTGGTATTCTGCAAAGTCATAGGGAATGTGGAAGCTCTCTGCTTTTTCTAACTTTGTTTCAAGTTCATTGATCTTTTTATATTCCTCATTTGAAAGGTGCGTTGATGTAAATATACCGACCCTTTCAGAACTCTTGAGGAGCCCGGAAGCCTTTCTAAGTGCATCTTCTGGATTTAGTATATCCCGATTCCTATCTTTAATTTCAAGAAAGTTGAGATTCCTGTTGTCCTGGGAGAGGTATCTATAACCAAATCTTCCCCTCACGCACAGGTTTCCTTCATTTTCACCAGTTAAAGGAGAAGAGCTGTTTTTTACAAGCATATTTTCATAAATATTAAACTCTAATTCACATCCAAGGCTGCAGTTGATGCAAAGGCCTTTTTTCTTCTCTGTTTTATATGGACCCTGTTTTGGAAGGTATGAACGCAGAGAGAGTGCGCCTGTTGGGCAGCTGTCAGCACACTGTCCACAGAAATCGCACTCAGTATCCTTGAGGTCAAGATTAAAATATGGTAAAACCTCTGTTTCAAAACCTCTCTTTACAAATCCATAGATATGGAGCCCCCAAAGCTCATCACAAATCCTGATACATGTGCCGCACTTAATACATTTATTTTTATCCTTCAGAATAGGAGGGCGCCTGGGGATAAGATTGTTGTAACCGGGAAAGAGATTTTTTTGTCCGCTAAATTCATCGCTAGTTACACTGTAGAGGGTAGAATAATCTCGCAGGAGGCAACTAAAGCCTTCTGTACAGCCGCATTCCAAACATCTTGATGCCTCTTTTTTTGCTTCTTCTTTCTCAAGACCCCTTTCTATTTCCTCAAAGTTTTTAACTCTCTTTTTTACTGCAAGTGTGGGCATTATAACTCTTTTTGCCTTTTCATACTGTTTGTAGAACTCTTCAGGGATTTCCTCAAGAGATCCTTTTGAGATGTTGAATGCCTTTAGGACATCTTCAGGCTTAGTTTCTGCGCATAAAAACCTATCTATCGAAAGTGCAGCTTTTCTTCCTCCGGCAATTGCTTCAATTGCTGTGGCTGCTCCAGTTACACAATCACCTGCAGCGAATATAAAGTCTTCTGAAGTGGTGCCATTCTCCGGGTTCGCCTTTATGGTATCTTTTGATGTAATGAGATCTTTATGAATGTATGGAATTTCCGGTCTCTGACCTATTGCCGTAATGAGATAGTCAGCCTCTAGCAGGTAGTTGGATCCTTCTATGGGAATAGGCCTTCTTCTTCCTGAAGAGTCTGGTTCTCCGAGCTTCATACGGATACATTCGATACCTAACCTCCCATTTTCTTTTGTAATCTTTACAGGTGCTGACAGGAAATCAAAGACAATTCCTTCTTCAAAGGCCTCTCTTATTTCAGTTTCATTTGCAGGCATCTCCTTTTTTGTTCTTCTGTAGAGGACGATCACCTTTTCTGCACCGAGCCTAAGGGAGGAGCGCGATGCATCCATAGCAGTATTGCCGCCTCCAACAACGACAACCTTCTTACGGGCAAGGTTAATGCCTCTCCCGGTTGCAATATCGTATAAAAAGCCTAAACCACTTATGACATTTTCTAGCTTTTCCCCCTCAATTCGCATTTCCGTAGATTTCTGTGCGCCAAGTCCAAGAAAGGCAGCGTCAAAGCCCGCTTTTTTTAGATCTTCAAGCTCAAAATCCCTGCCAAGTTCCTTTAAAAACTCAATTTTCACTCCAAGGTCCAGTACGAGCTTTATTTCTCTGTCAAGAACCTCATTTGGAAGTCTGTATTCCGGAATTCCATAGCGAAGCATGCCACCGGGCTGAGACTCTTTTTCAAATATTGTTACATCATATCCCATTCCTGAGAGGTAGTATGCGCAGGAGAGACCTGCAGGGCCAGAGCCGATAACTGCAATGCTTTTCCCCTTAACAGGTTCTTTTTTTGGAATATAGGGATATTCTGAATAACTGTCATAATCTGCTGCAAACCTTTTTAAATTGTTGATAGCTATTGCCTCATCAACATTGTTTCTTCTGCACACGGTTTCACATGGGTGCGGGCATATTCTTCCTATCACAAGGGGCAGGGGATTTTTTTCTTTTATGAGCTTTAAAGCCTCGCTGTACTTTTTTGCTCCTATCAGGGAAATATAGCCCTGAATATCGATATTAGCAGGGCATTCAAGGCTACAGGGAGCAACACAGTCTCCATAATGATCTGAGATGAGCAGTGAAAGACTCAGTCTCCGTGCTTCTATTACATCTGGACTTTCTGTATCGATTACCATTCCCTCTGTTACTTTTGTAGAGCATGAAGGGACAAACGATTTTGCCCCCTGAACCTTTACAAGGCATACCCTGCATGAACCATAGGGTTCAAGCCTTACATCATGGCATAGGGTGGGAATAGATATATTATGCCTTTTTGAAACCTCTAGGATTGTTTCATCTGTATCTGCCTCGATCTCTCTTTTATTGAGAGTAATCTTCACTTGGCTCATTATATACTCTTTAATAAATTAGGTTTAATCACAATATAGAATACCTTACGCCAATCACTTAAAATTTTATTAGTTATACCACCTCAAGGGCATTGAATTTACAGCTATCGTAACAGATACCGCATTTCATGCATAATTCCTGATCAATTGTATGGACTTTTTTTCTCTCCCCAGTTATAGCATTCACAGGGCAGTTTTTGAGACAGGCCATACACCCAGTGCAGTTTTCAGGAATTATCCTGTAAGTAATAAGGCTCTTACACTGCTTGGCCGGGCATCTCTTATCCTTAATATGAGCTTCATATTCATGTCTGAAATATTTAATGGTTGTTAGAACCGGGTTTGGTGCAGTCTGGCCAAGCCCGCAAAGAGAACCGGACTTTACACTGTTGCCCAGAAGTTCCAGTTTTTCAAGATCAAGCTCTTCTCCTTCTCCTTTGGTTATCCTTTCAAGAATCTCGAGCATCCTCTTTGTTCCTATTCTACAGAAGGTACATTTGCCGCATGATTCCTTTTGTGTAAATTCAAGAAAGAACCTTGCAACTTCAACCATGCACGTATCCTCATCCATTACCACCATTCCACCTGAGCCCATGATTGCACCTGTTTTAGTGACTGAATCATAGTCAATAACGGTATCGAGAAGTTCTTCCGGAATACATCCACCGGATGGTCCCCCCAGCTGAACAGCTTTGAATCTTTTTTCCGATTTTATTCCACCGCCAATATCATATATGATTTCTCTTAGAGGAATTCCCATCGGAACCTCTATCAAGCCTCCGTTTTTGATTTTTCCTGCAAGTGCAAAAACCTTTGTACCCTTGCTCATTTCGGTTCCCAGCTTGCTGTACCATTCTGCTCCATTCAGAATTATTCTTGGTATACTTGCATATGTTTCAACATTGTTGATATTTGTGGGTTTCCCCCATAAGCCTTTTGTTGCAGGGAATGGAGGTCTCAATCGTGGCAGTCCTCTCTCGCCCTCTATTGAGGCAATAAGAGCTGTTTCCTCACCGCATACAAAAGCCCCGGCACCTTCTTTTATCCGGATATTAAAAGAAAATGAAGACTGCAGAATATTGTTTCCCAAGAATCCATGCTCTTTTGCCTGCTCTATTGCAATTCGAAGCCGCTTAACTGCTAGGGGATATTCAGCGCGCACATAGATATATCCTTCATATGCTCCTATTGCATATGCACCAATAGTCATACCCTCGATTATTGCATGTGGATCACCCTCGAGAGTCGATCTATCCATAAATGCACCTGGATCGCCTTCGTCTGCATTGCAGATAACATACTTTACATCTCCGGGTGCTCCACGGGTATACTTCCACTTCATTCCTGTGGGAAAACCTGCACCACCCCGGCCCCGGATTCCAGATTTCAGAACCTCTTCAATTATCTTTTCAGGGCTCATTTCTTTAATTGCCCTGGTCAAGGCTTTATATCCATCCATTTCCAGGTATTCATCGATATCTTCTGGATTAATATTTCCGCAGTTTGATAGAACAATCCTGAGCTGTTTTTTAAAAAATTTACTATCTTCTGTTATATAATCGCTCCCAGCCACAATAAGCTTTGGATCGATTGAATCATTTTCTATATAATTTTTCAGGAGATCTGGCACAATAGCGGGTGTGATATTACCAAGGAGGATTCTACCATGCTTCATGCTCGCAATTTCGACGAGTGGTTCCCTGTAGCACATTCCGATACATCCAGTTTTTTCCACAGTTATGGGCATTTTTTCCTCTTTAACCAACCTTTTCAGTTCATCATACACCTCAGAAGCTCCGGCTGCTATACCACATGCCCCAAGGCCAACCTTAATCTTGGTTCCTTTCAAGCTGTCGGTTCTTCTTTTAAGTACTCCTCCTCCTCTTTTATATTTTACCATTATCTGCTATCCCCTTTTCCTGTAGTTATTGATAATCTTTTTTATTTTGTTTGGCGTGAGTCTTCCATAGGCTGTATCGTCTATCATTATCACAGGGGCTAAACTGCAGCAGCCAAGACAGGCGACCCTTTCTAGGGTAAAGAGTTTATCTTTTGTAGTTACGCCTTCCTGTATTCCAAGGTTCTCTTTCAAAACATCACTGAGCTTTGTTCCACCGGAGATGTGACATGCTGTTCCGTCGCAAACTTTAATAACATATTTTCCTATGGGTTCAAATCTAAACTGGGAGTAGAAGGAGGCAGCGCCAATTATTTTTGCAACTGGAATATCAAGACGTCTGGCAATGAGGTTCAAAATCTCTTTTGGAAGATATCCATAATCTGTCTGAATCTTCTGTAGAATTCCTATAAGAGAACCCTTATAAGTATTCTCTTTTTCAATGATCGTAAGTGCAGGTTCTATATCTACATCTGGCAATTTTTACTCCTCATTGAAGATTAGTTTTATGATTTTTAGATTGTAAAGTAAGGGAGAAAATAATATCATTGAATATTCAACTTCAGTATTGTGGATATGCAGAAAAAATTAAACTTTGTGAAATATTTCACAAAATAAATCAAATTTATAAGAAAAGACCACGACAACCATAGGTTGTCTACAACCAAAGGTTGTCTACAACCAAAGGTTTTTAACAAAAGGTTGCAAACTCTGCTTACTTTTTAATTCTGATATGTAACCCTGACAGGTGAAACTACTTAAGAGAGATCGTTTAAAATTTTCAAATCCTTTATCTCTCTGTGCTTATCGTATACGTTATTTATTTTAAGTGATACTATTTCACCACATACATCTACCTGCTTAATTTCATCGATGACTTTTTCAAAGGTTCTTTTTGTATCGATGGAAAGCACAAAATCGTAAGGACCAATAACATGTGCTGCAAATTCGATATCATCTACTGCTTCAAACTGCTTTGTAATGTCCCACAATTCATTTTCATTCATGGACCGATTCAGTTTTATGATTACATAGCCCCTCAGACCCATTAAGTTTCTCCTTTATATTAGGCATAACAATTAGGGATAATTATAACCTTTTTAGTTAAAATAATCACCTTATCTGTAGATTCCATAAATAATATGAAATTCATCAACCGAACTGAATATACTAATTATTACTGAATAATCATAGGAAAAATTTTATGGAGCCATTTCAGGAAAGGTTATAATAGTAGAAAAAATCAAAAAAAAATATTAAATTATATATGCATGAAAAAGTACTAAGGAGATTAGTATGAAGAAGAGTTTATATTTTATTACCACTCTGGTGGTTACAGCTATTTTGTTTTTTCTTCTGGGTATGGGCTCTCATCCTGATAAGGGAGAGGCTGAAGAGGCTACCCCTGTTACCACTATAGTAGTTAAAGATGAGGTTGGTTTTTCCAATGCTATCAGAGAAGTAGCGAACGCTTTAGTGAAAGCGGTTGTTCATATAAATATTACGGGAACTGTTGTGCAGAGGGCTCCTGATTTTGGGTTCCCCTTTGGGGATGATCCATTTTTCAGATACTTTTTCGGACCCCCTCAGCAGAGGGAGTATGAGGTTCCAGTCAGTGCCCTTGGAAGCGGTGTTATTATAAGCAAGGAGGGGTATATTATTACAAACAACCATGTTGTTCAAAACGCCGATACAATAGAGGTTGAGCTTTACGATGGTACAAAACATGAAGCCCAGCTTATAGGCAAGGATCCAAGAACCGATCTTGCTGTTGTTAAAATCGAGTCAACTTCAGGAATACAGTATGCAAAGTTTGGAGATTCGGATAAATGTGAAGTTGGTGAATGGGTCATTGCCATAGGATCTCCAAGGGGGCTTCACTCAACTGTTACAGCGGGTATTATCAGTGCTAAAAACAGAACGAACATAGGTGTTCTTGGACCTACAGGATATGAAGATTTTATTCAGACGGATGCGGCGATTAATCCTGGTAATAGTGGAGGTCCACTACTAAACCTAAAAGGGGAGGTTATTGGAATTAATGCCCTCATTGTTTCAGCTTCGCAGGGTTCAGAGGGGCTCGGATTTGCCATACCATCAAATATGGCAAAAGAAATATCAGATTCTCTTATCAAACATGGAAAGGTTGTCAGGGGATATTTAGGGGTTAATATTCAGGATGTTACCCAAGAGATGGCAAAGAGCCTGAAGCTGGATGAGGGGTTTAAAGGTGTAATTATAGCTGATGTGATTTCTGATGGACCAGCGGCAAAGGCTGGAATTGAACAGGGCGATATAATTATTCGATATGATGGAAAGAGGATTGAGAATGTAAACCAACTCCGTAATATTGTTGCTGCAACAGATCCAGGTGCTTATGTTAATATTACTGTCTTGCGGGAGAATAAGGAGCTTGAAATTACTGCAAAGGTTGGAGAGCTAGAAAAGATAGAAGAGGAGGCCAGAGCCCGAGGTGGAAGTGATCTTTTAGGTTTAAAGGTTGAAAAGGTTACAGAGAAGATGGCAGAAGAGATAGGGCTTGATAGGGCTATGGGAGTTGTTGTTACGGATGTAGCGAAAGGGAGCGCATCGGAGAGAGTGGGATTGACAAGGGGTGATATTATATTTAGAGTGGGAAATAGAGTTGTAGATGATCCGAAGACATTCAATGCACTCATATCTGAAGCGCGTAGTGAAGGAAAGGTCATGCTCCTTGTGAGAGATGGAAGAAGCGGGAGAGTAGGTTATATAGTTGTACCGTTAGGATAGGCGAGAATACAGCACATTGATAGTTTTCTACTAATCTTTAATATAATGACAGCCAATGGTCCTTTTATTTCTTCCTGCAAACTGAGCAATAATATTTGCAACAATGATTCCATTTCTCAGCTCTATCTTCGCCTTTGTTAGGTTAGTATTACGATAATAATCTGTAATTCTTGAATATAGATTTCTCAGATCGGATACAGCTCTTATCAATCTTGTTTCTGTTCTTATAATGCCTACATAGTTCCACATTGTTGTTTTCAGATTATTCCAATCCTGAAGTGTTAAAAGATGATCGTCGTCAGTAGTTGTTATATTTTTTGGATATATCCAGTCAGCAATATCATTAAAATACATCCCATTTATTTCAGATTTGACCGAGGAAAGACCAGCCCTTCTCCCGAAAACAAGACCTTCAAGAAGGGAGACTGAAGCAAGCCTGTTTGATCCGTGCATCCCTGAACATGAGGCCTCACCCACCGCGTAAAGCCCTTCTAGAGTTGTCTTACCCCAGGTATCAATAAGTATACCTCCGCAGAAGTAGTGTTCTGCCGGTACAACAGGTATCGGCTCCGTTTCAATATCTATCTTATGCTTCATACACTCCTTATATATACTTGGAAACCGAGCATGTATATCAATTCCTTTTGTATTATGGTTGGCAATATCCAGGTAAACATGGCTGGACTCAGTTTTTGCCATTTCATTATAGATTGCACGTGTTACCTCATCCCTAGGAGCCAGATCCTTCCACTCTGTTGAATAATCTTCCATAAACGCTTTCCCGTATTTATTAATAAGTACGCCTCCTTCCCCCCTCACTGTTTCGGATATTAAAAAGCTCAATCCTTCTTCGGTGTAAAATATTGTTGGGTGAAACTGTACATATTCCATATTCGTTACTTCTGCACCTGCACGATAGGCCATGGAAATGCCATCACCAGTTGCACATTCGGGATTTGATGTGTATAGGTAAAGTTTTCCAATACCACCAGTTGCTATTACGGTTGAATCAGCAAGCAGGGTATAAACTTCACCTGTTCTGTTGTTTAGAGCATATGCTCCAAGGCATAAGTTTTTTCTATATTTTAAAAGAGGGTTCTTTGAATTATGATGAGTTGTTATGAGATCTATTGCTGTATATTCATTTAATAGGGTAATATTTTTTATTGTTTTGATCTTTTTAAGGAGCTTCCTCTGGATTTCCAGGCCTGTCATGTCGTAGTAGTGGAGAATTCTATTTCGGGAATGAGCGGCCTCTTTTGTATAGTTGTAGCTTCCATCCTTATTTTTTAAAAACTCAACACCAATTTCATCGATCAGAAAGTCAAATACCTGTGAATGAGTTTCTTCAGCCACTATCTTTACAGCCTCAGGATTTGAGATTCCGTTTCCAGCTTTCATTATATCTTCATATAGAAGCTCTTGTGTATCATTTTGCCCGACTGTAACAATTCCGCCCTGTGCATATCTCGTGTTACACTCCATTGGATCAACAGTTTTTGTTAATAGGGAAACCCTTTTTCCTGATTTTGCTGCTGTTATAGCAGCGGTGCATCCCGATATTCCACTCCCGATAACTAAAACATCGGTTTTTTCTCTGGTCACCTTCCTATCCTTACTATAATTTGTTAATGATCAGCAAGCACCCAGTAAATTTTTTTAATGAAATATATCCAAAATCCTATTTTTTGCTTCTTCATACTGTTCTTTACTCATTCGCTTTCCGCCATTATGCTTCATTAGAGGCGGAGATTTTATACTGTATACTCTTTCCTCTAAATTCTTTTGTTTCACTATTCCATCAGGAATTACAGGTGATAGGCCGATAGCCTTTACAATATCTTCAGGGAACTTCCCGGGATCTGCGGTTTCATATATGACAGTGGATTTTGTATGTTCTCCATCGAGGTATTCTTCAAGAGATTTCCAGCCAACTGCTCCGTGGGGATCGAGAAGAACGTTGTATTTGTTGTACACATTTTTAATAGTTTCATAATGATCTTTATTACTGACACTAATAGAAAATATATCTTTTTTCATCTCTTCTAAATCCGGATTTTTACCAATAATACCAGCTCTGACTACCCTCTTTGATTCTCCATCTCTTTCATCATACATATATCCGCCGTAGAACTCAATAAGTCTTGCAAGGTTGCTTGGATGAGAAACGATCATTGCTGTAGAGGGAGACCATATTGAAGGCTTAACAAAATATCTCCCAGTATTTAGAAAATCAGGAAACTCTCTGTTTTCATTTGTACCACAGATGATCTTCTCTATTGCCAAACCCATCTCTTTTGCTATTATCGTTCCCATCATATCTCCAAAGTTACCAGATGGAATACTTGTAATAAAAGATTCGCCATCGAGCCCCAATCTTGAATATGCGAAAAATGGATAAACAGCCTGTGGAAGAAGCCTGCCAAGGCTTATAGAGTTTGCTGAGGTGAATCTCTCTGGATCTGAAAAACATCTTTTAGCGAAATCCCTGTCACTCAAAAGTCCCTTTGCTATTTCCTGACATACATCAAAGTCTCCATTCACAGAAAAGGCGTATATATTTTTTTTAAGTGTTGTCATCTGCCTCCGCTGCTGTTCGCTAATAGATCCTTCAGGGAAGAAAACAATATTGGAAACATTATTAAGACCAGAAAGCGCATGTGCTATAGCTCCTCCTGTATCACCGCTGGTTGCAACAATAACCACTCTTTTCAATCCGCTCTCCCCAAGGAAATGGTTTAGAACCCTGCTAAAAAAGCGGGCTGCAAAATCTTTAAAGGAATAGGTCGGGCCTCTGGAAAGCCACATAATGTGCGTCTTCCCTGTAATATGCTCAATTTCAACAGGGATTGTCTCATCGTTGTATGCATCATTAAGAAGATTGATAAAGTTGTTTTCACTGATATCAGGAGTGATAAAAGGAAGTAAAACTATAAAAGCAATTTCTGCATAGCTCTTATTCTCCATTTTCCTTATTTCATTTACAGTGAGTTTTGGAATCTCATGTCTCTTCATCATATATAGTCCATAGTTGGAGGCAATTCCATTAAGAATAGCCTGTTTGAATCCTACCTGTTCTTTATGATTGTTGGTACTGTGGTACAGAATAGCCAGCCTTTTTTCCTCTGCTTTTTAAATATGACGAACTTCGAGTTTAAAAATTTAGTAAAAAAAATCACTATATTACATGAAAATTTTACGATTTTTGATAATTTAAAATATGAAGTTCCCGACAACCTTTGGTTGTACAACCAAAGGTTGTCGGGCATTGCAATATGTCGCGTCCTAACGGCCGCTCAATAATATAAATCCCTTTCAGGATTTATATTAGATTCATATCAGTTCATTAATTATTTTCTATTTGTTTCAAACTCTATATTCAACTTAATATACCTTTTTTTGAAGGATTATAAAATATAAATTCAATGCGATTTGTGGCTAACAGGCTAGTAGTGTTAAGTTTAAAAGGAGTATCCCAGTAATGCTCCAAGTTCTAAAAAATGTTTTGGGTATGGAGCACGAAAGGTTATTGATTTACCTGTCCTGGGATGAGTGATTGTAAGCTCTTTTGCAAAGAGGGCCAGATACTTTACTGGCAAGGATTTTCTAGCATAGAGAGCATCGCCGATAATAGGATGTCCGATACTTGCCGCATGGAGACGGATCTGGTGAGTTCTCCCTGTTTTAGGCCTAAACCGAACCCATGTTGTTTCATTTTTACAGTCGATTGTTTCATAATAGGTAACAGCTTCTTTTCCCTGTTCTGCTGCAGTAAACTTTTTTCTGTTTCTTGTGCTTCTTTTTATCGATTTATCAATTATGCCTTCTTTTGGTGAGATGATTCCCTTAACAATTGCTTCATATATCTTTTTTACCCTCTTTTCTGAAAACTCTTTTGAAATCTGAGTATGTGAGAAGTTATTCTTTGCAATCAGTAGAACTCCAGATGTGTCTTTGTCGAGTCTGTGAACAATACCTGGCCGTTTTACTCCACCAATGTTTGATAAACTGCCAGAGCCTCCAATATAGTGTAAGAGAGCATTTACAATTGTCTCATTCTTATGCCCGTATGAAGGATGAACCGGAATTCCGGGCTGTTTGTTGATTACAATAAGATCATCGTCTTCATAAAGGATATGGAGTTGAATATCTTTCGGCTCAAGTTGACTCTCTTTTACTTCAGATATCCATACCTCTATCCTGTCCCCTGCTTTGATAAGGTAGTGTGCTTTTTTCTTCCGGGAGTTTACAAGAATTTTATTACCATTACTATCATGTAGATATTTTTGTATTATAGATCTCGAAAACCCATACATCCCCAGGTTATCTTTTAAAAAAACATCGAGCCTTATACCCTTATCATTCTCAGAGGCATTTAATAGATAGTAATTACTTTTCTCCTTCTGGCTCAGCTTTTCCTCCCACTCTGATAATGATGATTAAAAGCAGTATAATTCCGATAAATACACAGGAATCTGCAACATTGAATGTCGGCCACCTGATCATATGGATTTTGAAAAAGGGGATTGAAATATCTGGAAAATTGATATCAACAAAATCAACGACCCTTCCCCTCATAATCCTATCGATTATATTACCAATTGCTCCTCCGAAGATAAATCCCATTGATAGGCCAGCGATTTTGATGTTTTTTGGTAATGAAAGGAATATATAGAGGATTATCCCTAAAGCGATAAAGGATGTTATTAGGATAATCGGTGTTTTAAAAGGAGATGGATTGAGATCCAACATCCCGAATGCAATTCCGGAATTCAAGATGTAAGATATTTTGAAAAAGTTACCAATTACCTTTATCGACTGGTTTAATTCCATATTGGATTTTATAATCCATTTTGATATTCTATCGATAGCGATTACAGCTATACTTATGATAATGAACATATTTATCTTCCTGCACGTCATTCATGACTCCTTATTAAGCTTTCAAAATCTATCTTTCCAGAATACAACCCTGTTGTCCTTAAGGGCTATGGTAAAGGATATGCCTAATGTAGAGATAATAAGATATTGATACTCAATGGAGGTAAAGCTTCCCATTCTGCCACTTATTCCTCTATAGGCCTGAATACCTAAAAAGGTGATAAGCAGGCTCACAGGCATAGAAATAAAAAAGACAATTTCTGCCCTCCTTAGCTGTGATTCTTCGTAATCAGCATCCTTTTCAGTAAGCTCGTATGTAATAATATTTTGAGGTATAAAAGAATCAAGATGATTCTTAAATGGGATTGTCTCATCAGCATATATACTGTTTTCTATTGTAACTATATAAGAAATAGTTAAAGCAATCAGTAAAACGCATATTGTTTTCATATTAATGCCAATACTTTCCATAAAAAATATCTAGCTTTTCCTTTATAGATTCTGGTATCAGGCTTTTGTCGGTAATTATTGCATACTTTGCAGCTTCTTTACAAGAGCAAGCCCTGCCTTCTGGTATCTTATGAATGGCTGCCTTTATGATTGCCTGAGCTGCTTTCGTATTTGCCTTCTGGTTTTCTAATACAATGTCGATAGTAACATCATCTTCATCATCCTTCCAGCAGTCATAGTCTGTTGAGAGAGCTAGCAGTGAATAGCAGATTTCCGCTTCACGGGCGAGTTTAGCCTCTGGAAGAGCTGTCATTCCCACTACACCCCCTTTCCAGGATCTGTAGAGGTTGCTTTCTGCCCTTGTTGAAAAAAGAGGCCCTTCCATGCAGATATAGGTTTCATTTCTGTGTACTGTATAACCGAGTGAAACAACAGATTCGGATAAGATATTCATAAGTTCGTTGCAGATGGGATCTGCAAAGGATACATGGCCCACGATCCCATTTCCAAAAAAGGAGTTGGGTCTTGACCTTGTTCTGTCAATTATCTGATGGGGGATCACAATATCCCTCGGTTTAATATCTTCTTTAAGACTTCCAACAGCACTTAGAGATATTATTCTTTCAACACCGAGCTTTTTCAGGGCCCAGATATTCGCCTTGACCGGTATTTCAGTTGGCAGAAACCTGTGTCCCACACCATGTCTTGGAAGAAAAGCCACATCTTTATCATTATAGCGTATGATTTTTATTCTATCCGAGGGTTTACCAAATGGGGTGTCAATATCAACATCGTTAACAGTGGTGATTTCTTCCATCTTATACAGACCAGTACCGCCTATAACTGCAATCTTAACCTTATCCATAAAGCCTCCCTGGTATCGTGTATGTCGAAATTTCTAATTTTGCTATTTTGAGAAAAATAGCAGATTATATTACGATTTTCAAACTCTAGATTTTTAATCCAAAATACCTCGAATTAATGCTATCTTTATAATATAAGATTTGCGTTTACGTTTTGTAAAAACTATTTGACTCCATCTTTTATTATTTGGAAAACCTTGTTTTTTGATTTTTCACCTTTGATTATCAAAATATTACTCTTAGGAATATTAAAATAATCAGATATAATCTTTAAAGCATCAAGATTCGCCTTGCCCTGCACCGGTTTAAAATGAGTATAGATATGGAAAATTCCATCTTTATGTATAATGTCCCTTTTTGAACTTCCGGTGTGCATCTTAACCCCAATTGTACAGGATTTTTTCTTTTTCATATTTATATAACCCTTTCTCCGAAGATTGCAGTTCCTATTCTAACCATATTTGACCCCTCTTGAATAGCTATATGATAATCAGAACTCATCCCCATTGAGAGGTATCTAATATCAAGGTCCTTTTCTCTCTGTTTCAAATCATAAAACTTTTTTCGCATCAAAGTAAATGATTCTCGTATTCTCTTTTCATCGTTTGTGAATGGACCAATGGTCATTAAACCTCTTATATTTATCATTTCGAGTTCCCGAAGTTGATCAACAAGAGAGAACAGTTCATCAGGTTTAATGCCTGCTTTCGTTTCTTCGCCACTGGAATTAATTTCAATAAGAATATCCACTGGTTTTAAGGCCCTTTTTTCTATTTCTGCTGCAGTTTCAAGCTTATCTATACTCTGGATCATACAGAAAAGAGGCAGAGCTTTTTTTACCTTGTTTCTCTGAAGGTGTCCAACAAAATGCCAGCTTACTTTTTCTTTTATTCTTGGATGCTTTTCTAATGCCTCTTGAACCCTGTTTTCACCGATTATCTGGACACCTGCCCTTATTGCTTCAGTAATTTTATCAGCTGAAATTGTTTTTGTAACTACTATAAGAGCAACTTTGTCCTTTCTACCAGTTTTCAAAAGAGTACTTTCGATTTTTTCACTAACACTTTCTAAATTCTCTTTTATAGAGGCCACTCGAAGCTCCCTTCACCCGCAATGCAACTATATATTGAAATAGGCTAAGCCGCTTTTATTAAAACGAGACAATTTTTAGAGAGAAGCAAACTAAATTAATTTATCCTTACCTTTTGGTTTTGACTTTTCAATCATATCCCCGAACTTTTGCCAGACATCTCCCCTTTTATATCCATAGCCAGAAGTGATACTTAGATTAGGACAGGGTTGAAACTTATCCGGATTTGCCTTGTCATTTTGCGTGGTGCATTTTTTTATCTCCATCTCTTTTGTGTTATCTATTACACATTTTTCAAGACGGCATCTTAGTTCAAGAAAATTCATCTGTTTTCCCCTCTAATATATTCTGTAATTCGGCCATTTTTCATTTTATAAAAATCTACCTTCTTTTTGAAATGAATAGGCGTATGACTCGCAATAATAATAGCAGAGCCTTCTTTATTTATATCACGAAAGAGATACATTACATCTTTAAGCGATTCGTCATCAAGCTCTGAAACTGGCTCATCAGCAAGAAGAAAAAGAGGTTTTTTTAAAAGAGCCCGTGCAATCATAACCTTTTTATTTTCCCCACCTGAGAGTTCATATGGCTTAAACCCTGCTTTCTCATGTAAATTTAATCTTTCTAACAGATAGAGTGCATAAGCTTTTAGCTGTTTCATACGTCTTTTAAGAAAGGAGTTAGGGGAGAGTATATTTTCAAGGACTGTTAAATCTTTTATAAAAAGCATGTTTTGAGGTATGTATCCTATATACCGTTCTCTGAATAAAGATATTTTGTTATCATTCGATTGAGAAAGGTGGATGTTGTTAAAAACGATTTCTCCCCCTGTTGGTTTGGTAATACCCAAAAAGAGAGAGAGTAGTGTTGTTTTCCCACTCCCTGTCGGACCAAAGATTACTGTGTAGCTTCCTTCATTTACATCTAAACTTATATCTTTTACTGCCTCTATTGATTGTGAACCGATTTCAGGGTTTTGATAGATTTTTGATACTGATATCGCCTTTATGCTCAATATGAACCTCTAACAAGATTATTAATATCATTTTTTAGGAGAATAACAAGTAGAATTAATGTAATAGCCGTTTCTATGATAATTACTGCAAAAATTGTTTGCCCCCCAATGCCCATTACCTGCAAGAACTCTAGTTTTTTCATTCCTTCAAAGAGATAGGGGAGATAGATGATTTTGAGGTAAATGAGGAATAAAATGCATAAAATTCCAGCTACAGCTCCGGTAAAGGAAATAAAAAATACCTCGAATACAGAAAGAAGAAGAATATCGGTTTTTCGAGCTCCATAAATACGCATTATGCCGTATTCGGATCTTCTAAGGCTAATGTAGAAGACAGAAATAGCTGCTATAATGAATATGCTTACAATTAGAACAGAGTAGATAATATTATAAAAGAACTGCCTCATCTCTGTAAAGTCAGGGAACCTCAAAAGGTTTCTTGAGATATTGATAAGAAAGAGTGAGTTTGAAATAAAGGAGGCCATAATAAAAAAGAGTATGGAGCCAAAAATTCTCCTTTTAATATTAATTAGTGAAAGCCATATCAGGTTACCTATCATTTTAGCTAAGTTACACTGGTTTTAATAGATTATTTGCCATTAATGTAAATATATTTTTCCTTTTTGTAAAATGATTATATGCTAATCACAATCCATTATTAAAATGAAACCCCGGTGTAAAACCGGGGTTTATCCTGGTGTAAAGCCGGAATAGTTGGGCGATACTGGATTTGAACCAGTGACTTCTACCATGTGAGGGTAGCACTCTACCGTTGAGTTAATCGCCCATTTGTTAAAGTATACTATAATTAAAAGTTAAGTAAAGAAAAATTGTTGAACAATCCATAATGCGGCACGATAAAGGATCTTCAGATCCTCGGGATCGTGCCCTAAAGTGTAGTAAATTATAAAAATGTAGGATCCATTCCCCGAATGGCCCGAAATAGTCGTATATGCGGCACGATAAAGGATCTTCAGATCCTCGGGATCGTGCCCTAAAGTGTAGTAAATTATAAAAATGTAGGATCCATTCCCCGAATGGCCCGAAATAGTCGTATATGCGGCACGATAAAGGATCTTCAGATCCTCGGGATCGTGCCCTAAAGTGTGCAGCAAGATTATCCTATAATAAATCTTTTATCCTTTTCTGGAAAGTGATCTACTTCATCTTTTATCTTTTCATACCCCTTTCTTCCAAGCATACCGTAGGTGTAATTTTTTCCTGCCTCAACTCCCGGTTGATCGAGGGAATTTACATTATAAAGGTATCCTGCAAATATGGTTTGCACTTCATAGAGATATAATAGCTGGCCTATTGTATGAGGATTAATTTCTGGTAATGTTATTTCAACAACAGGCCTTTTGGATTTCACAAGTGCAAGAACAGTTGCCTTTTCCTCTGCTTCAAAAAGCTCATTCAGAGTATGACCCCCAAGATAGGATATGCCTTCATAATTTTCATAGAGCGCAGGAATATTAAGAAAGTTCTTAAAGTTCTCGACCTTTAAAATCGTAATTATTTTATCGAATGGACCTTCCCTGTAAAGCTGTATCTGAGAATGTTGATCAACTGCCCCAACTGCCTTTATAGGTGTCTGTCCAGCATATACAACTTCTCCACTTAAGCCATACCTTTTTCCCAGGCTTTCAGCTAAAAGCTGTCTATACCAGACAGCAATTTCAGAAAGGGAGCTTGTGTATGGCATTAATACCGCCATGTTAACACCTTTCTTAGTATGGAGATGATAATGAATAATTGCATTTATGTAGGCCGGGTTTTTGAATAGATCTTCCATGCTGCAGGATTTATCTATATAAGCAGCCCCCTCGAGTAAAGAATCAACATCTATTCCTGCCATATAGGCCGGGAAAAGTCCGACCTGAGAGAGTACAGAAAATCTACCTCCAACCCCTAATGGTACTCTTAGTGTATTTATTCCAAGATCCTCTGCTATCTTTCTCATAGTTCCTTTTTCGGGATCTGTTGTTGCCACGACCTGCTTTTTAAAGTTTTCCATACCAATTATTTCAATCATGAACTTTTGAAACAGAAGAAAGTTTGCCATAGGTTCTGCGGTAGTACCGGATTTTGAAATGATATTAATTATTGTGTTTTCAGGATTCAGAATGTCGAATAGCCCTTTAATTTCATCGGGGTCGATATTTTCGGCAAAAAAGATCCTTGGACCCTTTCTCACACCCTCTGGGAGGAGATTATGGAAGGGGTGGATTAATGCTTTAATTAGGGCTATTCCCCCCAGAGAAGAGCCCCCAATTCCAATTACAAGGAGGTTTTCAAGTCTGTTTCCCATATCCTTTTTTATAGAATCACCAAGAGTTTTGACCTCTTTAGCTTCTTCTTTTCTGTAGGGAAGCTCGTAAAACGGGAGTTCCTTATTCTTTCTCCTAGAAGATAGTATTTTATGTACTTCTGAAGTTTTATTCCTGTATGACTCTAATTCTTCTATAGTTATGCCTATTGGGCTTTTAGTTTTTTCTGTTAACCCATTATTGTAGTCATATTTGATTGACTTTTTAATCATAGATTGACTCCTTTTTTTACATACAGACATTTTAATAGCTTCAATATCTATTTGCAAGTGTATTTAGAATTCCATCTTGAACAGCATTGTATTTCTTATTACCATTAATTTTGATCGAAGTCTATTGGAAGATGTATTACCAAATTAATTAACCATTGTTGAATATGAAACATTATATATTCTTTAAAATCTGGAATCCGTATTTTACTTATATTACTCTACCCATTTTTTTGCTTATATCAGTGTTCCTTCATGCTGAAGAGAAGGATGCCATTTACTTTGCCCTTCCTGGAGGTCGCCCATTTAAAGAGATGTCTCTTGAATCAGAAAGATTGGAAGAGATATACTTAAGATTTGGTGAAAGAATCAGTGTGCTCAGTACTGATACAAAGAGAGATATTATCTGGTACTTATCGTCAAAGGGTTCTTGCATCTTTTATCTTCCTGAGATGTTTGTTGTTAAAAATAGCAGGGGAATTCAGTATAATGGAAAAAGAAATATTTTAATTGGGTATGAGATTGTTGATAGGGAGAGTGCACTTCCACTGTTCTATAAACCCAGTGATCTTGTTTTAATTCCTGAAAAATACAGGGCTGAGGGTTATGAGGAGAGGGATCTTATGCTCAGAAGAGAGGCAAAAGATGCTTTTGTTCGTTTAATAGAAGCTGCTGAAAGAGATGGGATAATAATAAGAGTGGTTTCTGCATTTCGGGATTCCCGATATCAATCGTATCTATACAGCAATGCAATAAAGAGGTTTGGTGTTTTTCAGAATCGTGTTGCAAAACCAGGTCATTCTGAGCATCAGCTTGGAACCACATGTGATTTAACAACAGATGAAGTTAATAACAGCTTGACACAGGATTTTGAAAATACCAATGCCTTTCAGTGGCTTAAAGATCATGCTTACAATTACGGTATTGCTCACTCTTATCCAAAGTACAAGGTCAGGGTTACAGGCTATATTTATGAGCCCTGGCATTTTCGATACTGGGGGAGTAGTCGGTGGAAAAATTATACCGACCAGATGGGTCTCTTTTTCAGTAGATGAATTATTACTCAACAGTGAATTCAGTTTTTACCTTTTTAAACTATAAAAAACGCAGGCTCAAATAGATGATTTATATTGTTTTATAAAAGTTGTTTACTTGGCTGTATGCTCCTTATATTATTTTAATAAATAAACTATATGGATAGAATTATGAAAAAGATAATTGCCTTTTTAATTGTAGTAACATTTTCAATAGTGGGGACAACGCTATTTGCAGAGCAAAAGGTGACTGTTAGTCACGCTCTATCTCTTCATGGGGATCTAAAGTATGGTCCAGATTTCAAACACTTCGATTATGTAAATCCGAATGCTCCAAAAGGAGGAACAGTTAGGCTTGCAACAATAGGTACTTATGATAGTCTCAATCCATTTATACTTAAAGGTGTAACTGCTGCTGGGATAGGATTACTTTTTGATACACTTACTGAGCAATCAACAGATGAGCCATTCTCTGAATATGGACATCTTGCAGAAAAGATTGAACTGCCAGAAGACCGCTCTTGGGTTGCCTATACTCTCAGGAAAGAGGCGAGATGGCATGACGGGACTCCGGTAACAGCCGATGATGTTGTTTTTACCTTTAATACACTCAAAGAGAAGGGCGCTCCCTTCTACAGATACTATTACCAGGATGTGCTCAGAGCCGAGAGACTCTCAAAACTGAAAGTGAGGTTTTTTTTCAGAGAGGGTTCAAACCCTGAGCTGCCACTCATAATGGGTCAGCTTCCGGTTATTTCCAAAAGATACTATACTGATCATCCATTCGATAAAACAAGCCTTGAACCTCCAATGGGTAGCGGACCATACAGGGTTGCTGATCTGAAGGCTGGACGTTCGATAACATATAAGAGAGACCCTGACTACTGGGGTTGGAATATTCCTGTAAATATTGGACGTTATAATTTTGATACAGTTCGGTATGAATATTACCGTGATGAAACTGTTGTAGTGGAGGCATTTAAGGCAGGAGAATACGATTTTCGATCTGAAAATGTCGCCAAGGTATGGGCCACTGCGTATAAGGGAACTAACTTTGATAGAGGTTACATCATAAGAGAGGAACTTCCGGATGAAGACCCAACTGGAATGCAGGCTTGGGTTTTTAACACTAGAAGGCCTATCTTTCAGGACCCCCGAGTCCGATATGCATTGAACCATGCATTTGATTTTGAATGGACGAATAAGGCCCTATTCTATGGACAGTATACGCGAAATAAGAGTTACTTTTCGAACTCTGAATTGGAATCCAGCGGGCTTCCCGGTCCGGAAGAATTAAAGCTCCTTGAGCCCTATAGAGACCAGCTCCCTGAGGAGGTTTTTACTAAAGAGTACAATCCTCCATCTACCGAGAAAACAGGAGATATAAGAGCCAATCTGAGAAAGGCCCTTCAGCTATTGAAGGAGGCGGGGTGGCAACTAAAAGAGGGAAAATTAGTGAATGCGAAAGGTGAACAATTCGAATTCGAAATGCTTATTTTTCAGCCAAGCACGGAACGGGTAGCAATTCCTTACAAGAAGAACCTTGAGAGGCTTGGTATCTCCATGCAGATACGTACAGTTGATGCCTCACAGTATGTAAACAGGCTTGATAACTATGATTTTGACATGACAACTGTTTGGTGGAGACAGAGCCTTTCGCCAGGGAACGAACAGCGTGATTTCTGGTCGTCTGAGGCGGCAGACAGACCTGGAACGAGAAATCTTGCAGGAATTAAAGACCCTGTCGTGGATGCACTGATCGATAAGATTATTACTGCACCAGACAGGAAGAGTCTCATTACGGCATGCAGGGCTCTTGACAGGGTGCTTTTATGGGGCCACTATATAATTCCCAACTGGCATATACGGGTATATCGTATTGCATACTGGAACAAATTTTCAAGACCGAAGATAAAGCCAAAGTATGCACTCGGTTTTTTTGATACGTGGTGGATTGATCCTGAAAAAGAAAGAGCGCTTGAGGGCAAACAGTAGTTTGAAAACGAAAATACATACTTTTAAACGGTCGCCTATTTTCCTATCTTTTTGTTAATCATCCTCATAAATGCGAATTATAGTATAGTCTATCTCAAAATTCCTTCATATTTTATAAATGTGATTTCAAAATAGTATTTTTCATTTTAAAATTTTCAATGTTTCTATATGGGAACTAACCATGAATCAATCTCTAAGATTGGAGCATTAATTAATGATCAGCTATATCATACGCCGCATTTTACTCATAATTCCAACACTTATCGGTATTATGATCATTAACTTTTTCATCATACAGTCAGCACCTGGCGGTCCTGTAGAGCGCCTTATTGCCCAGGTAAAAGGAACAGCCGTGCGAGCAACTCAGAGGATCAGCGGCACTGGAGGGGAAGCAGAGAGCAGCACACCTTCGGTTTCTGGAGGCGAAGATCGCGTGCAAACAAAGTACCGCGGTGCACAGGGGCTTGATCCTGAGTTCATAAGAGAGATAGAGAGGTTGTATGGCTTTGATAAACCTCTATATAAAAGATTCTTAATTATGATGGGTAATTACTTCAGGTTTGATTTTGGTGATAGTTTCTTTAGAGACAGAAAGGTCGTAGATCTTGTAATTGAAAAGATGCCCGTGTCCATTACTCTTGGATTATGGACGACTATGATCGTATACCTTATATCAATACCACTTGGAATACGAAAGGCAGTTCGAGACGGGACACCCTTTGATGTATGGACGAGTTTTATTGTTACAGTCACATATGCTATTCCGGGATTCCTATTTGCAATCCTCCTCATTATACTCTTTGCCGGCGGGAGTTACATGAAAATGTTTCCCCTAAGAGGTCTTGTTTCAGAAGACTGGGGGACATTTCCCTGGTATTTAAAGATTACCGACTATCTGTGGCATATTGTTCTACCAATAACTGCTAGTGTTATAGGCGGCTTTGCTGGATTAACGATGTTTACAAAAAACGCATTTCTTGAGGAGATAAATAAGCAGTATGTGACAACAGCCAGGGCAAAGGGACTTACTGAAAAGAATGTGCTCGTCGGACACGTATTCCGAAATGCCATGCTAATTGTTATTGCTGGCTTTCCCTCGGCCTTCATCAGCGCCCTTTTTACTGGGACATTGTTAATCGAGGTTATCTTTTCCCTTGATGGACTAGGCCTCCTTGGATTTGAATCGGCAATTAACAGAGATTACCCTGTTGTTTTCGGTACACTATTTTTCTTCAGTCTTCTTGGGCTAATTCTGAATCTTATCGGTGATCTCATGTACATGTTTATCGATCCCAGAATTGATTTTGAGAGCAGGGAGGTGTAAGTGGCAAGAGAGCATCTCTTCGGTTTTGTTTTAAGTCCGAGGTTACAGCGCCGAATAAAGAGTTTCAGCTCAAACAGGCGTGCCTATCTATCGCTTTATATCTTCATGTCTCTATTTATTCTCAGCCTTTTAGCAGAGTTTATCGCCAATGACAAACCTCTCGTTGTTAAGTTTAATGGCAGATACTATTTCCCGGTCTTTAAAAGTTATTTGGAAACGGATTTCGGGGGTGAGTTTGAGATTCAGGCAGAGTATCATGATCCATATGTTCAGGAGCTTATAAATGAAAATGGATGGATGATCTGGCCTCCTGTTCGTTTCAAGTATGATACAATCGATTATAATCTTGATGTTCCTGCCCCAGCGCCACCAATGCGTACACACTGGCTTGGAACAGATGATGGTGGACATGATGTCATTGCCCTGGTTATATATGGATTCAGAATATCTGTTCTTTTTGGTCTGGTACTTACCATCTTCAGCACTGTTATTGGAATAACAGCTGGTGCTGTGCAGGGATATTTTGGAGGGCTTGTTGACCTTATTTTCCAGCGTTTTATTGAGATGTGGTCTTCTCTGCCTTCGCTATATCTCATTATTATCATCACAAGTGTTATCCAGCCAACCTTTGGTCTTTTGCTTATAGTTCTTCTTCTCTTTCGATGGCTATCCCTGGTTGGAGTGGTCCGTGCAGAGTTTTTAAGGGTGAGGAACTTCGAGTTTGTAAAAGCAGCTCGGGCATTGGGAGTGAGTAATGCAACAATTATTTTCAGACACATTCTTCCAAATGCCATGGTTTCAACGTTCACATTTCTTCCCTTTATTCTGAACGGTTCCATTATAGCACTCACCTCGCTTGATTTTCTCGGTCTTGGTCTTCCACCCGGATCTCCTTCGCTGGGAAGGCTTCTGGCTCAGGGAAAGGCAAACCTGCAGGCACCGTGGCTTGGAATTACATCTTTCATTGTACTTTCTGTTATGCTTTCTCTTCTGATTTTTATTGGAGAAGGAATACGGGACGCATTTGATCCAAGGAGGGAGACATAATGAATCTATTGAAGGTACATGATCTCTCCGTATCGTTTCGCACGAGTGGGAAGATCGTCGAAGCTGTTAAAAAGATATCATTTGCAATAAAAAAGGGTGAAACATTTGCTCTTGTCGGTGAGAGTGGAGCAGGGAAATCAGTAACTGCACTATCTATCATGAATCTCCTCCCCAGAATGGCCTTTTTTCCTTCCGGGAGTATAGTCTTTCACAACCATGAGCTGATGGGTGTTTCCGATCTGGTATTAAGGGAGATTCGGGGGAACAGAATTACCATGATATTTCAGGAGCCGATGACCTCTCTCAACCCCCTACATACAATTGAAAAGCAGGTTAGTGAGTCTCTTATTCTCCACCAGGGCTATTCAAGAGAAGAGGCAAGGGAGAAGGTTCTTGAACTCCTGAAACTGGTTCAGCTTCCGGAGGCTGAAGAGCGATTAAATGCCTATCCCCATCAATTGTCAGGTGGGCAGAGACAGCGCGTTATGATTGCAATGGCAATTGCAAATAATCCCGAACTCCTCATTGCAGATGAGCCGACAACGGCTTTAGATGTTACAATTCAGGCAGAAATACTGGACCTGTTGAAGAGTTTACAATCACGTTTTCACATGTCACTTTTTTTAATAACTCACGATCTTATGGTAGTGAAGAAGGTATCAGACAGGGTAGCGGTTATGAAAGATGGGGAGATTGTAGAGCTGGGCAAGGTTCATGAAATATTTTATAATCCCAAGCATCAATATACGAAGTATCTCCTTGCATCTGAGCCAAAGGGAGCTCCTGAAGAAAAGAGTATCAAAAGCAGTGTTGTGGTAAGATCGAATAACCTAAAGGTTCACTACCCTGTATACAGAGGAATTTTCAGAAGGATAAAGGGCTATATAAAGGCAGTGAATGGAATAACAGTTACCATAAGGGAGGGACAGACAGTTGGACTTGTTGGGGAGAGCGGTTCAGGTAAGACTACTTTCGGGCTGGCAATCCTGCGTCTTATTTCGAGTGACGGCTCCATACATTTCGTGGGGAAAGAGATACAGAAATTAAAGAGTAAAAGTTTGCGACCTTTCAGAAAGGAGATGCAGGTGATCTTTCAGGATCCCTATGAGAGCTTGAACCCGAGATTAACAGTTGGCCAGATCATTGAAGAGGGTCTGAGGGTGCATGGTATAGGAAAGACCAGAGAGGAAAGGGATATACTCATATCAAACGTACTGAAAGAAGTTGGGCTTGAAACTTCCTATCGGTATAGGTACCCACATGAGTTTAGTGGTGGCGAGCGCCAGCGTGTCAGCATAGCACGGGCACTGGTATTAAAGCCCCGATTTTTAGTTCTCGATGAACCTACTTCTGCTCTTGACAGATCGATTCAAACACAGATAATCGACCTTTTACTTGAACTTCAGATGAAGTATAATCTTGCCTATCTATTCATCAGCCATGACCTCAGGGTTGTTCGTGCATTGAGTCATGAGATAGTGGTAATACGGGATGGGAATGTTGTGGAGCATGGACCTACAGAAGATATTTTCAAAAGACCAAAACACCCATATACAAAGACTCTTATCAAGGCATCCTTTGAGCTTGAAAGCGGGGAGAATAAAAAATGATTATAAAGAGTTGCTTCTTTCAAAAAATAGTGAGCAATCAATCCAGTTATACAGATTTTCAGCATAATCCCGAATATAGTTCCAATAAAGACTCCAGCACCTGCCTTGAATGCGCTTTTCTCCTGTTTTCTGACTAAGATTTCACCTATCAGGCCTCCTATAAATGCCCCTATAATGATACCCCATGGTGGGAAAAGCCAGAGACCTATGAGCATTCCGATAACAGAAATCAGCATCCCTGGTCTGGATGCTCCGTACTTTTTTTTTCTCCATTTGGGGACAAGAAAATCAAGAGCTGTAATAACAGAAACAACTATACCCATCAAAATCAAAAATCTAGGTGAATAAGACTCCAAATGATGTACAAAAGAGAGCAATATTAGTGAGATATAGCTCAGGATAAGACCAGGAATAACCGAAAAGATGCACCCAGCAATCCCGGCGATTATGAGTAGAGCTCCGGTTAATATAAGAGGGTTCAATTGTACCTCACCAATTTATATAATGTATAAAATTAGTCGCTGGTGAATAAATTCACCAGCTCAATAATTAGTTCCTTATTTCTTATATGTCAATAGCTATCATAACAAAAAATTTAGAGCATTTTATATAAAAGTTATTTACAAGGAACTAATTAGTAACTATATACAATTTCCTGTCAAGACGAAGTACCTTTACTATACTCCCATAGTAGCTTATTGCCGATTGCTCTTCCATTTTTTCGGCTCATAGGATATATTTATTAAACTTCATTTACATGTAAATAGGTATACCAATGCCACTTGGTACAATAGTAAATACAATAACTGTGATGGTTGGAAGCACCATCGGCACCTTACTCAGTACTCGCTTTCCAGAAAAGATAAAGAATATTGTTTTTCAGGCTATAGGATTGGGAACACTCGTGATCGGTATGAAAATGGCTTTTGAGGTGCAGAATATCCTGGTTTTAATCTTCAGTCTGCTACTTGGAGGTATTGCCGGAGAGCTCCTCAAATTGAACGACAGGTTTGAAAAGATGGCAGATATTTTAAAATCAAAGCTTAAGAGATCATCGCATAATTTCAGTGAAGGATTAGTCACTGCATTCCTCATCTTCTGTATGGGTTCTATGACTATAGTTGGGGCAATAGATGAGGGCCTTCGGGGCAATCATTCGATCCTGTTAACAAAATCTGTGCTGGATGGTTTTACATCAGTTGCTCTTGCTTCAACCTACGGTTTTGGAGTATTTTTTTCATCAATTCCTCTTTTTATCTTTCAGGCAGGGATTACTCTGCTGGCTTCCCTGAGCCAGAAGTTTTTTACGCCACTTATGATCTCTCAGCTGACTTCAGTTGGGGGAGCAATGATTTTAGGGATAGGGATCAACCTTCTTGATATCAAAAAGATAAAGATTATTAATCTGCTCCCGGCACTGATTTTTGTCGTAATATTTACAATCGTACTTGATTAAAATATGATGATATACAAAGTCTCTCGAAGCGAACCTTGCTTGTGATTAGCTGATAGGCATTTTCTCTTGACAATGAAACACTGGAGTATATAATTTTTTGAAATAAAATAGGAATTTTAGATGGGTGCACGGTTAAAAAAGCCCTCTAACATTGAAGCAGACTGTATATTTCCCTCATCAGAGCATCCTTTTTATCATTTAAGAACCTCTTTTAATCTTGATCAAGTATTACAGTATCAGATTAAACAGGTAAAGGTTAACGGAAAAAGGGTTCGTGATTATACAACGTATCATAACCATTCTTTTTTAAAGGATCATATGATAGAGGGTGGAGGATTAAGTGAGGTTGTTATTCGCTGTGACTGGAAGTGTGGTGAGGACATTGCAGCTGTTATTGAAGGCGAATCATGCAACGGAAAGGGCTCTCTTTCATTTACTGTTAAAACAAAAGCTCCATCGTATAACGGGTATTGGAATCCTTCATGGAAGTACTATGCAGGCATTATCTGTACTGAAACTGCTGGAATAACCCGGGTAGATGAGCCTGTTCATGTAACTCTTGTATTTTACAGTGATCGTGTTGCTAATCCTGAAAAAGAGGTGAGGATCGTTTCTATAGATCCTGAATCGGGTATACACAGGGAGGTGCCATCTCAGGTATATGGGATTAGCTGCTATAAGTGTGACAGGCCAAGTGTAAGATATCAGCCAACTACCGTCTTTGAGGTTATCTTTTATGCTGACGTTCCTGCGAACTCATCAAGAGTGTATCTTGCCTTTTATGGTAATCCGGATGCTCCTGATCCGGACTATTCAGGCGACTTACATGTGAGCGGGAAAGGACTTGGTCTTTCACTGGAGAACCAGTTCTACAAGGCTCTTCTTTCTGAGAAGAGCGGGGTCATTGATGAGATTCACATGAAGATGGGTGTTAATCGCATCTTTGCTCATCATCTGGAAACTAATGGGGCCCTTCACTGGAATCCGGGCCTTTATGCTCCTCCGCGCCAGTGGATTCATGCATCTGACTGGGACCCTCCAGAGAGCTATTCACAATTGGCAGGCTCTCTTTTTGCTACAGCAAGACGCAGTGGACCTTTGGATCATTATCCTGAGTCTAATATATCGATAAATTACAAGTTCTACGATAGGGTACCCTGGATAATCATGTCATCAACCATAGAGATAAAAAAAGAGATAGCTGTGAAAGCATTGAGGAACGGAGAAATCGTGCTTAATCAGGAATTTGTGAATGAGTTTGCATGGCGTGGGCCAGACGGAACTGCCAGTTCCATGATTATTAAGGATGGTCCAAGGCATCCAGAACATGCAAAGGTACTTCCATACGATACTCCTTGGGCATGTTTCTTTAACAGAAAGTATCAATGTGGATTAGGTATGGTTACATTAAAAGTTACCAATTTCAGAAGCGATGGTGGACTATCAAGGACATTCCAGCCCTACTCATATCTTCAGTGGGGGCCATGGGTATACTATGCTCGTCCGTTGGTGTATACGTTTGCATCAAACAACATGGGGAGGCTGATACCAGTGCCCGCTGGGAATATATATTACGAGGAAATGGCCTTTCTTCCAGTAAGATTTGGAATGGAGAAGGCGCATATTCAATACCTTGAAGATGTCTATACCAAACTTTCAAATCCTCTTTATATTCGTGTGATTGAAGATACAGATACACGGGCACCGGAAGGATGGCTTCCTCCAATACTTGTAGAAGAGTTTGAAGAGATGGAAGATGATTAGCTATTCTCTTTTCTTACTTCTTTTAGCTATTAACCACTGGTTCATTAAAATAAAATCGCCTGAAAAAATTTTATATTTACCTAAATCATTATGCAAAAAGACTGTTATCTATTCAGAGAAGAACAAATTCCTCAAAAAGCAGCTTTTCCGGTAATTGATGCACATAATCATTTATGGGGAGATTGGAATGTTGAAAAAATAATCGAAACATTGGATGAAGTAGGTGTTGCAGGTTATTGTGATCTTACTGCAAATATAAAGCTGTCATTTGTAAAAGGAGGATATGTCTTTAAAGAGGGAAATATCTTAGATTTTTTTAACAATTGTGCGTCAAAATATGCTGGGCGATTTTATTGTTTCACAATGTCAGATTTTGCGAAACCTGTTGATGTACCACTATTTCAAGATGTAAAAAAATTCGTTAAAAGCTCAGTTAAAAAATTGGAAGAACATGTAAAACTTGGGGCACGTGGATTGAAAATATTAAAGGAATTAGGTTTAATATATAGAAATGCTAACAATGAACTGATAAATATCGATGATCCACAATTTTCACCAATTTGGGAAAAAGCAGGTGATCTGGGGATTCCTGTTTTAATCCATCAATCAGATCCGTATGGCTTCTTTCAACCTGTCAATCCAAATAATGAACATTTTGAAACACTTAAGAAATATCCCTCCTGGAGTTTTGCTGATAAAAAATTCCCACGTAAAGAAAAACTAATCAAACGACGTGATAACCTCATCAAACAATATCCGAAAACCACATTTATACTTCCGCATATAACTAATTTTGCTGAAAATCTCAAATACGTATCTGAATTACTGGATAAGAATCCTAATGTTTATATTGATTTTTCAGCTCGTTTAGACGAATTAGGTCGGCAGCCTTATACTGCAAGAGACTTTTTCATCAAATACCAGGACAGGATTCTCTTTGGGACTGATATGCCTGCTAATATTCCGGATTCAGTGGACATGTATCGCTGCTATTTCCGATTCCTGGAAACTTATGATGAATCCTTTTTTGCGCCAGATTATGACGGTACATTCAGTAGATATCGTTGGCCCATTTGCGGCATCGGTTTGCCTGGAGAGGTCTTAAGAAAGGTTTATTATCAAAATGCTTTGAGAATCATTCCGGGCCTTGTACCAATTATAAAAGATTTAATAAAGTAAGTGCGAAACATATTAAATAATTGGCTGACAGTAATAAAAGCCATTGCATTATAAGATTTGTTCATGTAGTTTATAAAGGTAAGTTGGACTTTTCCAAGTTTTGATTTGGACATTAAATTGTAATTAATTAAAAACAGGAGGCAAAAATGGAATGCTCTGTCCATTCAATCGCATTAAACAAAATAGTAAAGTTTTTTGATGGCCAATGGCAAGGAATGACAATAGCCTCAGATGGTGCATGCTACTTTGGCGCATCAACACATTCTCCACTACACGGAAGTTCCTTTCTAAAATTTGATCCAGCGACTAAAAAACTATCAGTACTAGCTGAAGACATGACTAAAATATGTGGAGAAGACTTAACAAAGACGCCACCACAAGGAAAAATTCATAGCCCTATTGTTGAATGTGATGGATGGCTATATTTTACAACACATCTATCAAATTATTGGGAAGAGGCAATAAATAAATATACAGGAGCCCATGTTATTGGTTATGAGCTATCAACAGGTAAATTCAGAGATTTTGGTGTTGTTTGCAAAAGATACTCTATCTATTCTGCTCTGAATGTGGATAAGATAAATAAGAGAATCTATGTATTTGTTGTACCCTGGACTAAAGATGATATGGAAAGCGATGGTAGTCATTTATATCAAATAGATATTGATACAGGGGAAAAAGTAGATTTAGGATTAGTGGGACAGAAAGAAAGAAGTAATTGTAACTGGTTTTTTATTGATGATAAGGGAGATTGCTGGTTCACTTTATTTAAGAATCATTGGCCTTCTTCTTTTGATGATGGAAATCTATATCAATTTGATGTGAATACCAGGGTAATCAATTGTTATGAAAATGTCCTGCCTCTTGGTAAGTTAGCACCAGATGGTGCTCCTGCACCTGAAAAGCTAAAGACTGAAAGATGCTGGACCTGGGCGGAAGCTTTACCTGGGAATAGACAATGTCTATTCACCATGGGATGGCTTGGTGGCGGTGATGAGCGGCTATGGATTTTTGATCCAAATAAAAATATTGAAAATGGTGAAGCATTTCATCCTATTGCTTATATTGGTGCCACATTTCTGTCTGTAGCTTTTGATAATAAGGATCGTGTTTATTTTATCCAATTTAAAGATTTGCACGATGCGCGTACTTACTATACAGAAGCCACCAGGGAGTATGATCAAAAAGATATTAATTTTAATGATGAGCTACATTTGCGAAGTGTTAGTATAGATCAATCTACTGATAATAAGGTACTGGACCATGGCAAAATCGTAGATCAAGATAATCGACGTGTTTCTATGATTGAATCATTATCAGTAGATGATAAAGGAAACGTTTATATGCATGGTAGTTGGTATTCTTTGTCACCAGATGAGTCGTCTACTGCATATATCTGGCATGACTTGATAGATTATTTTACCGATCTAGGTTTTACTGATATTCGTAAAATATTTAAGGATGTTCAAGATCATACGCATAAAGTAATACACAGAGGACAATTTTTCTCTTATGTCAATGTTTCTAAGGATATTAAGATATAATCTGTATTTGCTGGAATCGGAAAATCTGGTATGTTACTCCATTTGATAAATTGAAAAGAAAAAGAAACAAGATAAGCTAAATAACTGAAGCGTGAAAAAGTGCGGGAATTGCATATAAATTATTATAGAAATTCCACTTTTTCATCATTATATTAGTTGTAATTTTTTAGAAATCATGATAAAAGGATATTGGAAAATCGAGAAGGAGGTGATTTCATAGAGGATATGGTAATAAAGGTTCACTCTACAATTATTGAAGCCTTCAAGCTTCTTGAGTGAAATTAGTTATGTCATATCTTATAATGTAATAAGTTATCATTTATTCGATGTGCCAATTTTAGAACACTAAGTTTTTAGTTCTGCATCTTAGTTTTGCCTTAAAAGGCTTCGTTATGAGCTAGATTTATGAAAAAATTTTTTTAAAGGAGGTAAGACTGTATGGATGAAAAGGAAAAGAGAGAGAGACTGGAGGCCTTAGATTATGTGCATCGAAAAATATCAAGGAGAGACTTCATCAAAGGTGCTGCTGGAACTGCTGTGGGCGCAGGTCTCTTGCTTACACCTGGTATGAACCTCTATGCCCAGCTTTTTAAGAGGAAGAAAAAGCCGAAGAGAAAGAAAAAAGCAGCTCCGGAAGGTCCAATCACCCTCGAATTTGTTGTATGGCAATACTCCCTAGAGACTATTCAGGACAATATCGACAAGTTTGAAGCAGCACACCCTGATATTAGAGTCAATCTTACCGGTTATCCCTGGCCGACTTATCACGACACACTTGTGCTTAGATTCAAGGGAAAGACACCAACAGATATCATCTACAACGGTGAGGACTGGCTTCCCGAATGGGCTGCAGCAGGATGGGTGGCACCGCTGGAAGATTATTTCCCAGATATCAAACAGTACAAGGATAAGACCGCCAATTATGCACTCTCAGATATGACCTACAACGGAAAGCTATACGGACTCTCCTATTACGCAGACCTGATCACATTCCAGTTCAATGAGAAGATACTGACAGACAACGGTATTGATCCACCAGAGACATGGGACGATGTATTGGATGCTTGTCTGAAGCTCAAGAAAGACGCTAAGATGGATAAGCCTTTTGTCTATGAGTATGACCAGAACCTTCCAAACTTCTATTCTGCGTTTCTGTCACAGGTTTACGGAAGAGGAGGTGATTTCTTTGATGATGACCTGAATCCAGTTTTTGCCGATTCAGGGTCTGAGGCAATCAAGCAGCTGCAGTTCCTGCAGAATCTGAAGGTGAAGCATGGTTGTATGGCTTACTCTCCACATGAGTCAAAGGTAAATATAGCCATGAATACCGGGCAGCACGCAATGACGGTCATGTACAACTATATGCTTGCGGCCATGAACCTTCCTCCCAGCAGATTAGCCGGTGAGTTTAACATGACGTTGATGCCAGGCTCAGCACACGCTTGTCTTGGATTTGCGAAGTTCTACTGCATGACACAGCAGGCAGCTGATGATGATTTCAGGAGGGAGGCAGCATGGACCTTCATTGAAGATTTTGGTGGTGGAGACTACAAGATTGCAAAGCGATGGGCAGTAGAGAAGGGCCTCGGTTTTGCAGCTCTGCCGTTAATGGATGACCCGGATGTAATTAAGGCATGGAAGGGCTGGATCGATATGAATCAGTTTAAAGAGCAGGCGACATTGGCTAAAAATGGCACACAAACTGAATGGACAGGAATGTGGAGTGAGTTCTTCAGGCCTCTCTTGGCAAAGGGTATAAACGGCGATGCATCTCCCGCTGAGGTGATGGACCAGGCCGCTGCAAAGTGGAACGAATACAAGCAGCTGTTGATGGGATAAAGAATCCTACAGGTTTTAGAAATCTCAGGGATATGTTCGGGCTGATACTTTCCCGAACATATCCCTTAATAATGAAAGTACATTTTTTAATAGAATAAATAGAACAGTAGAGACTTACAAAATTAATCAGCATGGTGCTGCCAGCCGGATAAACAGAAAACATAAGAATAAAAAGTTTATTTCCATGATTTCCAATTCCTACTTTACAGCAAAGTCGGCTATTAAAAATGGAATATTGAAGCCCGAAGGGAGGAGAATATGGAGAAAAAAGCATATTCCCGGTATCCCATAGAGTGGTTATTTCCGGTTCTGTTTCTAGTTATTGTATTTACTGTATTTCCTGTTGGGTACGCAATCTACAATAGCCTTCACAGGATCCTCCTTGTGCTCCCGACAACACCTTTCGTTGGTCTGAAAAACTATTTTGAAGTATTGACAAGCGTATATTTCAAAGAAGCCATATTAAATACACTCTTATTCACTGTTACCACTGCTCCTGCAACTGTGATAATATCCTTAGGTATAGCCAGGCTTCTGCTAACCAAATTCTATGGAAGAGCTATTCTGAGACCCGTTGTCCTTCTCCCGTGGGCTATTCCGGGTTCCGTAGCCGGTATTCTCTGGCTCTGGATTTTTCACGGTCAGTGGGGGCTATTGAATGGGTTTTTATTGAAGCTGGGGATTATCAAAAACTATATACCCTGGCTCATGGATGCACGTCTTGCAAAATTCTGTGTAAGCATAGCCCATATATGGACACAGATTCCCTTTGCAAGCATACTTCTTATGGCAGCCCTTACTACAATTCCAAAAGATATATATGAAGCCTCAGAGGTTGATGGCGCAGGTGCCTTCCGGAGGTTAATTTCCATTACCATTCCCCAGATTAAGGGAATGCTTATCATAACCCTGATTTATGAATGTATTATGGGGCTGACGAGTTACGATGCTGTATATTCCATGACAGCAGGTGGCCCAGGAGGTGCTACGACCCTCTTATCATACTACATATGGGCAGAGGCATTTAAACTGTTAAATTTCGGCAGAGGGGCAGCTCTAGGGGTTATCATGGCTGTCATTACATTTGCTCTTATAATGGCTATTCTAAAGGCTATTCCCACTGACATACTTGTAAAGGAGTAGCGTTATGGCAAAAAAAATCCTGATTCATTTTTTAGCATTGGTCGTGTTTCTTTTCTGTATCGGTCCTCTTTTGTTAACGCTTTTTGGTGGCATTATACCTGATAAAGCGCTTTTATCATATCCGCCTGAATGGTTTTCGATGAAACCAACACTTGATTATTACGACTATATCTTTAGAGGAACAATTCCTCAGTCTTATGAAGTAAGAGGAGCCATGCGTGGTATGATTTCAGAGGAGGCCAGGTTAATCCCGCATGGGATGTTGAACAGTGCCATAATCGCTCTGTCTGTGATGGGTATAAATATCCTCTGTGGAAGCATGGCAGCCTATGCTTTTGTGAGAATTAGATTCAAGGCTAAAACCGCTACCTTTATGGGTATCGTATTGTGCCGGCTTCTTCCTGCTGCTGCTCTAGCTGTTCCATTTTATCTGATTGTTCAAGCCCTTGGGCTTCTTGACACAAAAATAGCAATTATAATGGTGCATAGTCTTCTCACTCTTCCATTTACCGTTCTTATTCTCTCTGTATTTTTCAGAAGAATACCTATTGATATCGAGGAGGCAGCTTTAGTTGATGGTGCCAGCAGAGTACAGGTTTTCAGGAAGATAACACTACCACTATCCGCTGCGAGCATGGTGGCTACAGGATTGTTTGCCTTTATGCTTTCATATTCAGAGTTTTTATACGGCCTGATACTTTCTGGCACCAAGAGGACCCGTACTCTTCCTGTTATCATGGCATCTCTCTCCATTGAAACAGATGTTGCATGGGGTATGCTTATGTCTGGCGTATTTATTACACTTGTACCCTCATTAATACTTGCCATTCTTGTGTGGAAGTTTGTTGTGGAGGGAATCATACTTGGTGCTGTAAAATACTAATGTTCTTAAAAAGCGGTTCATCCTGGAAAAAGACCTTCGATCTAAAACTTGTACATATACTATCCCTCACTCGAGGAAGGAGTAAAGCCCATTGAGATTGTAGGCAACGTTAGGTGAAACATATACACCACCATCTTCTTTCTTCAAGGGTTTGAATAATAAACTTTTCTTTATTCTTAATAACACTCATTTTCTGAAATAAAATTTTAAAAGGATATTTAATATGATATTTAATAGAAAAGAGTATTCTCGCAGGGATATCGAGAGAAGAATCGGAAACATAAACCAACTAGGGGGAACATTACATTATGAGTTCTCAGAAGGGCGTTCGAAAGGTGTTAAAGCAATAGGATTCAATACAGGTGTGGGATTGTCTTTTACTGTACTCCCGGACAGAGGTTTGGATATTGCACACTGTACATACAGAGGGATTAATCTTGTATATCATACTCCAAATGGAGTGGCAGGTCCCTTCTTCTATGAACCGCAGGGTTTGGGCTGGCTCAGAACCTTTTTTGGTGGACTTTTAACGACCTGTGGTCTTACCTATTTTGGAGCTCCTGGAAGGGATGGAGAGGAGGAGCTCGGTCTCCATGGTCGTTATTCCACAACACCAGCGGATAGTGTATGTGATCTGTCACGCTGGGAAGGAGACAACTTTATACTAGAAGTTAGAGGCGTTGTTGAAGAGTGTGCACTTTTTGGTGACAAGATCAGACTTACCCGAACAATCTCCACAGAAATAGGAAAAAAGTATGTAAGAGTTCACGATACTGTTGAAAACTTCGGATTCAGGAGCTCTCCTTTTACTATCCTTTACCATATCAATGCAGGTTTTCCCCTTCTAGATGAGTCTAGTGAGCTTGTATTGACCTCGTTGAAAACAGAGCCCTACGACGAGGTTTCGAAATCTGGCTTGAATGGTTTTAAAAACTTTAGCTCTCCCATACCCGACTATAAAGAGCAGAACTTTTTGCATACCATGGCAGGAGATGAAAATGGTTATGCCTTAGCTGCTATTATCAACAGACTACTAATTGATGGTCTTGGTCTCTCTATACGCTTTCATACAAAAAATCTACCTTATCTCAGCGAATGGAAGATGATAGGGGAGGGGGATTATGTTTTGGGTATTGAACCCTGTAACACCAAGATCGAAAACCGGGCACTATTGAAAGAGCATGGGAGGCTCCCGTTACTCGAGTCCGGTGAGAAGAGGGAGATAATAGTCGAGATCGGTGTGCTCGATGGCCAAGATGAATTAGATTGCTTTATTAAAGATGTTAAAGAGGCTGTGGCCTCTGTTAGAGGATAGATTTAAAACGGCTTGGGATACAAGAATCGATCTGCCTCTATTTTGGAGTTTTGAGATGTTAAAAGAGAGGATCAATGATAACGAGCTATTTGTAAAGCTCTTTGGTCATGATGAAAGAATCGTTGCATACAAGAAGCGAATGTTAAGGAAGGTCTATGATCTTTTCAAAAAGAGATTCTCAAGCCTCATCCAGAGGGAAAGTATATGTCTTATATCTGTGCCAAATAGAGTTGAGCTGCTGGGGAAGCATACTGATTATCAAGGGGGAGAGACCTTTCTTCTCACAGGACCAAAGAACTTCTTTGCCATTAGCGCCCTGTCCGGGGATGACACCTCGGAGTTGATGAATGCTGATCCCGATTTTGGTACCACAGTGATGAAGCTTAGGAAGGGTGAGCCAGAGGTGCTCAGAGAAGGTGAGGGTTCTAATTACAGCAGTACAGTTGCAAAACGCCTTTACAACAATCTCCTGAATGGAGGTTTTCGGCCCATCCAGAACATCAAATCGGTCTTTGTAGGTGACATACCTTTTGGTGGTGGAACTTCAGGCTCTTCATCAAAGATAATAACAGATTTTTATATCTTTGCCTCTGTCAATGGTCTTTTAGATGATAATGGCTTTAAGGCTCTTGTTCTTGAGAATGGCTCAAAGGCAGGGATAAAGATGAATCAGAAAGGTGTGGCTGATTTTTCTCTTGCTCTGTCGATGTATCTTGCCCATTTCGAGAACGGTCTTGACTTTGGTGATCTAAGGGGGGACAGGGGTGTTGGAACGTTTGGGGGATCGGAGGATCATACCGCAATCCTTCTCGGAGAGCGGGGAAAGCTTCTCTTATGCAGGTATTGTCCTACCGAGTTATTAGAGAGAATCGGTATGAGGGAGGATTTTCAGATTATCGTTGCCTATTCGGCAAAGGTGGCAGAAAAAACAAAGGATGCTATGGCTAAGTATAATAGACTTTCTCAGAATGCCTCTTCAAGTGTGGTTGCACTTAATGAGATTAATGGAACAAACCACAGCCTTTTGAGGGATTTTTTTCACAGAAGACCTTTCAGAGAGGGGGCAAAAGAGGCGTATGAAAAGCTTATGGAGAGAGATAAAAGGATCGCAGAAAGGGCATATCAGTTTTTTCTGGAGCGCGATATCATTGAAAAAGCAGTGAGGTGCATGAAAGAGGGTGATATTGAGGGGTACGGGAAGCTTATAAATGAGTCTCACGAGCTTTCTAAGCGATATCTGGGTAACATTGTGAAGGAAGTTGATTTCTTACAGAAATCAGCAAACCGTCTCGGTGCATACGGAGCAACAGGATTTGGAGCTGGCTTTGGAGGAAGCTGCTATGCAATAGTGCGGAAATCTGATTCGAGCGGTTTCATCCAGAAATGGGAAGAGGAATATTTAAAGAAGTTTCCACAGTACAGGAAAAGGGCTCAGTTTGATAGATACCCGGCATCGAGTGGATGTTACTGGGAGGCAATCTTTGGTTAATAAAGCAGTGATTCTTGCCGCAGTGAATGAGATAAGGATGCAGTAAAATAGTATTCACAATGTGATAGATAGAGATGAGCTTTTAGCATACAGAAACGGCGAGTAAAGAATGAGTTTTCATGGGTTTGTTTTGAAAGGAAGTTAGTAGGAGGCAATCTTTGGTTAATAAAGCGGTAATTCTCGCCGCAGTGAATGAGATAAGGATGCAGTAAAATAGTATTCACAATGTGATAGATA
>CAYRKG010000004.1:113714-118413 GCA_964424795.1 uncultured Spirochaetota bacterium
GAAAGGAAGTTAGTAGGAGGCAATCTTTGGTTAATAAAGCGGTAATTCTCGCCGCCGGGAGTGCATCTAGGATGCAGAAGGGTGTTGAACAATTCGTGAAGAGCAAAGAAGAGCTGAGCGCAATAGGCAAAGGTGAAAAGATGGCTACACGCTTTAGTAAGATCCCGTTTCTTGACTACCAGATACTGAGCCTCATTGATTCAGGAGTTGAGAAGATCAATATTGTACTGAGGCCTGAGGATACCTTCTTTACAGATCATTACTCAAAAAGAGGAGAGATTCTCTTTCCTGAAGCCTTTATATCCTTTTCATTTCAAGCCATTCCTGATGGAACTGCTCATGCGGTTTTGGCCTCGCAGGAGTTCGTGGCTTCAGAGAGGTTTCTTGTACTCAATGGTGACAATAATTACCCGACAGAATCAGTCCAGATGCTGCTCGCTTCCCCCAGCGAGTATGCAGCCATGATAGCCTATGATACAGATGGGTTCAATGAATGGACAAGGAGTCGCCTAAAGAGTTTTGCCGTGATAAGAACAGCGAACGGTAAGCTCAAGGAGATTGTGGAAAAAGCTCGTAATCCACAGGAATATCTGACCAATGATCTTCTCTATACTGTGAATAACAGGAGGATGAGGGTTAAAAATAGAAATCTTACGAGCATGAATCTATGGTGTTTTGATAGGGATATTATTGGGGCGTGCAGGGATGTGCAAAGACACCCTCCGAGAAAAGAGGGGAAAGCCGGGGAGTATGAGCTTCCCGATGCAGTAGAGCTAATGATGCAGAGAGGAAAAGAGGTGCTTGTCTACTATACATGCGTAGATGTACTCGATCTCACGAGGGCTGAAGATATCGAGATTGTTGGAAAAGCCATAAGAGAGAATCTCAACGATAGGATACAGGAGTTAGAGAGGAGATATGCTCTCTTGTAAAAAAGTCTCAGTTTTTAATAATTTGTAGAAAGTATAAATGTATCAAGGTAGCACTTTATAAATAAGGTTCAGGGAGCTTAAAAATGACATCAAAAGAGCGGGTAAAGGTGGCTCTCTCACATGAAGAGCCAGATCGAGTGCCTGTTGATCTATGGATTACCCCTGAGGTGGAAGAGTTATTGAAGCAGGAAACAGGAACTAAAGATCCTTTTGATATGCGTGTCCATTTGGGTAATGATTGCCTTATGTCTATACTTGGAATGGTTGCATCTTTTTATCTATCAGATGAAAAAGAGTATGTATGTCCATGGGGTATCACCTGGAGACAGGTGCAGTATGCAGATGGCAAGGGCTCATATACAGAAATTGCCTCTCATCCCTTAGCTGGTGAAGATAAGAAGCTTTTATCCTATAGGCCTCCTGATCCTGAAGCCCCTGAGCAGTACTATGAAATATCGGATCTCATTGAAAGATACGGAAAAACTCACTGTATTGTAGGAGGTATTCTGGGTTCAGTTTTTGAAGGGCCCTGGTATTTGCGTGGTATGATGCAGTTTTTACAGGATTTACTCAACAATAAGGACTATGCCCACCAGCTTATTGATATGGTGATGGAGTTTCACAAGATGGTTGGACTGAAGCTTATAGATATGGGGTGCGATATCCTTCTTGCTGGAGATGATGTTGGAACTCAGGACAGGATGCTGATATCACCCGATCTCTGGAGAGAGTTTGTAAAACCTCGCTATAGAAGACTATTCCAGGACTATAGAAACGCCAATTCGGATATAAAAATTGCGACTCACATCTGTGGTCATGTAGAGCCCATAATCGATGACCTAATAGAGGTGGGGGTGGATATTCTCAATCCAGTACAGCCTCTTGCAATGGACCCTGGGAATCTTAAAAAGAGATTTGGTAAAAATATTTCCTTCTGGGGTGGAGTTGATGATCAGAAAGTTATACCTTTTGGCACTCCTGAAGATGTTGAAAAAGAGGTGAAATTGCGGCTGCGGCAACTTGCTCCTGGAGGAGGATACATTCTTTGTTCTTCCCATAATGTTCAGCCTACAACCACCATAGAAAATATCCGGGCTTTTTACAGGGCCTATAGGAGTTATGGCGCATATCCAATAGAGGTGTAAAGGATTTCATTATTAATGCTTAGTACCTCCCATTAAGGCCGAAGGCCTTAATTTGAGAGAAAGCGACGTGAGGCCGGAGGCCTTAATTTGAGAGAAAGCGACGTGAGGCCGGAGGCCTTAATTTAAAAGAAAGTCCCATTATCGTGAATGCGGCTTGTCCGCATTAAGGTAACAAACCACCCTATATCACTGAAAGTACTTGAGCACTGAAAGTGCTTGAGCACTGAAAGTACTTGAGCACTGAAAGTACTTGAGCACTAAAAGTGCTTGAGCACTAAAAGTACTTGAGCACTGAAAGTACTTGAGCACTGAAAGTGCTTGAGCACTGAAAGTGCTTGAGCACTAAAAGTGCTAGGGCACTAAAAGTGCTTGCGCTATTCATTATAAAAAAGTATAGTTATTGAACAAAAAATATTATTAATCTTGTAAAAATGGGAGGTAAAATTTCACTATGCAGGGAAAAACAACCTATTTTGAAAAATCCGGTAGGAGGAATACAGTTGCGACATTGGAGATTGCAAGGGAGAGAGCAGTGGAGCTCGGCATAAAGAAAGTTGTTTTAGCTTCGACTCATGGCTATACAGCAATTCAGGCTGCAGATACCTTTAAGGGCACTGGTATTGAGATAATTGCGGTCAGTATTTCAGCTGCCTTTGATGATGAGGAATGGACATTGACGCCCGAAGAAAAAGCTAGTATGGAGAAGAGGGGAATCAAAGTGCTTACGAGTTTGCATGCTCTAGCGGATGGTGTAATAGAGGGACATTTCGGTGAAAGAACACCTGGAACTATAATTGCAGATACTCTGAGATGCTTTTCCCAGGGTACGAAGGTTGCTTTTGAAGTCTCGATAATGGCAATGGAAGCGGGATTAATACCCGCTGGTAGTGAAATCATTGCCATTGGTGGAACAAACGAGGGTGCTGATACAGCGATTGTTGTAAAGCCCACATTTGCACAAAAGGTAAAAGATTTTAAAATCTGCGAGATCCTGTGTAAGCCCAGAATGGCCTGACTGCCATTACACTGAATTAAAGCTCTACAGGTATGCTCTCTTTATAGGATCTCTGAGCCGCAAGAACCACTTCCAATGCCCTTTTTCCATCTTCTCCTGTACTGATAATCTTTCTATTGCCTTTCAGTACTTTCAGGAAGTATCGATCCTCCTCCAGCACATCACCTACAACCTCTCCATGAAGATTTGGCCAGTGAAGGGTATCGGGAAATTTCCATCCTTCGTTATCTACCCCAAAAAGGGTCATTGGCCGATAGTCAAGGTAAAGGGAGCCTCTTTCCCCAATAAGCTCAAGACAAACATCACCGAAACCTCCCCAAGATATAGGCCTTTTCCACTTTACTATTTCCTCAGAGAGCCCCCATCCAGTTTCAATTATTGCCAGGCCTCCATTTTTAAAACGAATGGTGATCCAGATGAAATCATGCACTCCCAGTTCCTTCATTACAGGCCCTTCTACAATCTCGGCGCTTACCTTTACAGCCCTATCTGTGAAGTACCAGAAAACCTGATCTATATCATGAACGGATATATACTCCTCCACCTCACAACGTCCTCCTAACCGTCGAGCCTCCTGGATGGGAGCATTTCTTCGGGCATAGCACACAAGAGGCTTTCCAATAGTTCCTTCATCTACAGCGGCCTTTATCTGTGCATATCTAGCATCAAAACGGAGGATATGAGCAATCATCAGTTTAACATTATTTTTTTCAGATTCTTTAATGATTGTATCTGCATCCTCCAGAGTTGTTGCTATAGGCTTCTCTAAGAGAATATGTTTACCGTGAGAGGCTGCATCAACTACGAACTCTCTGTGAAGATCCTCTGGAGTGGCAATTACAACAGCATCTACATCATCCCGACTCAATAATTTTTTGTGGTCATGGTAAAATACCGTTTCCTTGGATTGACCTGGTATTAAGGGTGCCTCTTTCAGTGCCGGGTCGCTTACAGCCACAACACAGGCATCAGATAGTTGGGAGAATGCCCTTGCATGAAGAGTTCCCATAAAACCTGCTCCAATAATTCCAATTCCAATTGTATCTTTCATGTTCTATACCTCTATTCTAATCTTGTACCAGCCCATCTCTTTCCCACAGAGAACGTCTGTGTGAATTATTAATCATTAGTGCACGTTTAAAGTATTGGAGTGCTTTTATACTATTTCCTTTCCCCTTGTATGCAAGACCGATAGGGTAGAGGTTTTCTTCTTCATCTCCAGGCTTATCTGAAAGAGATTTCTGTGTATGAGTAAGAAGATCATCTAGGAGCGATTCTGCCTTACCATTTTTAGTCATGTGCTGAAGTGTCTTTGCCCTGTAGTATAGTAATGCATTCCATTCAGTATGTTTTTCGTCAAAATTCTTCTTGTAGAACTTATTAGTTATTTTACTGTCACCCTGTTTTTAGGAGACTAACCCTATTATAGAATGAACCTCGTATGTTTCCTTCAACTTGTATCCAAATTATTACAGATACTCACAATAGTCTGTCAGGACGAACAGATTTCAATTATAATCAACCAGTATGATATGTCAATAGAGAATCATAGTAAGGCATTTGCGCTGTAAAGATTCGTATTGTATAAAGAATCTAAAGTCCCCAAT